>CAYHAK010000055.1:0-9946 GCA_964354625.1 uncultured Candidatus Bathyarchaeia archaeon
GCACACGCGTACACTGGAAACAAACCTTGACTCTGAGCGCGCACAAAAGAACCCAAGATGGCGTGCGCTATGGATTTTGAGAACGGGCCAGCTTTGACACTGTGCAGAAGAATAGTGAGACAGATCTGTTATCACACCGTGCGGTGAGAACAGAAATCAAGTGTCCATGTGGAACTGAAGGGTTCCTAGAACAGAGGGGAAACAGTTATAGAATCAAGTACTATCTTGGTTTCAGGAACGGAGAAAGAAAACACACTGTACACAGAGTGTCTTTGGAAGAGCTTGATCTACTGGGTATCAATCGATGGGAACAAAGCTCTTAAGGAATGACTCCGTTCTTAGAAACAGCAGGGGCTGTCGGCTAGCTTGGTCTAGGCTTGTAGACTTGGGCTCTATAGACTCCGGTTCAAATCCGGGCAGCCCCACCAACCGGTAAGAAGTGAGTCACAGGTTCCGCTGTATTGAAGACGTAGCGCACGCAAATTGAAGCTTGGGAGAATCTAGGGCGGCGGTGGTCTTGTCCCTAATACTACCGGGATAGGCAACATGTCGGTTTGTTGCGTGATCTGGTTTCTTCTTGCTACAGTTAGAACTACGGTTTTTGAGGGCAACGTCTTCTCCTCAAGGTAGCTCGACAGTTCATCCATGCTCCTAATCCGTGTTCCGTTCATAGCGATGATTACGTCGTATCTTTCGATGCCTGCGGAGGCAGCGGGGCCTCCTGTGACAGGGGCTTCGGCGATCAGACATCCGTAAGTCACGTTTACGCCGAGTGCCTGAGATTCATAGTAGTCCATGTCTTTTCCCTTCACGCCGAGGTAAGAGTGGTCAGTGTAGGAGCCGAACTTGGCCAATGCGTATATTTCCTTGAGAATTGTGTTGGAAGGTACAGCGAAGCCAAGGCCTTGCGCGTCCTGCACGATAGCTGTGGTTATGCCTACAACTCGGCCGGCGTAGTTCAGAAGTGGACCTCCGGAGTTTCCGGGGTTTATCGGCGTGCTTGTCTGGATGATGTTTGCTATTGCGAAACCTCCAGTGTAGTCCTCTTCGCTGATGGTTCTTCCAAGCGAGCTAATCACGCCTGTCGTCATGGTTCCTGCTAGACCATACGGGGCGCCTATGGCTATTGAGGGGTCACCTACTCTCAACGTTGAAGAGCTGACAATCTCGAGAGGCTTGAACTCAGATTCAGGTGCTCCGGCAACTGAGAGCGCCGCCAAATCCGCATACGGGTCTGTGCCGTTCACTGTTGCGGCGTATGAGTCACCGTCTGAAAAAGTGACACTCACGTCGATCATGCCGCTGACAACATGGTTATTTGTGACTACAATCATGTCTCCTGTGAGGTTGTAGACGAAACCTGAACCCTGAACCATGGTCCCGTCGCTCTTCTTGCACGTTATCAAGACTATCGAGTCTATGACTTCCTCGTACAGTTTTGAAAGCGCTGTGCTATTCTGAATGATAGTGTTGTTTTCATAAATTACGGTTTGGTTGCCTCGCAGTCTCGAAACTTCATTTTGGAGCGCAGCTATTTGGGTGTCGAGCCTGCTGATCTGTCTATAAGCTATGTAGCTGGCCGCGACAGCTCCCAAAAGCAGTCCTACGACAAGTATGATTGCGAGGAAGCTTGTAGAGCGCCTCAAATCCTGTCCACCCATTTCGCCCATTCACGTTCACCTTGCAGGACGGAAACCCAACGCCACAAATAAAACTATCGCAAGGCTACAGTCTCAACCTGTTCCTTGAATGAACCCCGCTGACGCAACTAGTGCGAGAATCGCCGTCGCCACTAGCGCTATCATGAACGGGTAGGACGGTGAGGCAGCATACAGCACGCCTGCCACATAGGGTGCTATGATCGAACTGAACATGCTCACCGTTTGAGGAACTGATACCCAACGAGCACTGCAAGCGTCGGGAGCCAGAGGTCCTATTATGGCGCTCAGCAAAGACCACGTGAGGTATGAACCTCCAAAGAAGAGAAAGGTGATGATCAATATTGGAAAACTACCGAACAGCAATAACAGAATCAATGCAACGCAACAGAAAATCATGGAGACAGAAACGGCGTAGGATTTTCTTGTCCTGTCCCCTAGCCTACCCAGCAAGATTCCGAGAATTGCAGAACTGGCGAACGTGACAGAGCCCAGAATACCTATCTCGGAATCACTGTAGTGGTAGACGTCTGTGAGGAACTTCGGCACAAAAGGACGGAACATCATAATGACAAACAGTATTGAGGCAAAAAGCAGTGAAAGCTTCAGCAGTCTTTTTGTTTTCAGCAGTTTTAGAAACGAGTACCGCTGTCTTGTAGATGGTGACTCGCTGTCTGTTGCATGCTGGCTTCTGATGAATGCCAGAAAAAGGCAGGCCACGCCATATAGGAGCGAGGCGAGAAGGAAGACGTTGCGCATGCCTATTGCTGTGGCAAGATAGCCGCCCGTTGCGGGGGAAAGAATGTAACCCAGCGACCACGCTGCAGAAAGCGTTGTGAACGTCAAAGTGAGTTTGGTCTTGTCAGCTGTGGCGATAACGTAAGCGGTGTTCGTAGGTGACCCAAGCCAGAAACCCCACATGATCATGCCAGGCAGCATCTGCAGCCAGTTCTGCGCGAAGGCGAAAATGAGAGGCGCGGGCAGCCACGCAATCCACCCCGCGACCATTATCTTCTTGCGGTCGTACCTGTCTGCGAGGGCCCCGGCTACAAAGAGTGTTGAAGCCGCAATAAGGCTGTTCACCGCGTAAAGCATCCCAACCTCTACTGAACTGGCACTAAGGGTTCTTGCCATGTAAACGGGCAAAAGAAAGGCATAAAGGCCATCGCCAAAAGACCCAACAAGGTTGCAGGCGAAAATGAGTCCGAGACTTCGATTTGATAGCCCGAGACTAGAACCGATCCGGAAGACCCAATGGCCATCGGCCTTAGTCAACCATGAGACCTCTAGGTTAGTTCTTTGAAGAGACAGCAATGATAGGCCGACGGCTACCTTATATGTTTCTCTCCCTGCTAGAGGGCAAGTGCCTATTCTCTTCTATCAATGAGGTCCAGTGCGTCAGGTCCTGTGCCGACTAAAGCAACAGGTATCCGCGTCTGCTGCTCAACCTCGCTCACGAACTGCTCCACCTCCGTAGGCAGGTTGTCAAAGGTTCTCGCGCCTTGGCACGTAGGATACACGCAATCCAGCTTCGTCAAGGCAATCTGCGTTGCGCCGTTGATCATTATGGCCTTTCTCGCAAGCTCGAAGTTGAATGGCGCTGCGCGTCTGTCTCGGCCTGTTCCCGCCGCCGTTTCGAACCATCCTCTTCTTTGCGCTTCCTCCTTGGATATTTCGCCGAGCAACGGGCCTGCGCCGACGCGGGTGATGAAGGACTTGAGGACTATTAGGACATTGTCAACTTTCGTGGGACCTACGCCTACTTCAGAGCATATCGCAGACGCACTCGTGTCTCGGCTTGTCACGTACGGGTATGTTCCGTGATAGAGTGAAAGCAGCAAGCCTTGGGTTCCCTCTAAGAGCACGTTTCTGTCCTTGTCTATCGCTTCGTTGGTTTCTGCTGCCACATCTGTGAGGTAGGGTTTGAGTTCTGGAATGTCTCTTGCCAGTTTTGCGGTTCGGCGAGCGCGTTCTTCCACTGCGGGGCCCACGCCTCTGCCGGTGGTGCCTATGCCTTTCAAGTGCGCGCTCGCCTTGTCCTGCTCAGAGTGCTTCGCCTCGATTATGGATGCTTGACTATCCATGCCTATGCGGCCTCTTACCTCTGTAAGCTCAACCTCTTCAAGGAAACTCTTGACATCCACGTTACAGCCAGGAGCGACTAGCAAGCGGCATTTTTCGTGCACGAAACCTCCGGGCACCATATGCAAAGCATAACGCTTTCCCTGATACCAGATCGTGTGCGCTGCGTTAACCGAACCTGTTCTTACGCATAGGTCCAGCGGCTCTTTCAAGGCCAAGTAGGAGATTATCTTGCCCTTACCTTCGTCTCCCCAAAAACCTCCGGCAATAACCGTACAAGGCATGCATTGCCACCGAACAGATAATTTGCTCTGATTTATTTAAGATTGATTGCGATGTTCATGTAAAAAACATGGCTAGAGCGGAGAAGGGTTGAGGCGTCGAGCCGTTGCTTCACTGTCGATCTTCTCGAGCAGTTTCACCACTCTGCTGCCTTTCCGTCTCAGTTCTGCCCGCTGAACCGTGGGGCGCATCGGGCAAATATAGTCAACGACTATCCCTTCCTCCTCGCTGAAGATCACCGGATAGACCCGACACCCAAAAGGCCGATGCCTGTAGACCCTGCAACAGTTCTGTTCCAAGTCGTAGAAAACGCAGTAGCCTCTTCGGTTGCGAAGCTTAGCATAGCCCTGCTTATTGTAGCGTGCGAAACTTTCCGAAGCATATCCAGCCTTCTCCAGTCTGCTTACGTCAGCTCTGCAGAGCATCATTTCGGTTTCTGCGCAGCATTTGCCGCAATGCGAACAGAGCATGATTCGCAATCTGTGTTGAGCTAGTCTATTTGGCTTTCGTCAAGAATTGCGCTGCTTGCTCTTCTAGCCGCTGGTCAGAAACAGGTTCTGGTTGAGCAGTTCTGCCCATGCTATGCTTTTCAAGGATACTCTGAGCTTTCCTCGATTTCCATAAACAACGCACGTAACGAAAGCTTGTCTTCTGAACTCGTCTCTTTCGATTTCTGCCAATTGAACGTTGATTATGACTGAGCCATCCCTCAGGTGAAGATTAACATTCTTCCCAAGAAAGGATTTTGCGGTATTCAGGCTAAACTCGCCCATGTTCTCACCACTCAAGCTCTCTGTCTGCGATCTTGCCCCAGCATCTTTTGCAGATGGGCAGTCTCTCGCCCTTCATTTGGATGTAGACCTCGATGTCACTACCCTTGCACTCTTTGTGCCAAGGATTCTTGCACCTCTCCATAGCCTTCAGCCTCCAGTGGATGACCTCGCTCAACACCCTCAACTGTCTTAGCTTTTAAGACCCTCTGCTGAACGACACGAGTTAGGCGTGGTGAGAGATGAGTTGAAGTGAAACTATTAATACGGAAACATGAAAGAGGTAGAACCTCAAGGGCAGAGCGCGCGCGATTCCCGAGTTCACAATGCCAATGCTGCTACTGGCCTTCATTTTGGCTTCGTTTGTCGTAGTCTTCATTCATCGCAGAGGCAAACTGACCTCCACCAACCGGTAGATTCTTCTTTCTCCTTTTCTAGATTTGGATTATTCTTGGGATCATGTCTTTCGGCGTTATCCTCAGCAAAGCCACGGTGGGCTTGTTTATGAATGGAGGAATAGGATTTGTTGGACTTCCGGGGTTTATGAACAACGTTCCGCCTTCCCATCTCATACCTGAACTGTGCGAATGCCCGTAAACCAGCACGTTGAACCCATTTCTCGCGGCAATGCCCCGCATCTTGCCCGTCCCAAAAACCGACCCCGCGTCGTGGGTGACGCCAATCTTCCAATCAAAAACCTTGAATGAGTTCAGCTTCTGCAACTTGCCTCTTGTTTCAGGCCCGTCCATGTTGCCGTAGACCGCTAGAACGGGTGCGACTTGCTCCAACTCGTCAATGACCGACAGGTCCACCAAGTCGCCCGCGTGCACGACGTAGTCGACTTTGTCGAAGACTGCGAAGACTTCCTTCGGGATTCGCCTTGCTCGGCTGGGCACGTGCGTGTCTGATATGAGGCCCACTGTTCTAGTTGGTGGCTCGTTGCTTAGTTTGGGCAATTCCTGCGATTGCACGCTAGCCATTCTGCAAACCTTCTGCACAATACTAGGCACGCTCTAACATAAGAATGTTAGACACCAAGCAGACGTTCGCATTCTGCGAGCGCGAACTGCGCTTGATCGTCAGAGTTTTAAGTAAACCCGACCACAATAACACCAAACATCAGGTGAACTGCAACATGTGTGCCAAGCTGCTGAAGGAAGTTGAGGAAGAGGCTACGAATCTTCTGAGCGAATTGATCCAGATAGACACAACCAATCCTCCTGGAAACGAAATAGAAGCGGCAAAATACCTCGCCAAAGACCTCGAAAAGGACGGTTTCAAGTGTGAACTCTTCGAATCTGCACCTGGCAGAGGTAGCGTCGTAACGAGGCTTAAGGGAGCAGGCAAGGGACCAAGTCTGCTTCTGCTCTCGCATTTGGACGTGGTAGCGGCGGATCCGACGGAGTGGAGCGTTCCCCCGTTCAGTGGGAAAGTCAAGAACGGCTTCGTGTGGGGTCGTGGCGCGTTGGACATGAAGGGCATGACCGCGATCGAGGCCATGGTCTTGAAGCTGCTGAAAAGAAACGGCGTCAAACTGAAGGGCGAAGTGATTCTGGCAGCGACGGCAGACGAGGAGCAAGGAGGCGAAGCAGGTGCAGGATGGCTAACTCGCAGGCACCCCGAGAAGGTCAAGGCCGACTACGTCATCAACGAAGGAGGCGGCATGGCCATACCAATGGGTGGCACAGACGTCTTTACGATTCAGACTGCAGAGAAGGGCATAAACTGGTTCAGAGTCAAGGCCAAGGGCAGACCAGGTCACGGCTCAGTGCCTGGCGCGGCCGACAACGCAATCATGCGCATGAACAAGGTCGTTGAGAGACTCGGCAATCATCGCTCGAAGATCGTGCTCGTGCCCATCATCAAGCAGTTTCTGACGGAAGTGTCAAGACAGAACGAAGTTGTGAGAAAGGCAGTATCGGCCCTCCTCAAGGACCCATCTGCCGGTGATCAGGTTTTGGATTTGCTTGCCGAGACTGACAGGGCTATGGCTGAAGAGCTTCGCGCGAAGCTCAGGATGACTGTCACGCCCACCATGATTCATGGTGGAGTTAAGGAAAACATTATTCCATCTGAGTGTGAGGCCGTTTTTGACTGCAGAATGCTGCCGGGGCAGACGCCAGGAAGCGCTATGGACGAGATCAAGAGCCTGTTGAAAGATATCCCTCTGGAGAAGCTGCAGTTCGAGACTATTCAAGCCAACGAACCCTCAGAATCGCCTGCTGACACGCCACTGTACGATTTGATAGTCAAGGTGACTAGAGAGTTTGAGCCTAACTGCATAACAGCGCCTACACTACTCACGGGCGGAACAGACTCACGATTCTTCAGGAAAATGGGCAGCCCAGCCTACGGCTTCCATCCTGTGCGCGCGGACATCTCTTACGGGGAGATGCTCAGAACGATCCACGGGATAGACGAACGCATATCCACGGCAAATCTGGTATTCGGCACAAGTATCCTGTACAACGTGGTTGAACGGTTCATGAGTTGAAGGGTGAAGTTATAAATAGCCGGTTGACTGGTTCTCATGTGTTGTTGCGAAGGGAGGCCCTGGTGTGCCAGCGATTGAGATTGGAAGAGTCTGCGTGAAACTTTCAGGCCGCGAGGCTGGACGAAAATGTGTG
Source organism: uncultured Candidatus Bathyarchaeia archaeon (assembly GCA_964354625.1). GTDB lineage: Archaea > Thermoproteota > Bathyarchaeia > Bathyarchaeales > Bathycorpusculaceae > DATKKK01. The sequence continues at coordinate 7,420 of CAYHAK010000055.1, forward strand.
ATCATCGACGTTTCAGACAAGAGCTTCGTGCTGATCACAGGCCCGAAGAAGGTGACAGGTGTCAAGCGACGCAGAGCGAATGTAAACCACGTCGAACCGCTTCAGGACAAGCTTGAGATTAAGCGAGGCGCCTCAGACGAGGAAGTCGAAGAAGCGTTGAAAACCGCTGGTAAGCTAGAAACCATGGCGCAACAGGTCAAGCCGACTCTGGCCTAGCGCGCGCTAAAGCCTATTTATACTTCAAAGCCCCTTTTCTAATCTGTAAGGAGTGAGAAAAAGCAGCCATGCCTAGAAGTGCAGCTCCATGGGAGACACCGCGGGAACTGCTCGTCAGAGCTGAGGATGAAACGGACCCGAGCTTCGGCCACAGACCTGAGGAAAGGCCGCCTGAAGAATATCTTCGGTTCGGCTTGATCAACTTGGACAAGCCTGCTGGCCCGACAAGCCACGAAGTTGCGGCTTGGGTCAAACGCATACTCAAGGTTGGGCAGGTTGGCCACGGCGGGACTCTAGAGGCCTAGAACAAAAAGAGGCCAGGGAAATCCCAAAGTGACCGGCGTGCTTCCCGTTACATTACTGGAAGCCACAAAAGTCGTTCAAGCGCTCCTGTACGGCGGCAAAGAGTACGTCTGCGTAATGAGGCTTCACGGCGACGCCCAAGAAGCACAAGTCAGAAGAACACTCGAAGAGTTCGAAGACCTGATCTATCAACGTCCGCCCCTGCGCGCCTCAGTCAAACGGCAGCTCCGGACAAGACGAATCTACTATTCGGATTTTCTCGAAATGAACAAGCGAAACGCGCTTTTTAGGGTGGGCTGCGAGGGCGGAACCTACATTCGCAAACTGTGCTTTGACGTTGGTGAGGTGTTGGGTTGCGGTGCACATATGCAGGAGCTCAGGCGAACCCGCGCGGGGCCCTTGGTTGAGAAGGATTCTGTGACACTGCAGGAAGTCGCCTACTCGTTCACAGAGTATCAACAGACACAGGATCTCAAGATCCTGAAGAGATTCGTTCAACCCATGGAACGCGCTTTGATGCTTGTTCCCAAGATTTACGTTCGGGATTCGGCTGTGGCCGCTGTCTGCCATGGAGCCAGCTTGACGGCGCCCGGCGTCTTGTCGCTTGAAGGCAACATCAAGGAAGGCTCGCTCGTAGCTGTTTTCTCGCTCAAATTCGAGGCCGTGGCGCTTGCCAGAGCCGTAACCTCTTCAGAACAAATCGTGGACATGACCCACGGCGTCGTAGCCAAAGTTGAAAGGGTTCTCATGCCAAGGGGCACGTACCCGAAGTGCTGGAAAAGCGGCGAGAAACCTGATGCGCAAAAAAGCTGACAATGCAGAGCACTATTTCACTGAACGCCCCAAGTCGAAGGCGCGGTTCGGCCTGATCCGAACTTATCTGCGCGGCAAGCCCTTTGACTTCATGACGGCGTCAGGCGTGTTTTCAAAGGATCGAATTGATTTGGGCACGAGGCTTCTTGTCGAAAGCATGGTTCTGCCTGAGAATGGTTGTCTGCTGGATGTCGGCTGCGGCTACGGCGCAGTGGGCATTGCAGCCGCAGTCTTAAACCCTAATCTGCACGTGGCCATGGTTGACGTGAATATCCGCGCCGTCAGACTTGCGAGGCAGAATGCAAAACTCAATCACGTTTGGAACGTGGAGATCAGGCATGGGCGCTTGTACGAGGACGTCGAAGACGTGGTATTCGACTGCGTGGTCTCAAACCCGCCAGTAAGCGCTGGAATAAAAACCGTCGAGGCCATAATAGCCTGCGCACCTGAGCACATGGCAAGCAAAGCCACGCTGCAAGTAGTCGTGAAGTCCAAGATCGGCGGAAAACGGTTGCTGTCCTTCTTTGAGAAGGCCTTTGGTAACGTTGACGTGCTTGCTAGAGGAAGCGGCTACAGGGTCCTGATCTCACAAAAACAGTAAGGGCCTAGTCCTCAACAAGTCTACTCACTAGCTTCCTGACATTGGGAATTACCAGCAGGCTCGTGGGGAAACCCACAACGAAGCCGATGACAAAACCGCCGAGAAAACGCATCGCGAAACCCTCACCAAACCCAGTCATTATCAAGGTCATGGTCAGCGTCATGGTTGTATCCATTGCCAGCGTCATGAACAGAGCCATCAACACATTAGAGTATTTCCTATCCACTTTCATAGCACTCTCATTGAGTCTGAGTCTAGGCCAGCTCTGGCATTAAGGCTTTTGGAAAACATATGATAAACGATCATGCTTGAATGTGCTTTGCCAGTACGAAAGCCGGGGTCTCGCGCTCGCTTTTCCTCAGCTCTCTTCTGGCTTTTTCTTGGCTATTTTTTTGTTTGTCGTCTGAAGCTCCCTCTGCAACGTCCGTATTGTACTTTTTAGATAGGTGCGTTTTTGTTCCAAGTTTCTTTTGTCATCTTCCTGTTTTTGACTTTTCTCCTCAAGGAAGGGGGTGAAAAGGTTGGGTACAACTGGCAGCGGTAACGTTTTTGTTTCCATGTTCAAAACGTCTTTCGCAAATTCTTGAAACAGGG
>CAYHAK010000056.1:0-9503 GCA_964354625.1 uncultured Candidatus Bathyarchaeia archaeon
AGAAGAGTTACTACTGGTACAAGCAGGTGATCGCGAACAACGGCTTCGCCTTCTAGACAGCCATGTTTGTCCTACCTCCCACTTGTTTTTTTTCATCTATTGTGATGTTGCTTTGTAATGTTGCAATGTAAGTCTTCGATTTTGTAAAACAGTCGCGCGCGCTTAGAACAGGTTTACAGACGGATACTAGTGAATAGAACTTCCTGAGCCAAGTTTTTCTGTTCTACGCTTTCGAAATATTCTTTATGAGCCAGTCTGACCCTCTATTGCTTAGAAGAAAACGGTCATGTGAAGACGGACTTCGGGAGACATCTCCATCTATAAGAGTTTCAAGTCCCACCAGCAGCGTCATCGATACCTTTTTTAAGCCTGCGGTTGCTATCTTCCGTTTTCTGAATAGGTTAACCTCGTTAACGGCGCAGCAGATGAGCGGCAAAGACCGGCATGGACACAAAATACGGAATCTGCGTTATTTCCCAACTTTATCCGAGTGTTTTTTCTTCTTTTGAGCATTCTTTTTCTTCAATGAAGGCATACACGAATCTCCACGAAGCAATACTGGCTATTAGTACTACTACACTATGAGAGTTTTAAAAGACTTTTCACTAGTTCGTCTTGTGCATAGCGCGATTATAGAAAAAAAGAGGGATTCGCGGGGGACATCTACCTTTTGTGATGCTGTCAGCAGGCAATCATTACTGGTTATTTCGAGAACAGTGTCATGAGGCCAGCTCTTTCGTTCGAGACATGCAATCCGGGATTCCATGTTCGCCTTTCATTCTCCAAGTATGTTGCACACGGTAATGGCTTCTTCAGCGATTAGCGTCTCAGTTTGCTGTCTTTCTTTTCTTCTGATTCGTGGAGTAAAAGTTTTAATAGTATGATGCGAACCTTCAAGCTGCAACTGGAGGATAAACGTGTCCACAAAAACGAAACGCGTACGCGACAAGTGGCGAAGCAAAACATGGTACATGGTCATGGCGCCACCGTACTTCGGAAACGCCGAGCTGGGAGCCATTCCAGCGGATGATCCTAAGAAGCTGATCGGCAGAGTCATCGATTCCACGCTTTACGAGATCACGAACGATTTTGCACATCAGTATTTGAAGATGTTCTTCCAGATAAACGAGATCGACGGCAAGACCGCCAAAACGATCTTCAAGGGTCATGAGTATTCGAGGGATTATCTGCGAAGCCTCGTCAGGAGGAGAACCACGAAAGTCGATGCCATGTTCAATGTCACGACGAAAGACGGGTACAAGATACGCATAGCAATCTCGGCCTTCACACTGTCAAGGGTAAAGACCTCGCAGGAGAAAGTCGTGCGCGGTATAATGGACAAGATCATCAAGGCAAAGGCTGCGGCGCTGACGCTGGACCAGTTTGCACAAGAAATCGTGCTCGGCAAAATTGCTTCAGAAATATACAACGAGTCAAAGAAAATCGCGCCACTGAGACACGTAGGTGTCAGAAAATCGAAACTCGTGTTGCAGCTTGTCCCGAAGATAAAGGCAGAATAGGCCTTCTCAGCCTTTCAAGAGTTTCTTTCCGAATTCGTATCCTTTTGCAAAGGCATTTAGGTTCAGTTCTCCAGTTCCTTTCGGTATGTTGGCTTTGATTGACTCTTTGACGGAGTCTTGATCAATCATGCCCGTGATGGCCACGAAAGCTCCAATCATGACGATATTGGCCACAATCCTCCTGCCAAGCTCATCAGCCATTTTCGTGGCAGGAACACGGTGAACCTTCACGTTCTTCAATTCCTGCTCGGTCTGAATCATGTCTGGGTCCATGATCACGGTGCCTCCTGCCTTCACGTCCTCTACGTAGTCGTTGTACGCGTGCTGAGACATCACCACAAGCACCTCAGGCTCCACCACCTTCGGGAAGTCAATCTCCTCGTCGGATATCACAACCTCAGACTTGCATGCTCCACCCCTTGATTCAGGACCATAGGATTGCGTTTGTACCGCGTTTTTCCCGCCGTAGAGGGTTGCAGCTGCAGCCACGATTATGCCCGATTTGATTATGCCTTGCCCGCCGAAACCTGCAAACCTGACTTCAACCCGCATCTCAGCTCACCTTCTCTACTTCACGCTCATTAATCTGAGCGATCTTCTCATGGAACAGCTTCTCGTAGCTCATTTTCTCTATGTCCACGAACTCGCCCACCACAATCTTGTCTAGTGTGATGTCGGCCTTTGCCGGATCCGAGAAGTTCTCGACCACCGAAGCCTTCTTGAACAATTCCATCATATCCATACCTGACTTCAGCTTGTTACGCCGCCCGAAAACCTCAGGACAGGGCGAGATCACTTCGATGAAGCAGAAGCCTTCCTTCTGCATCATCTTCTTAATTGACTGAGTAAGCCTACGCACGTGCAGGGTTGTCCATCTGGCCACGTAGATGGCGCCTGAAGCCGCCGCCAGATGCACCAAGTTGAAAGGGTGTTCACTATTGCCATAGGGACTTGTGGTCGTCACCGCGTCGAGCGGAGTTGTCGGGCCAAGCTGTCCACCCGTCATCCCATAGTTGAAGTTGTTCACGCACAATACCTTGATGCCTATGTTTCTTCGCGCAGCATGAATGAAATGATTTCCGCCAATAGCGAATAGGTCACCGTCACCGCTCACTATGACTATGTCCAGTTCAGGGTTCGCCAGCTTGACGCCTGTGGCAAAGGCTATGGATCGTCCATGCGTGGTGTGGAACGAATCCGTGTTCGTGTAGCCAGCAGTCCGTCCGATGCACCCGATGCCCGAGATGACCACGAGCTTGTTCAAATCCACTTTCAACTCGTCTAACGCATGGACGAAGCAGTTGAGAACGATGCCGTTGCCGCAGCCTGGGCACCATATGTGAGGCATCATGTCTGTTCTCAGATACGACGAAAGCGGATGCTGCAAGATCTCTTTGGCCATTAGTTGTTCCTCCTTATTGCCTCGAGAATTTCAAGCGGCGTGTGTGGCTCCTCGCCGAACTTGGGCAGAAAGTCAACGGGCGTGGTTCTGGCCTTTCGCTCGACCTCGCCGACCATCTGACCGCAGTTCATTTCTGGAACCACGATCGCCTTGGCATGCTGCGCAACTTTGGCCACCTGTTTTTCGGGAAACGGCCACAGCGTAATAGGTCGAAGAAGCCCAGCCTTAATCCCCTCAGCCCTCGCCTTCCTGACTGCGCTCAAAGCCGAACGCGCCACAATACCATAGGCAAAAACCACTACATCCGCATCCTCAAGCATAACCTCTTCAACCTTCACAATCTTGTCCGAGTTCTTCCGTATCTTGTCACACAACCTGTTGACAAGTTTAAACTGCACCTCGGCACTCTGCGTCTGCGGATAACCATGCTCATTGTGCGTCAGGCCTGTGGCGTGGAAGCGGTAGCCCTCGCCGAAACAGGCCATCGGCGGAACCAAATCCTCGTCAGGCTTGAAAGGCAAATACTCTTTAGGCGAAACCTTTGGCTTCTTGCGATTGACTATCCTCAACTCCTCAACAGACGGAATGAGCACCTTTTCCCACATGTGGCCCACGATCTCGTCGCCCATCAACATGGTTGGAACACGATATTTCTCAGCCAAGTTGAAGGCTTCAACCGTCAATGTAAACATTTCCTGAACTGAGGAGGGCGATAGCGCTATTATCTCGTAGTCGCCGTGGGAACCCCAGCGGGCCTGCATCACGTCCCCTTGGCCTGGCAACGTAGGCTGCCCCGTGCTCGGTCCGCCACGCATGACATCCACGATCACGCAAGGCGTCTCCGTCATAACGGCAAGGCCTATGTTTTCCTGCATGAGGCTGAAACCCGGCCCAGACGTGGCCGTCATAGACTTCAAACCTGCATACGAGGCGCCGATGACTGCCGCCATAGAAGCGATCTCATCCTCCATTTGAACGTAGATGCCTCCGAACTCCGGCATTCGCTCAGACAGGTGCTCAGCAATCTCGGTGGCAGGCGTGATGGGGTAGCCTGCGAAGAACCTGCAGCCAGCAGCCACAGCACCCTCAGCACAGGCAATGTCACCGTTAAGGAAGTGCGCGCCAGTCAACAAGCTTCTCTTTCCAGTCATGCCTTCTTCTCTCCCTCACTCTTCCTTTCAACCACATAAATCGCGAAATCCGGACAAACAGCACTGCAGAAACTGCACACAATGCACTGGTCTTCATTCACAACCCTCGGAGGGCGAACGCCTCTCGCGTTTATCTCGTCAGACTCCTCCAAAACCTTCTTCGGACAGAAGCTTATGCAATAACCGCAACCCTTGCATTGATCTTTGATGATGCAAATCTCCGCCCTCGGAGGAGCGATTCTGTCGCTATCAAGTGGCTTGTGCTTGATTCTTTCTGGCATAATCTAGACACCGCCCAGAACCTTTTCAAAAACCTTTTGGGCAGTTTCTATCTCTTTTGACGTGACGCTGTCAACTATCGTTTTCATTTCCCTGATCTTGGAGGCAAACTTCTCTCCTTCAGCCGCCGACGCCCAAAGCAATTGCAGTCTCTCCTTGTTGAGCCCATTCTGCTCCATCTTCTTCCACAATCGTTCCACCCGCTTCTGCGTCTGATAATTGGCGCTTATGTAGTGACAGTCGCCGATGTGGCAACCGGCCACCAGCACTGTTGCCGCGCCCCTTGCGAAGGCCCTCTCCACGAACTTCTGAGCCACACGACCTGAACACATAGTCCTTATGATACGCACGTTTGGCGGGTACTGCATGCGACTCACGCCAGCGAAGTCAGCACCAGCATACGAGCACCAGTTGCAGCAGAAGGCCACAATCTTCTTTTCTGCATTATTCTCAGTTATTGCGTCTATTTGCGCGATTATCTGCTCGTCCGTAAAGTGCTTCTGGGTCAGCGCACTGGACGGACATTCCGCAGCGCAGGTTCCGCATCCTCTGCATGCTGCCTCTATGAGTTCAACGCGTTTCAAGTCCTTGTTCAAGGTTATCGCGTTGTAGGGGCAGACTTTCGTGCACAGGCCGCAAGCCTTACATTTTTCTGGAAACGTGATCGGCGTTATGGCCTCAACCGTGACTTTTCCCTGCGCCATCAATATGCCTGCACGCGCTGCAGCGGCGCTGGCCTGCGTAACGCTGTCCTTTATGTCTTTAGGGCCTTCGGCACAGCCAGCGAAGAACACGCCGCCCGTGGCTGCGTCAACAGGCCTCAGTTTCGGATGAGCCTCCATGAAGAACCCATCTTGCGTTCTGGAAAGCGTCAACAGGCGCTGTATGATCTCACTGTCCTTTCTCGCCTCGAGACCAATCGAAAGGATCGCCATGTCAACGTATATCTTGTAAAGCTCCTTTTGCAGCGTATTCTCTCCAATGAGCCAAAGGTTCTTGGTTTTCTTGTCCTCAGCGATCTCTGCTGGAAGACCACGCACGAATACCACACCTGCCTTCTTGGCCCGCTTGTACAGGTCTTCAAAGCCCTTGCCATAGGCGCGTATGTCCACGTAGAAGACGTAGATCTCGGTCTCAGGCCAATGCTCCTTGATCAGCAGGCTGTCTTTGATCGTGTTCATGCAGCAAACGTTACTGCAGTACGGTCTTCCGCTCTTGTTGGAACGCGAGCCCACGCATTGGACGAAGGCCACGCGCTTTGGAATCTCGTGATCGCTCGGTCTTATCAGATGGCCACCCGAAGGGCCACCAGCATTGATAAGTCTTTCAAACTCTAGCGACGTAATAACGTTCTGATATTTCCCGTATCCGTAATCTGGCAGCGATGTCGGGTCAAATACGTCTGCGCCCGTGGCTACGATTATCGTGCCCACTTCAAGATCCACGGTCTCAGGCTTCATCTCGTACTTCACGGCCCCCCTCTCACAAGCCTTCATGCACCTGTCGCAGACGACGACACCCTCTTTGTTGAGGCACAAGTTCATGTCAATGATGTAAGTAGACGGGACGGCCTGCGCGAACGGTGTATAAATACCGTGCCTAATGGCCAAGCCCACATCGAACTCGTTCGGTGCCACAACTGGGCAGACCTCGGTGCACTCGCCACAGGCGGAACAGTCTTTCGTGACATACCGAGGCTTCTTCAGCACTTTGGCGTGGAAGTTGCCAATATAGCCTTTGACTTCGGTGACTTCGCTGTTGGTCAGTAGCTCGATGTTCGGGTGGTGGCCTACGTCTGACATCTTCGGTGCGAGGATGCATATTGAACAGTCCATGGTTGGGAAGGTCTTGTCGATTCGTGCCATCATCCCCCCGATGCTCGGCTCCTTCTCCACCAAGTACGCTTTGTAGCCTGTGTCTGCGAGGTCCAAAGCAGCCTGTATGCCTGCTACTCCACCGCCGATCACCAAGGCTTTCCGCGTGATAGGCACCTCAGACTCCTCAGCAGGCTCAAGCAAAGCAGCCTTGGCCACAGCCACTTTCACAAGATCCTTAGCCTTCTCCGTCCCCGCCGCTTTGTCATATAAGTGAACCCAACTGCACTGCTCGCGTATGTTGGCCATCTCGAAAAGGTACTTGTTCAACCCAGCCTCTTCACAGGCCTTCCTGAACGTGGGTTCATGAAGACGAGGCGAACAAGACGCCACAACCACGCGGTTAAGCTTGCTCTCCTTAATGTCCTTCTTGATCAAATCCTGCCCTTGGTCGGAGCAAGTGTATCGATTGTCCTTGGACAACACAACATGCGGAAGCTTGGCCGCAAACTTGGCCACTTCCGCGCAGTCCACTGAGCCAGCAATGTTCAGGCCACAGTGGCAAACGTAAACGCCAATGCGAGGCTCTTCCTTGCTCTGTCCAGGTTCTTTCCTTTCTGCCACCTTCTTACCTTTCCAAAGATTTCAAGCGACCTTCAATTGATTCTGCAGCGATTTTGCCTGTGCGAATCGCCTCAATCACCGAGGCTGGCCCAGTAACCACATCTCCGCCTGCGAAAACACCTGACATGCTAGTCTCCATGGTCACGGGGTTCACCCAGATCGTGCCATTCTCATTCAGCTCTACGTCTTTCGGCAGGAACCCCACATCAGGCGCTTCGCCTATTGCGAGAATCACCATGTCGGCCTCGCGTGTGAATTCAGAGCCCGGTATAGGGGTTGCTGTTCTTCTGCCAGTTTCGTCTGGCTCGCCCAGTTGGGTTCTGATGCACTCGATGGCCGACACCTTTCTGTCTCCCACGATCTTTAGGGGAGCTACGCCGAATTCGAGTTTGACGCTTTCTTCTTCGGCTTCCTTGACTTCCCACGGGTTTGCAGGCATCTCCTCCCTTGATCTGCGATAGAGAATAACAACCTCTTCCGCACCCATCTTCAATGCACTACGGGCCGTCAAGGCACTTCTGGCCGCATCAATCGCCACGTTTCCGCCGCCGATCACCACAACCTTTTTCCCAACTCCGAACTTGTCGCCAGAATTGACGTTCCACAGAAAGTCGAGGGCGTTGATGACCCCTTTCAGGTCAGCGCCTTCGATCTTCAGTTTTTGGCTCTTGTGGGCACCCGTGCTTACGAAAATGGCCTTGTAACCTTCCTTCCAGACATTGTCAAAGCTCAGGTTCTTGCCAACCGTCACACCGGTTTTCATCTCCACGCCCAGGTCTTTCATGAATTCAAGCTCTTTGGCGAGCACCACTCTCGGCAGGCGGTATTCCGGTATGCCCTTCTGCATCATGCCTCCTAGCTGTGACATAGATTCGAAGACCGTCACGGCATATCCCTTGCGGCTCAGTTCATAGGCCACTGTGAGTCCTGCTGGTCCTGAACCTATTACGGCTACCTTCGAATCAGTTGCGTCTGCTGGCTTCTTCCTCTTAGCGCGCGCGCGCTTCACGTATTGTTCGCGCAGTTGCTCTGTTTTTGCGAGTGTCTCTTCTCTGCTCAGTCCCGCGCGTTCAGGGTGGAAGCACACCATGGCTGTTACAAGCGGCAGCGGTATGTTCTGAACGATTTTTCTCAGAGCTTTTTCCAAGGGTTGGGTGTGGCCTTGCTTTGCTGAGATAGTTCGCATCAAAAGGAATATTTCGGGAAGCTTCAGGGCCTGAGGGCAGCGCTTGTAGCATCGGTAGCACCAAGCGCACAGCCACAGTTCCTCGGATGTCAACGCCTTCTCGGGGTCAAGTACAATCCGTTCCAGAAGCCCTCGTGGGTTGTACTCTTTCCCAAGCAGGTCCACCATTGAACAACTGGCCGTGCAGATACCGCAATCATAGCAGTACTTGAGTTTTTCAGCATCAAGAATCCTCTCAATTACTGCCTTCTGGGCGGCAGTGTTGGGGTCCACGCTTTGAATCCTCTGTATTATTGATGTGGCTTTCTCATACATATAAGAGTTTTACAAACGTAAAGGTCCGTGGCGTCTTGACAGAAAACGGCGAATTCCAGCATCTGGTTTTTTATAGAAACAACCGCAATAGAAAATACACAACATCGGGAGGAACAAGCTTGGAGAAGGTCAAAGTGGTCTTGTATGGAGTCGGCGCTGTTGGCAGCATGTTCGCCAAGTTCCTGCTTGACAAGGAAGGTGTGCAGATCGTTGGCGCAGTTGACGTGGCCAAGGATAAGGCAGGCAAAGATATAGGCGAAGTCATTGGGCTCGATAGAAAGCTCGGGATACAGGTTTCAAGAAGCGCGGATGCTTTGCTCTCGAAGACCGATGCAGACGTGGCCATTCATGCCACGTCATCCTTCCTAAGAAGCATCTATCCACAGATAGCCTCAATCGTGAAACACGGCGTCAACGTCGTATCAACGTGCGAGGAATTGTCATACCCTTATGCCACAGAACCGAAGCTGGCGAAACAACTGGACGCCTTAGCGAAGAAGCACGATGCGACCGTGCTGGGCACAGGCATCAACCCTGGCTTTCTGATGGACACTCTGGTGATCGCATTGACTGCGCCCTGCCAGAAGATCCAAAAGATTGAAGCAGTTAGAGTTATGAACGCTGCCAAGAGGCGGCTTCCGTTCCAGAAAAAGATAGGCGCAGGTCTAACTCTGAGAGAATTCAGGCAGAAAATGAGGAAAAAGGAGATCACTGGCCATGTGGGACTTGAACAGTCCATCGCCATGATCGCAGACGCGCTGGCGTGGAAGCTTGACAAGGTAGAAGTTGAACCTGTTGAGCCTGTTGTAGCGGAAAAAGCGGTGGAAAGCAAGGACATCAAGGTCAAAGCTGGATGTGCGGCAGGTCTGAAGCAGAAGGCAAAGGGAACCATGAAGTCAAAAGAAGCAATCGTCCTCGACTTTCAAGCGTACATAGGTGCCGAGGAAGAGTACGACAAGGTCACGATCAAGGGCGTGCCGCCGATAAACCAAAAGATATCGCCATGCGTCCATGGAGACGCAGGCACGATAGGAATGGTAATCAATGCCATTCCGAAGGTTATCAACGCGCCTGCAGGTTTGCTCACGATGAAGGACTTGCCGGTTCCTTCAGCCGCGGTTGAAGACATGCGAAAATACCTTACAAGCCGAAAACATTAGCTAATGCAGAGGAATTAGCTTGATACAAAGAATCGACATAAACTGTGACTTG
>CAYHAK010000057.1:0-8882 GCA_964354625.1 uncultured Candidatus Bathyarchaeia archaeon
ACTTTGGCGAACTCAAAAAAGAATGCGAAACTGCAATAAAAGCCGCCAAGAAAACCAAGAAAAGGCAGGGTGCCCAGACATGGGGTGGACAGGTCAACCGTGCATTCTCTCTTCTTGTTGAGGAAGGATATTTCAAACCACCGAAGAAAAGGACATTGGATGATATCCTCAAAGCATTGGAGAAGAATGGTCTGTCAACTAAAGGCAAGGAAGATAGAATTCCGGGTTTTCTTGCGAGGAGAGTGAAAAGCGGTACTTTCGTAGGAAAAGGCGGCGAAGACGGAAAATCCTACTGGGCGGAGCCCGAAAACTGACATGTAGCGTGCGCTAAGCTAGCGCGGGTGATGCGCTATATTCAAGTTATCGGGTATTCTTCGCCTTCTTTCAGAATTACAGCCTTGATTTTCGAGTTAGCTTCAACTGTGCTTTTGAACTCTTCGGGGTTCGTGTCCCAGCGATGCATTGGCATAACAACCTTAGGATTAATTGCAACAGCCGCTTCGGCAGCCTCTGCATTGTCCATAGTATATGTACTTCCGCTGGGAAGCAGTGCCACATCTACTGGACCGAGTTGCCGCATCTCAGGAACGAAATCGGTGTCTCCAGCATGGTAGATTGTCTTACCGCCGACTGTCTTCAGATAGCCCACTCCGAATCCTTTAGGGTGAAAAGGGTTGCCCGGGGTTCTGAACCGTTTATAATTGTAAGCCTCAACAGCCTTAATTTTTATGTTGCCAATCGATGTTTCTTCTCCAGCCTTGAGCGTTTTAACATTTCCACCCAGCATGGGTGTACAGTCTTTGGGAGCAATAATCAAAGTGTCCTCCTTCAGAACTTTTTTGATCTTCTCTGGATCGCAGTGGTCGGTGTGAGAATGCGTTACCAATATCAAATCTGCTTTTTCGGAGGCTTCACCGTATTTCTCTAGGTCAACGTAGATAATTTTCCCCTCAGCCCTAATTCGAAAGCCAGAATGGGCTAACCATTTTATGAAGACACTCATTCTATCAACGCCTTCTTAATGATTTATTGTGTGTATATTAATCTTAATGATGCGTACCTGAGGCTCGTTGAGTTCATCGAAGGTTCGAGTCTGAGGAGAAACTGCAGAATTTTCTGGATCTTCGCGCGCTTAGTGAAGGCCTAGCTCAGAACACCATATGACCACACGTTTACGGTTTTCAGAAGCACGCTAAGCCATCAGTAAGCTTCTTTACCGTTAGCTGGCTTAGATTTGTTTGTAGGCAGAACCTCTCATGCGAGAGCTGAGGCTGGCGAATAGTTGGAATGCTCAAGAGAGGCTTGAGAGCGTTAAGCGAAGCCTTGAACAAATATACGATGTTGCTCTGAGAAGCACTCTCTCACAGGTCCCGCTGGACCGGCTTTATCCGACTGAGGACTTCTTGGAAAACGACAAGATAGGGCTTGTTCTGAAGAAGACGGTTACCGAGGATTATGATGTGCCCATAATAACCGTGAGAGACGGTGAAGACTATTTTGTTCTTGACGGCCACCACCGTGCATACATTCAGAAGAAGCTCATGTACACCAAAATCAAAGCGTACGTGCTAGAGTTTCCGAAAGGAACGCGGTACCGGACGGTTGAGAAACGTTCACTAGACAGCATGCCGATTGAAGATGTCACCGTTTTGGATGACATGATTTTGCGAGCTTGGCAACGTATCCTGAGCGTTTTGAAGCATTATGAGGCCATTTACTGCGCTCCTTTCTACATGAGGAAAGAGCAAATCCGCTTAGGGGCCCTCGTGCCAACGCAATCCCAAGTTGGAAAAGCACAAGTTGACGCGATAAGAACCTTGCTGGTGCCGATCGTCTGCGTTCGACATTGGGGAAAGTATTACATTTTGGATGGACATGCTCGATCGCTCAAAGCCCTACAATTAGGCTTGGAGTCGGTGGATGCGATGATTCTCTTTCCGGAGACGCCGATTGACTATGGAGTGGCCAAAACCGCGAAAGAAATGAACCTGAAAAGCCTAAAAGACATAGAAGCAGTGGACTGATGCAAAATGGCTTGGTTCTTGAGCAACAGCCGCGCTAAGTGGGCATGTCCGCGCGCGCACGCTGACAACGACGTGGTCGGATGGCACGGGGCACGTGAACCGCGCGCGCTACCAGCAAACCCCTCCTTTTTCCTTCATCTAGTTCACCGCTAGCGGCCACAGAACGGTTTGTCTGTCTATAGCGCGCGCTAAGTGATATAACAGCGCCGCGATACATGTAAGTTCAGGTTGTTCAAGTGAGTTCAAATGAGAAGCCACGTAGGGACTGGGTTTTCATAGTAACCGCTATTGTGTTTGTTGGGATTATTGGGGGTGCGGTGGTGTACGTTTTTGTTCTGCCGTTGATCGGCTTTGAGAAGCTTGTGTGGAGGTATTACGGATCCTACTACTGGGTGGCCACTCCCGATGGCAGAGTAGGGCAGCTTGTTTTTCAGGTTGTGAACAACGGCACCTTTCATGTGTCTGTGAAGAACCTGTCGGTTGATGGAATCGTCGCTAATTCATCCGAATGGGGAGGCTACGACGGCAATGAGTTGGATCCGACGAATAACGCATATTTCTATGTGGCTCCGGCCAATACAACATTCCTGCTGAACCACACGTACAATGTCACTCTGGTCACGTCTAGAGGAAACAGATTCAGCTTCGCAACCGAAGTCAAAGAGGGCAACGTGAAAACCGAGAATGTTCAAGTCGGCGCCCCTCTGTTCTCCACAATGCCAGGCGTCAGTGACTATGTAACATTCAATGTCAAAGTGCTCAGCGGCACAGACGCAATCATAAAGAAGATGTGGATCAACGACACCGCCTGCAACATCAACCCACTCTGGCTCCACTACTCCTCCGAAACCGAAGGCGCAATTCAAGTGGTGTTTGGCTGGGACCCATACAAGAACTACACCGTGACAATAGAGACCGCTGCTGGGAACAGATTCACGGCTACCGGAACAGCCTTGCCTTGAGAGCACGGACATCGTGTTTGCATCGTTGAAGTGCCTGTCAGAAGAAGCCTTGGGGAGCGCGCGCTAGCAATAGCATTACTTACGGTTCCAAGTTTCAAACGTAACAAAAATGTGGACAACAATGCTAACACTCACTCACCGTGTGCGTGTGTGCGCGCGTGTGTGTGCGTGTGCGCGTGTGTATAGGTAGGTAGGTATAGAGGTAGAGGTTGAGAGTGATCAGTGGAGTGATGGGTAGTCAGTGATAGGTAGTTGTTGGTTGGTTGATTAAACTTTACCCCAACCAGCCAAAAACGACGATGAGTAGATTATGCGGAAAAGTAGCGCGCGCGGGTTAAGGAGTGGTTTGTGCTTTGATGCTACTGATGGATTTGGTTTGGAGGAAGAACAGCAGGGCTGTCAGTCCTGAGCCTAATAGTCCGCCGTAGAATCCTGTTCCAAACCACCATTCAGATGGTTCATCCATTAACATTGCTGCAACGAACGCGATGGCGCCCACGAAAACGATTGTGAATGCAGCTGTAGAAGCAAACAAACCATATTTCATTGTTCGCTTGTCAATTTGCCCTTTGAGGCGTAGTCCCTGCAGAGATATGTATGCACAATAGAATAGCAGACCAGCGACAAGGCCTATGAGAACAACAGCTAATGGTGAGTCGAGACTCAGCGCAATCCAGCCCCAACTCTGAACGTAATATGCGTAGTTGTACCATCCAGCGAAGTCATCTATAATCAGCAAGACGGCACCAGCAATGCTTGTTATTAGGGACCCTACAAAGAAAGCCACGGAATTGCCTTCAGACGTTTTCCTATTCTCCTTTCTTGGCCTCTGAGTGATTTGATGTCTTCAGCTTATACGTTTTCCGTATTCGTCGTCGTTTTGGTTAGCACGCGTATGCTTCTAGCTTTCCTGATGGGACTCTGTGACTTATCTTAGCGCGCGCTATCCTGAATATTGATTCGAGATTAGCAAGGTTTTTGCTTGCGTAAGCTAATGTAACTATATGTCGCTGGTAATGCGGTTGGCTATTCTGTCATTGTTTGTTTTTTCAGTTATCTTTAGTTGCTATGTCTGGAAAATGAATGGAGTAGCTTCGCACCTTGTTTGGGATTATCCTCCTACAAAGCAATTCTGGCCAACAACAGGCTATTCCTTGTTTCCTATGCCTTACACGCCACATGATTTTCCTCCAGGCTTTTCTTTCACACAAGTAAACACTTCATTAGATGCTACTGACGCGTTCATCTACGAGAATCTCATAGAAACATCCGCGCTTGTTTATGCCGCAATTGCTCTTTGGATCCCAACTGCTTTGCTAACTATCTTTGAAATCGCAAAATCGCGTAAAGGCGCACACGCTCGTGCTGTGTATAGCGCGCGCACTTCTGTCCGTAGTGGCCGGTGCAGGTGACTACGTCGAAAATGTTGACCACATCGTTGCCGTCGATATCAGCATCTGAGTCAGGCGGCACAGCAGGAGCAATCTTCCCGTATCTAGAGGTTATCTGCACCACATCGAAGATGTCGACATTGAAGTCACCGTCAACATCGCCCAGAATCGTGACCTCAATTGGACCGTAGATGTACGTGTTGTCAACAGTATTGGTTTCGCCCGGAACAGGTTCTGCATAGGCGCTTACGGCGTAGTTGCCATATGTCCAGCCGGTAGTGTTCCACAAGACTGCGGCGGTTCTGGTTTCATCAGGTGACAGGTTCACAGTGCTAACGGCCTGGATACTTGTTGTTGGCGGAGCAATCATTGCCCAAGCAGTCACGTTAAATGATTCAATGAAGTCGCCCCGATTCGCCACCGTGACGTTCAGCTTACAAATAGAAGACTCGCCGACAACGGTCTTTACGGAATGCACGTTTGTGACAGCAACATCATGAACAGGACCTAAATTTGAGTCAGTCTTGACAAAATAGAAATCCTCATCGCCAGAGCCAAAGGAATCTGTGTAGCCTGCTAGTGCGTATCCTCCGTCACTCGTTTGAACAACGGAAGCGATACCGTCGTCATATATTTCTCCATACGTTCTATTCCATTGCATGTTGCCCGAACCATCAGTCTTAACCAAATAGAAATCAGCTAAGCCATTTGCGGGCGCGTAGGAACATGTGGCGCCTGCTAATGCGTATCCACCATCGCTCGTCTCGATGATAGAACGGGCCCAATCGTCATCTGTCCCTCCATATGTTTTGGTCCATCCTGAATCATCAAATGGAACAGAGAAATCCGGTAAGGCTAACCTTAGCACTGACAGCATCGATAAGAGAAGAACGCCTATGATAATTGCTGTTAGTGTCTTTTTCGTTTTCCTTTCTCCTTGAGCTCAGTGCAATGCCGGTTGAGTTGTAGCCTCTATTTCAGCTTTTTCTGAGCCAACCTATAGAAGAAAGCTCTATCCTAAAGTGCAAAAAAGAGAGGATTGCAGGAGATGATGAACCTTATACATCATCGCCATCTGGACCCGGGTTCAAACCCAATGCGTGTATTGAATAATGCAGGGATTCGTCCTCCACTCCCCGCAATAGAGCTCACATGCTAGCGCGCGTTCTTTCCGGGATTGTTGCTGATCCTCAAGTCAATTTCCAGAAACGACCACACAGGGCGGAAACACTTAGATGCCACTGTTTTTTTGAGTAAAGCCTACTAATCCAACCCCAATTCCTCAGAGTCTCTAGAAGGCAAAACCAATGAGCACACGTCAGAGCGTTGGCACCAGGGCCGCTGTTGCATCCTTAATCTTAGGAAGAATCATCTACGCAGTGAACTGGTTCAGCCTCGCCGCCGTGTTCTCTTTCACAGCATCTGAACTGAATGAGAACGTCTCTGGCCTCGGAGTAGCGACGTCAGCATTCTTTATCGGCATCGGAGTTTTTCAAGTTCCAGGAGGGATTCTGGCGGCGAAGATTGGTCCGCGACTGACTGCGATCATGGGGACAACTGTGTCTTCGCTGGCTACGTTGCTGACAGGGTTCGCTGGCAATTTGGTGGAGATTACAGTTCTCCGGTTTTTTGTGGGTTTAGGCATGGCTTTTGTGTTCGCTCCTGGTGTTATCCTGATGGCTAGGTTTCTACACAAAGGGGCCGAGGGTTTGGGGGTGGGTCTGTACAATTCGGCTTTTAGCCTCGGAGGCGTAGTTGGTCTTTCTGGATGGGCAGTCCTTGCAACAGCAGTCGGATGGAGAATCAGTCTGGTAACAGGCGGATTGCTTGGTCTGGGCACGTCGGTTCTGCTGTGGTTTCTCGTGCCAATAGATAATCAACGCTCAGACTTCACCATAGAACTTCGTCACCTAAGGCTCATATTGTTGGATAAATGGCTGATCATCTTATCAGTTGCAATGTTAGTCCTTCAAATAGGGTCGACGGTCTACAGCAGTTTCATGGCTTACTACCTCAACAGCGTGCTTCGCCTAGGTGTTGGAGAGGCAGGAACAATCGCATCTTTGGTTTCGCTGTTTGCGCTCGCATCATCACCCTTCGCGGGAAAGTTGTTCGACAGGTATGGCAATGAAAAACAGCTACTGCTCGCCTCAGGCGTCCTAATGACCATAGGAATAGGCACAGCCTTCTTTGGCTCAGTCTACTCAGCAATCTTGGCCGGCATGCTAATCGGATTGGCGGCTGGAACAGGATTCACTTTCGGCTTCTCTGCAGCAAGAGCGGCTAACAGACTTGACCAAGAATACGAAACGTTGGCCGTTAGCTGGGTAAACAGCATCTCTCTGTTTGGCGATTTTGTTCCCCCGCTGCTCTATTCCTACTTCGTGCTACAGTACGGATATTCTTCTGCGTGGTTATACATGGCAGTTCTTTCCTTTCTACTAATTATTCCCCTGCTTCTCAAGAAAGCCCCAAAAAAGAAGTAAACGCACGAGAAGAAATGCGCTAGGAAAGGAACTCTACCGCTATAACCATCAAAGGGTATTATCGGAATCAAGTATACGTCCCGATTCTGAGGAAAAGTCACAGCTGAACCAGCACGCGCCAGTCAATAGAAAGAAAAAATAGAGGAGTTGCGGGAGATGATTGGACGGCAGTGTCATCGCCACCCGGATTCAAGTCAATGTGCGCATAGAATAATGCAGGGATTCGTCCCTCACTCTCCGCAATGGACCTCACATGCTAGTGGACGTTATCCTTCGCAATGCTCGGCTACACCCATCATATGAGAATCATTATATGAACGGAAAAGCCAGAGATGATGTGGCGATAGGCGTGGTATATTGAAATTGCGCGCGCTAAGGAGACAACGTTTTGACTGACGAGTTTGCGTTTCAGCATCTGAAAACCGAGGACGATTTAGCTCAGCATCTGGACTTGATGCTTACGGTTTTTGGGCGCGACAGCCGCGTGGACTTGATGGTGCAGAAGTGGATTGATCACCAACCGGGGACGACTCTGAGACACTTTCTAGTGGCAAAACATCATGGCAAGATCGTTGCGGGCCTAAATCTGCTTCCTTTGGAATGGAGCATCGGAGGGGTTCCTCTGAAAGTAGCTGAGCTAGCATGTGTTGCCACGCTTCCACAATATCGACATCGAGGACTCCAGCTAAAACTGATGGAACAGTATCACAATGGAATCTCAGTCGACAGTTATGATTTGTCGGCAATAGAGGGAATTCCGTATTTTTATCGACAGTTTGGCTATGAATATGCCTTGTCGCTTGACGAAGAAACAAGGATCAATATCGATCAGATACCCAAGTATGAAAGCAACACTAACATACACCCATTAGTACTAGGCGATATGCCAAGAGCGAAGAAACTTCTGGCCGAAGCGCAACGAAAGTTCTACGTCCACTCTGTCCGGAATGACGGAATCTGGAAAATGCAAGAGAATACGCATATGACGGCCGAATACAACTTCAACACCTACGTAGTAGAGGAAAAAGGCCAAATCACGGCATACTTCAGGGTAAGCAAGAACCCAAAAAACAAAGAGCTGTACCTGCGAGAAGTCACCAACATTGATCAACATACCGCTCAATCGATTCTCAGGTTCCTTAGAGACATCGGAGTTGACAATGGACTCGAAGTGCTGGTTTCGACGGTCAGCTCTATTGAGCCATTCACGAAGCATTTGATGGCTACGGGCCGAGCAAAACAAAGCCTACCCTACGCTTGGCAAATACGCGTGCTAGACTATGCGAAAACACTTTTGAAAATGAAAGAGCTTTTTGAAGAGCGTCTCTCAGCAAGCAGCTCCAGCGGTCTGACGGAGACCCTCAGTTTCAACCTGTATCGCTACACGATCCAGATAGTATTCGAGCATGGAAAGATCACCAGCGTCCAAAGACTCGAAACCTGTGAAGATCGCGCAGTCAGGTTCAATCCCCACGTCTTCGTTCAGCTCCTACTAGGATACAAATGCAGGGAGGAACTTGAAGCGACTTATCCTGATTTTCTAGTTAAGCCGAGCCACAAACACTTGATTGATACTTTGTTTCCAAAAATGCCTTCGTTCATACATACGAACTATTAGAAAAATCATATGACTCTGAACATCGCACGCTAAGACTTTTTCTCCCAGTTTCTCATTACTGCTTGTTTATAGAAACGTTTCACAGTCGTCATGAGGCGCGCGCGCTAGGTTTTCTGTAAAATATGGTTTTTTTCTCGATTTGGAAGCCCATTTTTTGATATAAGCGAAGAGCTCCGCTGGGGTTTTCAGCATCTACTCCTAACGCTGCCTCGGTCATACCGCGTTCCTTTAGAAGCTTGAGGCTTCGGGCGATCAATGCTTTTGCTATGCCTCTGCTTCTCCATTGACGTTTTACGGATATCAACTCTACGTGACCGCGTTTGCGCCTGTATTCCTTGTTTTCCTTTTCATCAATGAAGTTCAGAACTGTGCCTATGACCTCATTTTTGTGCCATGCTATT
>CAYHAK010000058.1:0-8760 GCA_964354625.1 uncultured Candidatus Bathyarchaeia archaeon
TTGTCTGCTTTGATGAATATTGGCACGTTTTCCATTCCTGTGGCTATGTAGCTTGAAAGCAGCCACTCGCCAGGCGCGAACTCTAGGGTTTTCTCCAGTATGCCTTTGTCTATCATGAAAGTTTCGCTGATCAGCTGCCGGTCGTATGGCCTGGGCAGTGTGCCCACGAAGTACGTGTGAAGCTGCTGCAGTGCGTTCGTGTTCAAGTAGGCTATGCGTTGAGTTGCAATGCACACCCCGAGCCCGTATTTCCTTCCCTGCCTGAGCATCGTTTCAACGTGCGCCGAGCATTTGGCCTCGATGCCTGAGCCGCCGCTGGGCATAAATTCTTGCGCCTCGTCGAACACGACCAAGACGTAAGGCTTGACCGTGAATCGTCGTTTTCTACGGATGAGCAGGTCCTGAGTGAGGCTTATGGCCAGCTCCTTTATCGAGTACGGGTCTGAGATGGAGATGCACAAGAGATTGGTTGTTTTGTCCTCCAGCAGCTCACGTATCCTCTCAATCGTCAAAGCGCCTGTTTCTTCCTTTTCGTTCTGTTCGCCCTTTCTGACTAGGTCAAGTATCGTGCTCCGTGTGGTGGCCCACGCGTACAGACCGCTCTTGTCGTGAACCTTGAACTGCTCCACGGTTTCCGAAGCTATGCCGTCGACGTAGTGGACGAAGTCCTCGTTTACCTGCTGGTTTTCGCTGAGGCGATGCTCCTCTACATAAGCGAGTATCGCGTCGTGGATTTTGTCGATTGCGTTTAGGTAGTGCGGCTTGTCCATTGAGCTGCCTCTCTGGCTGCCCACTTCGTCGATGAACTGGCTGTAAGTGGGAACTTGCTGTCTCGGCTTTGAGTAATAGGCCAGCTTGCCCTGATCCATGATCTGCTGCAGACCGTGCTTTGTGCGCTCATCAGTCTCGTACTCTCTGGGTTTAACGACACTGTTGAAAAACTGCTCCACCGAGTCGACCCTGCGCTCCATGATGATCTTCGCGCTAACGTTGGGATCAGCTAGAACGTCCAACAGCAGAAACGTGTACTCGCAACTTAGGTCAAAGACAACAATTTTCATGTTGTCTGTGTGCAGCATGAGTCTTCGGAGAATGTTGGACAGCAGGTTGCTCTTTCCTCCGCCTGTGAAAGCGAAGACCCCGAAGTGGTAGCGGACAAGCTTCTCGAAGTCCACGTAGATTGGTATGTTGGTTTTGCTGGCTTCGAACATCTTGATGAGGCCAAGTCGCTGGTCTTTCCTCGCGTCGTCCGTCGTCTTGCTCATGTCTATGCCGTAGTTCTCGGCGATTTTCTGGTTGTACATGCGGTTTATCATTTCGCTGTTCAGAATGAAGCATGGGCTGCCTGCTACTGGGTATGAGAAGCCCTTTTCGAATCTGTGTGTGCATTTTCCGTCCAGTATCAGGTCGTAGTTGATGGGTATTGCGTCTATCTGTATCATCATAGTGGAGGTGTCGTCGGTCTGCCAGTCGCCTTCAGATTGCTCTATGATCTCGAACTGCATCGGGTAGTAGCCGTGGTCCGAAAGGCCTCGGAGGCCAAAATGCTCGGGCCACACGCGACTGACTTCCATGAGTGTGAAACGTTCTTTGCCCGGTTCCACCTGCTTAAAATTCTTGACCGCAAGCAGCATGCCCTCCTCCAGCAACCCCATCAGATCCTTCTGGTATTCGACCTTGACACGGCACTGATAGCGTGCGCTGGTGCCAGCCACCTTCGTTTCCTCGCCTCCGGCAAAGAATCTGGGAATGACTGCGGCAAGTCTTGCGTTGAATTTGCCTTCGAAGTTGGTGAAACAGGAGCTGTTTAGCTCATTCGCGTCTTGCGGCTTCAATCGATGCCCTCCTCTCTCTGAACGTGCTCATGTAGAATATGAACTCTCGCAATTTATGATTATTGAGCAGCCAACCTGCCGTCGTGTCCACCACGCATTTGAACTGGCCGAAGTTCCATTTCGCTATCTTGTCTGCTATGAACAGAGGCTTGTTGTGGCCGAAAGCCTCAGGAATGCTTGAAGGCGACATGGCCACCAGGGTTCCCATAACCAAGTCTTGAAGCCTGTTCGGCACATTTAGATCCCTAAATAGAACCACGCGCACAGGCTCCCTGGTACCATCACTCAGCTCATTCCAAAACTGCCCAACACTCTCTGCTGTGCAATCGAATTCCGGATAGACCAGCCTGTCAATCAGTAACACGTTGCTTCGTAGCCTCGGATCGCTCTTAGCTTGGCTAAGCTGCACGTAGGTCTTGACAAACGTTCTTTCAAGGCCTATCTTGTTCTTGATTGCACCTGAAACGTAGCCCTTGCGGCCTTTCCTGTCGGGAATCATCGTTCTGAACGCCGAGTCGTACTCGACGAGACTCCACGGAGGAGTGATCCTGTCTGGACTGAACAGGCTCGCAGACTGCAAAATCATGCGGTCAGTGTCAGGCAGCTTTTCGAACGTCTCACGTGAGATCGCTGTCTTCAGTAAGCCTTCGGTGTGCATTATCGGGATCAGCTGACGTTTAAAATCCCGTGCGGCCGTGTCCTTCGTAATCCCTATTAGCAGAATTCTCCTATTCCAGCACTCTTCCATCAGCATTTGCAATGTGAAAAGCGTCAGAAAGGCAATGTCGATTGTTGTTAGCCAGTGTTCTTTGCCATCCTTCACTATTTTCATGAGGTCCGTGTTCGCTTGCGCCTTCTGTTTGATGAAGATTCTATCGCCGATGGTTGTCATCATTTTCTTGATGCGTTCCCATGAGGTCACGTATTTGTCGTTTAGGGAGTATTCTCCGTCTGTTTCCGCGAGTACGTCTTCCTCGACCCAGCGTTTGATGTAGCGTCTGACTCTTTTCATCCTCTTCTCGTCTGAAATCTCGAGCTCGGCCAGAAGGGGGCCTTCTTTCAGGGGCCCTTTTTTCTTGACTGCTTCGATTATCGCGTATCTCAAGTAGTCTGCTCTGGGAGGCGGCAGGTTTAGAGCTGAATTGCATATGCATTGTCTCGCAATGGTCAGGTCGTTGATGTCAACCGTCTGGCCGTCTACTTCGTAGCCTATGACGTTGGCTTTTGCCTTCCAGTTTTCGCGGTCCGATGTGTCGTAGATGAGGCTGGCCCTTTCGATGGATAGGCTTCTATCCATCAGGATTATGCCTGTCTTTTGCGATGGGTCCGTGGCTAGCTTGTAGGCAAGATAGTATTCTGCAAGAGTCATGATCGAGTTGGCAATCATCGAGTTGTTTGCGATGGCTTCGTCGGTGAAGGGTTGCTTCTCGGGGGGCAGGTCCTTGTCGATGTCGGCAACTTCGTTTATATAGACCGGAACCACGCTTGAGATGCCCGCGTTCTGCTTCAGCGTTTTCTTATCATACTCGACGTGCACTTCGCCGTCCTTTGTGAAGGTCGCGGTGCCTGTGGAGGCGTAGGCGCCGCCGAAGAAGATCACCATGTCAAACAGGGGTCTCGAATACATGGTTCCGTCCACACCGGCAAAGCGCACGGTTGAATCGCCAAAAAACTGTATTGCAGTTTCGTATACCTTCTTGCGGCCGAAATCTGCTCTTACGAGATCTGCAAGTAGATCACCATAGAGATTCTTGAGTGACGAAAACCGCTGCTCGTAGTCCGAGACCCGTGACGAGGCACCGAGCTTCAGTGCTTCACTACTGCGTCTTAATGCATCCGTCAACGATGACATCCACTATCCTCTCAGAGCCTCATTTGACCTTTCTCAAGTTAAAATCTTGCCCAGCAGCGCGCGAAGAGGGATACTAGAAAAAGGAGATTCTGCGGAAGGTTTTAGGCTGGTATTGTTGTTACTGGTGGTTTGCGTTTGTTCATGAACACTAAGGCGATGAGGGCTATGACAAGTATGATTGTGATGACGCTTGTGCCCAGAAGCTCCATCGTAAGCACGTTAACTTTGTTTGTCAAATCGCTGGTCGTGCTTGTCAAGTTTGCATTCTGTTCCTGCAGGTTGACTATCCGCGCGTTCAGTTCCAAGAGTCTTTGGTAAAGTGGGTCGTCTGCGAGCGGCTTGTTTACAGTCACGGCTGCGGCCACTTCTGGTGACCATGCGCCTGAATTGTCCTGCACACTGAAGTATATGGTGTGGGTTCCGTTTGAGAGCGTTGTTATGTTGAAAGTGGCTGCGGTGTTCATGGTTCCGTTGATTGAAGAACGCCATTTGTAGCCTACGATTGTTCCGTCCTGGTCAGTGCCGTGTCCGACGAACGTTATCGGTTCATTGATGGTCACAGGGTTAGGCGTGATAGAGTCAATGTAAGCTAGGGGCAACTCGTTCGGCATCTGAATTTCCGCTCTTTCAACTATGCCTAGGTATGTGTCGTTGCATCCACCGATTGCGTAGATTCGGTCTCCAACTGAGACCACTCCGAGTTCCTTCCGCGGCGTAGGCATGTTTGCGTCAAAACCCCATGAGTTCGTGATGGGGTTGTACACTGTTACTGTTCCGAAGAACGGGGCTTGGTTGTTTGTGTAGTCTTTTCCGCCTCCTACGACGTAGATGTTATTATCCGCTCCTAGTGCGACCCCGAACTCGTTTATGCCTTCAATCATCGAAGGTCTCGCTGACCAGGTGGCGGAACCCGGATAGTAAACTTCAACAACGTCAAGAGCGACCGTTGTAGGCCAAGTTTGTCCACCCAAGGCGTATATGAAGCCGTTTCTGTCCTTGACCACGCCGATCTGGGTTCGAGATGTGGGCAGTGGTGTGCCAGAGGTCCACGTGTCTGTTGCCGTGTCGTATACCTGAACTCTGTTGGTCGAATTACTTGGTGCGAGGTTAGTTCCACCTATGACAAGGATCTTTCCTTTATCATCTGTGACAGCTGCTGCAAACAAAACTGGATACGGAATACTTGCCTTGCTCGTCCATGTGTCTGAAGTCGTGTTGTATGCTTGAACCGCGGCTGAAGATGCTGCTCCGTCGTAGCCACTTATGACGTAAATCAAGCCGTCGGGGCCTTTTGTGGCGGCAGCGCAACGCATGGCTGTCAGCATTTTGGCTTTTGCTTGCCATGTGTTGGTTGACGGGTCGTAAGCTTCTGTTGTGTTGAGCACTTTTGTCGCGTTGTATCCGCCAATTACGTAGATTTTTCCGTTGTTGCCCGCGACTGTGGCTGCCTGCGCTCGTGGAGTCGGCATCGAAGCCATCGTTGCCCATGTGAGTCTGTATTCTGCTGCCTTAGTGCTAGGAGTATAAGCAGTGATGAATACTATGGAAATCAAAAGAGAAGCGACCAGCAAGAATTTCATTTTTCCCATTTTCTTTGTTCTCCTGTCTTAAGTAAGCAATAGCGTATCTGGCGGTCCAGTTATAAGACTTTTCAACACAAGAACCCATCGCACGCCAGCCCGGGTTCTGGCAGTTTTCTATTGGGCTGGACCGGAAAGGGCTGCTTCAGGCGTCTTTGTGGCCTCATTCTCCTCATTTGACTTACGAGCTCGACCTCTCAGGTCAACTACAGTTGTTCCAGCGAACTTGTCGAAGTATCTAATGTATCTTTTATCTTTGAGCCGAAGCCCAACAAGCAAATCTATAGGAAGCAGAAAGGCTACGCCGAAATTTCTTACGGCAGCATGGTCATAGAACAGTCTCTTCTCATTTGTCGTCACAACCTTCAATCCAACTATCCGCTTACCCAGCGTCTGTCCTGCAAACCCTTCAAGAAGAGTCAGATACATCCACAGTAAAAGAAGGAACAATACTAGGTTGATATTGAGGAAGGCCCCCAATCCTAATGTCAAAGTAGAGGGAGCAGTAGGCACCATGAACAAAGCGAAGACTATGGCAAAATCGGCCAAGAAAGCGACTGCTCTCTCTTTGAGGCGAGCCAAAGGAAGCGACGTTGTCTTCTTGGCAAGTTCAGCTTCTACGCTCCATGCTTCCAAGTCCTTGATAAGTACTATTGCGTTTTCTCCCACTTTGCTTAGTCTATATTTGTTTGTGGGTGTTTGTTCAAGGAAGACTTCTAGGTTTCTGATGTGGAAGCTTAGTTTTCCAGTGTCGACGCCAAGAGCGTTTATCAAATCTGTGAAGGTGCATTCTTGGTTTTCGCTGAGGTATCGTAGTATCTGCCTTCTCAAAGGATGAGACAGCGCAGAGAGTATTTTTGTCACGTTTTCTTGGTCAACGGCCATTGCTTGACACTGGACCGGCTACAAGGCTTCATGGAGTGCCTTCCAGATAAACCTACTCCAAGCCTTTTAGGCGATCGTTCGGCAGCGAGTTGTTGGTGACTTGTGTGCCTTCTTGGTCTATTGGACCATGGCGCGCGCAGAGTGTGAATGGAAGGTCTTGCTTAGCCTGTTGCTTGGATGAGAATCATGAAGTTGAAGTCGTTCACACCTGTTATGCTTGGCTGTACAGTCAGGGTGAGCTTTGCGCATACTATCCCATTGCGGGCGAGAACGTAGTTGCTGCAGTTCCACGCAAGCGTTATGTATGAAGCTGCGGCTGCAGGTGTCCAGTTGCCATAGCCCATTGAGAGTGTCCCGCTTGCTGTTCCGTCGTTCAGAACGTACACGTACTGGCTGACCGAGGTTCCCGGGCTTATTGCTCCCCAGGTCACTGCCGTTACCTTGCTTGTGCACGCCCTGTCCCAAAACAGGCTCACCCCAATGACTTTTATGGAACCAGAGCTCGAAACGTCTTGACGGAAGGTCTGTGCTGCCAGAGTCGCTGTGGCGAGGAAGGTCAGAAGAGTCAAGGCGACAACGAAGCGCATGCGCTTCTTATCAACAATGAGCCTTTTCAGGTCTTGGATCCATTCTGCCAATACTAGTTTGATGTTAGCGCGCGCGCTTTCCTCGTGGTTGTCAGATTCCTGGGCCATTGGCAGATCACTAGCTCAAACCACACTCTCGCCAAGAGCTCTTAACGCTTCTTGAGAAGCGGACTTGACCAATTAGTCAACTCTGAGTTGGGAAAGCCCGGAGAGTTTTCCAACCAGAGTTGACATAAACGGCAGTGTGCGCAAAGCCGCGCGTGTGCTGTAGTATGATGCACTATGGCATACTCGCAATCAATGCTTGGGATTTGGGGCTTGGAAGCAAAGTTTCGCGCGCGCTTGTCAAGGACGGTTTTTTGCAGGATTGATGTTTCCTAGAACAAACGCTTCAATGTTCCAGCATATTATGTCTGATGTTTTGTGGAACATGATTTAAATACGTGGGTTCGGATAGGAAAAGCGAGGGAAGAGAAAGACCTATCGGGATGCTTACGGATGTCCACATTTTTCGTTTCCGCTCCTGTCAGGGAGGGATGTTCTAGTGGAAGCTGATGCCTCAAAAGTGTTAGCTGAGAAGCTGAGAGAGGAATGGAAGAGGCTGTGGCTTGAGCGGATTGACGATAAGGTGAGGGCCGAGGGCGTTGCGGGCGACGATTTTTCGATGTTGTTTGTTGAGAAGGGCACGGTTATCTTAGCCACGAGGGATTTTAGGCAGTTGAGTTTTAGGGAAATTCTGCAGCTGCACAAGCTTGTCGACGTTGACAGGTTGTTGCAGCCTGATCCGGCGGTCGGCGGGTGGGGGAAGTTCATAAGAACCTCGGTCGCTAACCAAAGATCGTCCAATCGGACGAGAGAAATGCGCCAGGCCTTGAACGAAGAGAAGCAGAAGCAGCACTTGAGAAAGGGCGGCAGAGGCTGGCTTCACGTCTAGCAAGCCCGGCTAGATTTCCGTTTTAGTTGTCAGGTTTTTCTTTTTTGATATTGCGTTTGCATTCTGGGGGGAGGGACTGTTGGGCAGCTATCGTAGCAGACTTGACATAGTAGCTGACGTGCTGGATGTGGTGAGTCGGCGTGCTAAGAAGACGCAGATCATGAATCAGGCCAATCTGAATTATAGGCTCTTGTGTAGATATTTGGGTTTGTTGAGGAGGGCTTGTTTGGTTCGTTTTGAGCGTAGGGAGCGGTGTTATGTGCTTACGTCTAAGGGGGTCGAGTTTTTGGAGAAGTATGGAGAGTATGCGAGGCGTAATAGGCATGTGGAGTTGCAGGTGAGCAGGGTTCAGAGTGAGAGAAGGCTTCTGGAGGAGCTGTGCTCCAGCAAATAGCCTTTCTGGGCTTTGGCGGCTTTTTGTTGCATGTTTAATGGTTTGGCTTTGGAGACGGTGTGTGGCTTGAAGATGCGTGTTGGGCGCAGGTTTGTCTTTTTGGGTGTTCTTGCTTTGCCTCTTCTGCTGGCTGGCTTCTGTTCTGTGGCTCTTGCGGCGACTGAATCTGATGCTAGGTTGAGTGTTGAGGCTGCCGGAAACAGGATTGTGGAGTGCTATGAGGCTGCAGCGAATGCAAATGGTGCCGGGGCCAATGTGACGGGTTTGCTGGGCAATCTTGGCGCGGCTGGAGATTTGCTTTCGAGAGCTAGTTTAGCTTATGATGTGAGTGATTTTGAGTCTGCTGTGACGCTTGCGAATCAAAGTCGAGAGGGATTGACCGGTTTTGTTGTTGAGGCCAACGCTTTGAGGGATGCGGCGGCTCAAGAGCGCTACTGGAGTTTCATGATTAACGTAGTTGGATCTGCCGTCGGAGCTATAGCCACGGTTTGCGGTGGTCTTGCAGTCTGGACTGTGCTGAAGCGAAGGCTCGACAAAGCTGGGGGTGCGGTGCATGAGTAGACTTGACGAGTACCGTGTTGTTTTCTTTGTAGTTGTTGGGATTCTGACGTTGCTCGTGGCGTCGCCTGCGTTGAGCAGGTTGCTGGTTTGGCCGAGGACGGAGTTTTATACCGAGTTGTGGCTTCTCGGCCC
>CAYHAK010000059.1:0-8669 GCA_964354625.1 uncultured Candidatus Bathyarchaeia archaeon
TAGCTAATGCAGAGGAATTAGCTTGATACAAAGAATCGACATAAACTGTGACTTGGGGGAAAGCTACGGCGCGTTCAAAGTCGGCAACGACGCACGGGTAATGCCTTACATAACCTCGGCGAATATTGCCTGCGGCATGCATGCGGGCGATCCCATGACGGCGGCTGAAACCATAGCTTTGGCTAAGAGACATAACGTGGCAGTCGGAGCGCACCCGGGTTTTCCTGATCTTTTGGGGTTTGGCAGAAGGGAGATGCAACTGCTGCCCGAGGAAGTGCAGAACTACACGCTCTATCAGGTGAGTGCACTTCAGGGATTTGCACAGATCACAGGAGCCAGGCTTCAGCATGTTAAACCACACGGCGCTCTCTACAACATGGCAGCAGAGAAAGAAAAAGTCGCTAAACCGATAGTAGACGCCGTTAAAGCCCTAAACCCCAATCTGATAGTCTTTGCTCCGCCCAGCTCGGCGCTCGCCACTGTAGCCGCCAAAGCAGGTCTGAGAGTGGGATACGAGTTTTTCGCCGACAGAGCCTACAATTCTGACGGAACGCTTGTTTCCAGAAAACAGTCGGACTCGGTCATTGAGGAGCCTTTGAGGGTTGTTGAAAGAGCCGTCAAAGCGGTTACTGAGGGAACAGCCCTAACATCCAATCAGGAGGTTGTGAACCTCGGAAAAGTACACACAATCTGCGTCCATGGTGACAATCCTGCGGCTGTAACGCTTGCAGAGGCACTGCACAAAGGTCTAGACAAAGCAGGCATCGAAATCAGACCCATAGGCACATTCCTCTAGACGAACCTCAGGCTTTTCCATGAAAGCTGAACCATATACTGCAGCTCGATACCTGCCTTTCGGCGACCACGCGTTATTAGTAGAATTCGGCGACACAATAAGCTCGGTAACAAATCGCAGGGTAATAGCCCTAGCCAAGGCCATGACCAAGGCTGCCATCAAAGAAGTGGAAGAAATCGTGCCTACGTATCGGTCACTGCTCGTCCGCTACAATCCTCTGGAAACAACGTATGAGCAACTTGTCTTTCAAATAAGGGATATTGAACAAACGGTCGGAAAGACAAATGTGCAAGACAAAGGGCAGAAAATTGTCGTTCCAGTTGCTTATGGCGGAGAGTTTGGGCCTGATCTAGGCTATGTTGCCCAACACAATAGGTTAACTGAAGAACATGTTGCGCTATTGCACGGCAGCAGAGAGTACAGGGTATACATGATTGGTTTTGTGGCTGGCTTTCCATATCTGGGTGAAGTTGCTGATGAGATCGCGACCCCACGTCTTGAAACACCGCGTCTGAAGGTTCCTGCAGGTTCGGTAGGAATAGCTGAAAGGCAGACGGGCATATATCCGTGCGAGGCCCCGGGCGGATGGCGAATAATAGGCACAACACCGCTCGTGCTGTTCAACCCCACACAACAACCTCCAACCCCACTGAAAGCAGGAGACACAATCGAGTTCAAACCGATCTTGGCAAAAGAGTTCGAAGCTTTGGCAAAAGCAGGCATAGGCATAGCTGAGTATGGAAGGTAAAGAAGAATGAATGCCTTTCAAGTGCTGAAGCCTGGGCTGTTCACCACGGTTCAGGACTCCGGAAGGTTCGGCTATCTCAACTACGGCGTCCCCATCTCAGGCGCAATGGACACGTTTTCCTTGGTCGCCGCGAACCTTCTGGTGGCAAACGACAAGAACAGCGCGTGCCTTGAAACCACTATAATAGGCCCTGAGCTCCAGGCACTGGGTAAGACCCAAATTGCAGTAACGGGAGGAGCCTGCTCGCCGAAGATCAATGGCCACAGCGTCCCAATGTGGCAGACAGTGACGGCAGAAGAAGGCGACGTTGTCTCGTTCGGAAGAATGGAGAACGGTTGCCGTGCTTACGTCGCGATGAGAGGAGGCATTGACTCGCCTGTCTTGCTTGGTAGCAGATCGGCTTATGTGCGTGGCGGCTTTGGAGGAATAGATGGTAGGCAATTGAAGGCTGAAGACTTGATTGAAGGATTCCCCTCGTCCCTTCTCAGCGTTCACTATCTGATCCCAGAGGAACTCATCCCGCTGTTCACAGGTCGCTTCACGATACATGTGGTTCTGGGACCGCAGGCAGACATGTTCACCGAAAGCGGGATTGAGGCCTTTCTCTCGAGTCAATACAGAGTCACCTTGGAGGCAGACCGCATGGGTTACCGTCTCGAAGGCCCCACGATCGAGCACAAGGGAAAGGCCGAAATCGTTTCAGACGCTCTCCTGCCAGGTGCAATCCAAGTTCCGAAGAACGGCAAGCCCATCGTGATGATGAGGGACGCCCAAACCACCGGTGGCTATCCAAAGATCGCCGTTGCGAACACCCCAGATCTTGACCTGCTTGGACAGGCCAGACCTAATGATGAAATGCAGTTCTCGAAGACCACAGTAAAGCAGGCACATGAGAGAATACGCCAGTACCATGACCTTCTCAGCGATTTGAGTCTGAGGCTAGTGAAAGATTCAGGTTGAGAGACTAATGCTTATAGAATCCGGAGAAGAATCATTCTTTCAGGTTCGGTGATTGTTGTTGTCAGCTCAGGTTGGAGTTCATGAGAAGGGAACGTTCTCGTTAATGGATATGATCAGGAGTGCAAGAAGCAAGGCCGGTTTTCGGAAGGCAGGAGCAATGGCCACGTTTGTCGGAGTTGTTCGCGGAGAGAACTCGAAGGGTGAGAAGGTTCAGAAGCTGGAGTTGGAGGCCTATGAGGACAAGGCAAACGAGATTTTGGCAAGCATCTGTGACAGTCTCAAGAAGAAACCGGGCATCGTTGATGTCCAGGTCCATCATCTACTAGGCGAGTTCGGTGTCGGCGAAGACATTGTGTACGTTTTGGCAGCTGGTTCTCACCGTAGAGACGTTTTTTCGGTCTTGGAAGAGGCTGTTGAAAGGTACAAGAAGGAAGCACCCATTTTCAAGAAGGAATACGTCAAAACGGGAAAGGGGAAGCTCAAGGCCAGCTGGATTTCGGAGGGCAAGGGTGCCTCCAAGGTTTAAGAGTTATAAGTCCATTTTGATTTAGGTATTGTTGAAGGGGGTCATTGAGGTTGGAAAAGAAGAGTTATGCTTGGTTTGAGAGGCGCCGCAGGACGAAGGCCTTGGACTTGGCTCAGGACCAGATCTCGAAGGCTCTTGACACGGTGACGCTGCTCCATCAGGCCACGAAAAGCATGTCCGAAGGCAAGAAAGCAGAAGCCACACAACGCATCGAGAACCTTTTCAAAGCCGAAGAAGAGGTAGACAGGCTGCGAATGGAGGTTTTCAAAGAGCTCACTAAGGGTGCTGCGCTGTTTGCTGATTACCGTGAGGACTTGCTCCACCTTGTGAAGAGGCTGGACACATTGGCCGACCACGTGAAGGATGCAGCCAGATGCATAGAAATGCTCTTGGACACGCATCTTCCAGACGAGCTTTGCGAGAACACAGTGCGCATGACGGCGATACTCGTGGACTGCGCTCAAGCCTTGCGAGGCAGCATCGAAAAGCTGGCCGTGAACTCGGCTGAAGCCGCAGAAGGCGCGAAGAAAGTCAACGACATAGAACACGAGATTGATGTCATCTACCTCAAAACCAAGGCTTCGTTTGTCAAGCACGGAGAGCACATGAACGCAGGCGTCATGGTGATCTTCGACGACCTCGTTGAATTCATCGAGCAAGCGGCAGACATGTGTGCGGATACGGCCGACTACATCGTGATGCTTGGAGGCCGTGAGTAGTCGCGCGATGCTGTGCGCGTGCATTAGGAACTGCTAGGGCAGCGCATGCCCGCGTAGACGATTCCGCGTTTGGCTCTTAACTCCTGTTCTTCTACCGTTGTTTTGGTGTGCCTCAGGCTTGGGAGGCTAACGGATAAATAGTTTTTCGACCGCTTTGAAGGTCGGTGTGCGTTGTGACTAGACTGATCGCGCAGGACAAAACAATAACGTGTAAAGTGGTTGTTTTCGACAAAGACGGTACGTTGATTGATTCCCGTCTGGTCTTGCTTGAGCTGGCGAAGGCACGTAGGGAAAGTGTGAGGAAGAACTTGGAAGAGAAAGATGCGGCATTATGGGAGAAGCTCGTGGGTGTGGATTTGAAGAGCGGAAAGATAGATTATGGTGGACCCTTAGCCACGGCGCCTAGGCGCGAGGAGATTCTGGTTGCGGCGTCTGCGTTCTACTTGAATGGGCGCGCGCTATGGTCGGAGGCGAAACGACTGGCTCAAAGGGCGTATGATAATGCGGACGATTCGATGAGGCCGCCTTACGGTTCCGTTCTGCTTGAGGGCGTAGCTGAGGCCTTGAGGCGACTGGAGAACGGAGGCTTGAAGCTGGCAGTAGCATCAACTGACGGCCACAAACGCATAACCGAATCGCTCAAGGCTCTCGGCGTTGCCCTACTTTTCAATGCCATAGTCGGGGTTGATGACGTGGTGAGTGGGAAGCCTTCGCCTGACATGATACTTGAGGTGTTGAAGAAAACTCGTGCAGAAGCAGATGAGGTAGTTATGGTTGGCGACTCGACTGCAGATATGCTGTTGGGAAGAAACGCGAAGATCAAGGCATGCGTAGGTGTCTTGACGGGTTTCACGTCGCGAGAGAAGCTCGAGCGGGTTGCTGATGCCGTTGTTCCGTCGGTGGCTGAACTGAACGTAGCATGACACTGGACCACGCGCGGAGCCTTGTGAATTGGACAATATGAGGTTCGGCTTCTTGCCGCTCGTTGTTTACAGGGCACATATCTCGTTGACTACTTCTTGAAAGTCGGCTATGGTTTTGAAGGGTATGTGATGTTTTTGGCATAGTTTTGCCAGCTTTGAGCCGTTGATTGTGAAGAGGCGGTCTGCCTCCTTTGCTGCGTCGAAGTCTCCTGAGCCGTCGCCTATGTATATCACGTTTTCGCCTTGGCTCTTGCGCCGTCTGACTAGATCTTGTTTGAAGTTGGCTGAGGTCTTGTCGAATAGTGACGGAAACGTGAATTCTATGCCGCTTTCTGTGATGCAGGTCTCCGCGGTGTAGGTTGTTACTGACTTGTGCCATCCGTTCAGCTTGAGGCAACGCTCTATGACAAAATCCAGCCCAGCGCTGACGATTATTAGAGGAACAGAGTTGTCATTGCAGTGTTGCACTAGTTTGTCGAAGTGGGGACGGAAAGGCACGGCACCTTCAAGCGCATCCAGTATCTGTTTCTCGGAAGCGTGCACCAGTCTGAACTCCCTCCTCAAACACTCCTCAAGCGAAATCTGGCCAAGCTCAAACTGCCTATCAATGACTCTCCAATCTGCCAGCGCGAATTTGGCCAATGTAAACTCGGCCGTATCAACCACTGTCATTGTGCCGTCAAAATCGCAAAGCACAACGTAGCCCATGAAGCAACACTACCAGAGCAGACAAGAAAACAGCGCGGGCTTTAAACCATAGCCCTCACCGTCTCCGCAAGACCTTCATCGGCCAGAAACCAGTCTGTGCGATCTCTGAAGGCATGTTCCGGCCGCGCACGCCCTCACATACCTTAATATGTCACCAAGCACACTATATTAATGGGTAGAATTCTCGCAGAGAAGAATATTGGCAAAAGCGGCTGTTACCAGTTTTGTCATTTTTCTTTACCATTCTACTGAAAAAACATGAGGTGAAAACTATGGAACTAGCAGACAAGCAAGTAAGCACACCGGCCCAATCGTGGGTCAGCAGAGCGGAAGGAGAGCATCCGCCTAGAGTAGACTATAATTCCGAACTAAGAAGCTGGGTGAAACGTGCTGTAGTGGAAGCGGAAAAGAACAAAGAGTTCAGCAGGAAAGATCAGCTGTCAAGCCTTCTGAAGGATCTTTAGAATCGTCCAACAGCATCCTCCAAAATGGATTAGCACTGAAAGAGTGAAAAACCTTGAGAAAAAAAGTATCACCCGGCGAATACCTCGCTTTTCTTTCGGTGAAACATGAAGTCGACCCTGACGAGCTGTTTTACGCGTTGATCTCAGCCGAAAAGAATCAGAAATCCAGATGTGGGAGCCTTTCAATCGAGTGCCGCAGCAAAACACAAGATGAAGCCATGCTTCTGATACTGAAGGACCATGAAGTCGTTGCGCAATTTCCAGTATCCATGGAATTCCTTTTGAAGCAAAGCCACCCAATCAAAGATTTCATGAAAAACGACATGGTTCACAGGTACTTAGCCAAGAAGAACAAGGGAGAACACTCTCTTCCCATCGGAGATCTGCGAACTGGAATGAAACAGATCAACCTCAAGGCCAGAGTTGTCGAAATCGCAAAGCCCACAATTGTCTTAACAAGGTTCGGAAACCACGCCACCGTGGCCAAGGCTTTGATATCGGATGAAACCGGAACAATCAAGCTTTGCTTGTGGAACGAACAAATCGACTTGATCACCATAGGAGACACCATACAAGTCGAGAACGCACGAACCTCCACATTCAGGGGTGAAAGGGAATTGAGCATCGGAAAAAAGGGAACACTCAGCAACACTGGAGATCATTGTGCAGTAGCGAACATGCATGGCAGTTTGAGACTAGCGTGTGAGGAATGATCTGAATGAGAATAGTGAAAGGCTGGAGAAGAATAGACAATCAGAGAGGATACATAAATGCGACAACAGAACAGAGTCTTGTTGTCACAAAGAAACAGTACGGGGAGCACTACCTGGTGCGGGTGTTTCCCAAGATAAGAATCGATGATGAAGGAAGAATAGTATCGCCGGAGTATCCGACCAAACCAAAAGCAGAATCATTTGCTTCTGATTGGATGAATAAGCATCCTAAAGGAGCTGAATGAACGCCGAAGTTGATCTCCCTATGTCTCGTTTCCCAATAGCGTCCAACTTCAACGCTTTCTTGCAGTAGAGATTAGAAACAGCGCTGTCCTCGGGTTCTCATCGCTAGAGCATACAGGACGCAGAAAGGCCAGGGTGAAGCAACATTGCCAGCTCGTTATACAATCCTAGAAACTCTCGGCCGGCCTCTGTTCTCTCATACGTTGCTCTTCCCGCAATCGAATCTATCCGAATAAGATCACTGAATCTCATGAAACTCAAATACTGCCCTGACTGCGCAGTGCTCATGTTACAGCGAGACATGATGTTCGTCTTGCCACTCGGTATGCGCAATTCCCTTAGAATCTCGGCTATGATCTCAAACTTGCTACGGTTCTTATCAAAGACATTTCCAGTTCTTAACGTACTACCCTACCTCTCAAGAAAAAACAATGCCATTTCCGAAGCAAACAGTATATGCAGAAATCTGTCGGCACGTCTTTCCTACAATGTACGTTGTCAGCATGACTTATAAACATGAAGGACCAAAGTCCACGTTCCTACCCTATATCCGCGCGCGCCTTTGAGTTTGGCCACAGTGTGGAGGTGGAATATAGCGCGCACGTTAAATGCGGTTTTGCTTAAGAAGATCAAAGAAGTCGGAGTAGAAGAAGCGCGCTATCAGAACAACTTGAAGCCAAATACGATTTGTGGCCGGCGGGGTGGGGTCTTGCACCCGTGGTCAAATAGCAATATCCCACCGTCACTTGTAAAAACCCTTCTTCGCGCGCGGGTTTGGGTTCTGTCCGAGTGGGAAGTGGACTGGTTGAAGGAATGGAAACGAGGTTCTGACACAAGCAACTGCGGCTTTTCGCACGATTTTTGCTTCTTTGGCGAGCCTTGAAAACGTTTAATAAACGGCGCAAGTTTGCCAAGTTGTCGTGAGGTCTGGCTGAATGAAGGCTCTAATCGTTTACGATACGATTTCTCCTATGAAGTTGACTGCCAAGGTTGCTGAAACGATTTTCGAAGTATTGAAGGAGAAAGGAATCGAGGTTGTTTCCTTTTTCGTAGAGGATGTTGACAAAGCTATTGTGAAGGATTATGATTGTTTGGTTGTTGGTGCGCCAACGATGTATTTTAAAGCATCAAAGGGAATAGTGCAGTTTCTAGATGGTTTGCAAAACAGACAGTTTTCTGGAAAATTGGCAACTGCTTTTGACACGCAACTGCCAAGGTTTTTTGGAAGTGCAGCTAAGGGCATAGAAGGCAGGCTTAAGGAACTAGGCTTCAAGCTGATCACGGCTCCGCTGATTACTTACGTAGAAGGCAAGACGAACGAGCAGCATTTGAAAGAGGGAGAGCTGGAGAAAGCGAAGAGCTAGGCGCAAACTGTCGCCGAGGCGCTTTCCAAGTAGAGTCTAGGCAGATTCATACGTCTTTTGTCTGCTGATGAGCACGGTATAGGCGGTTTGCGCGCGCTTACACAACTCGGTTTCAGCGTACACGCGAATCCTCTGGCAGCCTTCTGTCCGATTCAATTCGATTTTCTGGTTTACGAACAATAAACTCGAGGAACCGCGCGCATAATAGAAATAGGTGCTCACGCAATAAGTATTGAAATCAGCTTTGGAGAAGTGACCAACAGATTGCGGTCAACCAGACTTGCCAAGGGTGGAGCAGTTGCAGAAAGATCCTTTGCGATTCTGGTCCTGGTCGGAATAGTAGAGGTTTCTATTGGAATATTCTCTTCCAGTCTTGCCTTAATCGCCGATGGTGTCCAATCCTTTGCTGATGCCGTTGTTTCTTTTATCGTTTGGATTGGTCTACGTTTGTCAGGAAAAGCGCCCGATGGTAAATTCCACTTTGGCTATTATAGAGTTGAAAATC
>CAYHAK010000060.1:0-8232 GCA_964354625.1 uncultured Candidatus Bathyarchaeia archaeon
ATTCATATTTGCGGTTCATAAGACAGTTATATAGTCTGAAGCTATTCTCTGCGTAAACATTGGAGGATAGCCCTTTGAAGCAGACCATAACCTTTAAGCAACGCAAAGAGCTTGAGGCGAAAATGTCCAAGGTGCTGAGGACAAACATCAAGGGACTCTCAGCAGAATTACAAAGAATATTGGTAGACGACATGGCCACCGCGTTCCAAAATAGAATAAACGTGTTAAACAAAGCACAGGCAAAAGGCGTCTACTAAGCCTGACTATTTAGAGACAAGCCGTACCACCAATCCACAAAAGCTTTATAATAAAAGGGCGAGAATAACGCGAAAGAGGTTAATGTAATGAGACGTTCCAAACTCGAGATGTATATCGATATACTCAAGGTGTTGGCACATCGCGGTCCATTAAAGCTAACTCACATCATGTACAAGGCCAACGTCAACTGTAGCGTACTTAAGGAATATCTCGACTTCCTAACCAAGCAGCAGCTGGTCGAGGAACGCAACATAGGCAAGCGCCGAGTCGTCTACGCCGTAACACAGAGAGGCATCACTGTACTCAAGTACTTCCGCGAGCTCAAACAGGTTCTGCCCATCGTGGAAGAGGTCCGCAACCGAGTGCCTGTACCATACTAGCCTCACAATCTCTCACTTTTGTTAGCAGCATACATATTTCACGCCCTGACATATTTTCACGTCGAAACACGTCTCTTATTCCCAGACACGTACATGTCAATCGATGGCCATGCTAGAACAAATAGCACTATTCGCAGCTGATTCTGTGGCTACACTGTTTATCACCATCATGACCGGCATAGCAATCGCAGGCATCGTCTGGGCCAGAAACAGCGCATACCACAGATAGCGTCCTCAGCTGTTTTTGGTAATCAGGCGTTTGTCTTAGTAATAAGTATGCCCGCTTCTGACGATTGTTTAGTAAGACTTAATAAACGCTGCTCGCTCTACCTAACTGTACATACGTAAAACAACAACGGGGAAACAGAGTGGCGAGCCAAGAAGTCTTAAACAGAAAACCTCTGCAAGTGCTCGAGAAAATAAGAGAAAACTTAGAGAAACTAAACGAGAAAATGGAAGTCATGATCGAGCTGCAGAAACACGGCAAAAAAGGCCTCGAACAGCCACTTCCAGACACTCCATTAGACGTTATGACCCTGCTCGCTATGCCAGACCACCTGAGAAAGACGGCCATGGCCGTGTGTAGACTCGGTCGAGCAACCGCAGATGAGGTTGCCCAACAAACAAAAAGAGCAAGAGCCGTGGAAAGCGCCTACCTGAATCAGCTGGTTATCATGGGTTACTTGAAGAAGGAGAGAAACGGAAGAAAAGCCTATTTCTACGTAGAGAGAGAAAGCCAAGGGTGAAAGCATTGGGTAGAATAGTAGCCGTGCATTCCTACAAAGGCGGAACAGGCAAAACCCTGCTTTCAGTCAACTTGGCAGCCATCTTCGCCAAACGAGGGAAAAAGGTATGCCTATTCGACCTTGACTTCAGAGCCCCAAGCCTGGCCACACTCCTCAAAGTCGACAAGGCGAACTGCTGGCTCAACGACTATCTTAACGGCACGTGCGAAATCGACAAGGTCCTGATAGACCTCAGCAGCCGAATTGGAAACTCCGGCAAAATGCTGGTCGCGTTCGCGAACCCAGCCACGGAAGCCATCAGAGACATGTCGGCAAAAGACAGAAAATGGGAAATGCGCGCTCTAGGCAGAATTCTTGCCCTGAGAGAATCGCTCCTGAAAGACAAGGGCTTCGACTACCTGATCTTCGACACCAGCCCCGGCCTTCAATACTCTTCAATAAATGCCATCGTAAGCGCCGACCTAGTTGTCGTGGCCACAACGTTCGACCGATCCGACGTAGACGGAACAAAGCGAATGTTGCATGAACTCTACGAGCTGTTCGATAAGAAGACCGAGATGGTTTTGAACAAGGTCATGCAGGACGTGTCCTCGAAATCAGGAAAGGACTTGCAGGCCAAGATCAAAGACACTTACCAAGTCCCACTTCTAGGCGTGATCCCCTGCTTCTGCGACGTTCTACGCGCAGAAGGTGACGTAATATACGCCCAGGACAAGCCCGATCATCCTTTAACAAGGATTCTCGACGAGATGGTTGCGACGATAGAGAAGAGCACGTAGCCTTCTATTGCTCAGCTATCTTGTTCACAAGCCGACAAACCTTACAACCTTCACATTTCTCGTACTCTTTCTCGTCACACTGATTACATATCATACGGTTCAATTCTCTGATTTCCGAGTTCATCACGAGCCCCTTCGTCTAACAATGACTGGGGCAAAACACGTAATATACCGTATTCCGATTTAGTAATGTTTCTTACTGCGTTCTTTTCATCATTACTAAAACATTTCAGGCTCTTCATGTTCCTATTTCCGCCTTCGGTATAGCTGAATACTGTCGATCGTACTGACGTATTCGAAGCCGGCTTCCACAAGCTTCTCTGCCGGCGCGCGCATCCGCGGGCGTCACTTGGAAGGAATGACGGGTAAAAATGATGTAGCCAGCCGTCCGTCTCCCAGTTTGGCGCGCGCTTTGCGTTTTCCCCACGAGTCAGCCTCGCTGAACTAGCTCATTGAGCAAGCTATTCATGCAATGCTTCTTTTGACAGTAGTGGCCTGTACGCTGAGACGCTACCGGCAGGGCCTGACCACGATGACAAGACAAACACGTAGAGCGCGCTAAAGAGGGTTCGCAGGTTATGGTTTTGGAAGTCTTCCTTCTTTGGGTTCGCATTGCTCGTGGTAGTGGAAGGCTTTGTCGGGTGATTGCCTTGCGTTTCTTCCGTGCACCCACTCGTTGCAATAAAAGCATTTCCGGGGGACTATCTTTAGATCCGCTATGCGAAAGGCCGCGGCGGAGAACAGTGCGGTCAAGGCTACGGGGGAAATGAGTTTCATTTCCTCGTCGTTGACGACGTGTAGAGCCTTGACAACAGCATCGTGGCCTTGCGCTTTTGTTTCTGGACTGGACCAAACGCTTATTGCGTCTACGACTTTCGCTGATTGGTACGCTAGATACAAGATTGAAACGGTGAGCATAACGAGGATGGCTATCAATGCGGCTTTCTCTTTGAGCAGTGATCGCGTTCTCGTGGCGACTTTTCTTGCTCGTTCTCTTCTACAGTCAGGTTCCTGCATGACAACTCACCTGATACTGTTTGGGTTCGCCGACTCATAATGCCACGTTTCAGAACAACGTGTTCTACTTTCTGAACGCACACACGATCACAGGCGCGCAGACCTGCTTACGCCT
The DNA here is from genome assembly GCA_964354625.1 of uncultured Candidatus Bathyarchaeia archaeon. Classification (GTDB taxonomy): domain Archaea; phylum Thermoproteota; class Bathyarchaeia; order Bathyarchaeales; family Bathycorpusculaceae; genus DATKKK01. The sequence goes on from CAYHAK010000060.1 coordinate 3,296, forward strand.
CGATCAAGAAGCAAGCGCTCGCTTAGGTAGTCTTGCGGCGCTTCAGTCTGGGAAAGAACCTGCCCGTGGCCTGTTGATATTGGATGTAGGGCTCGCCGAATCTTCGGGTAAGCAACTCCTCTTCGCTCTCGGTTATGCCTACAGCGCGCGCGCCTTGGGATCGCTAGGAGAGGAATTACGGCCACCATGTTCAAGAGCGTCAGGAACAGTCCAATAAACAGCGTGAAGTAAGCCGCATACGATGGATGCCGAATGTGTTGGTATGGTCCCCAGGTTACGAGCTTGTGGTTTTCCCGCATCGCGCGCGCTCTGGCCAGAACGCTCCAGATGAACAAAGAGTATCCGGTCGCCATAAGAAGAAGGCCTGCAGCCTGCACGCCTGAATCGCGCGCGCTAGGGGAAATGAAGCTGGAGCAGGGAGTTCTCTAGGAAACCCTGCAAGCCCAAAAGAACGAGCGGCACATAGAGAGCGGATTCCACGAAGAAGAGCAACGTGCCAAGGGCAACCAAAGCAAAGATGAAGCCGCTGGGAGTTTTCACGTATGCCTTTCGAATGGGGCCTCGTTCTGCTTTTCGGGATTTCGCAAGAGTGTACAGGTTCACTCCGAAAAATGCACTAAGGCATGAGGCTAGAAAGACAGCTACTGTTATGTCGGGAAGCATGTATCAGGAAATGCAGTAGGTCAGATAATATTCTTTGCGAGGAGAGAACCCTCATCGAAGGGAACTGGTGGCAGGTCAAGCTTTTATTGGATACGTCGCCTCTTCTAGCTTCAAGGACGTAGCTGCATGGACCAGAAGCAAGCCAAGAACGGCCAGCTCGCGCTGATGGGCGCTGCCCACTCGCTTAACCATTCGCTTTTTGTCATTGCGCCCCCTCTGCTGGCATTGATTATGAGTGACCTGGGGGTCTCGAGCTTCGAGATCAGCGCTGTGGCTACAATTGCTTCCTTTGTCTATGGCTTCGGAGCCCTAGCAGGCGGACCACTCGGCGACAGAATCGGAGAAACAAAAGCAATCACGGTGTGCTTGGTCTTGTCTGGGCTTTCCACTTTCATCATGATAGCTGCTGGAGCTCTGAGGAGCGTTTATGTTTATGGTTCGGGGTTGGTTTTGATGGCTGTTTGGGCTAGTTTCTATCATCCTACGGCCAACTCGCTTATCTCGAAGACCTTTCAGGGGAAGGTTGCTGAGTCGATGGGTTTGCACGGCGTGGGCGGAACGGCGGGGGTGGTGCTGACGCCTACCGTAGCCTATTTGATAGGCGTGACGTTTGGGTGGCCTTACGCTTTCGTGGCTTTCGGGCTGCTGTGCACGCTGCTGGCTTTGGCATTTAGTCGGCATTTTAAGAGTTCCGAAAGAACCGGAGAAAGAAGAGGCTCTATTCTTGCTGCCTTCAGGATTCGGGAGCTTTGGGTGCTTCTCGTTCTCAACGTGGCTATTGGGCTTTTCATGAAGGGTGTTGAGCTTTTCTTCCCCACTTACCTCAGGAATAATCGGATGGTTGATAGTTGGGGGGCGTCGGTGGCGTTTACTCTAGTTTTGGCTGTTGGGGTCCTGGGACAGTGGCTTGGAGGGAGAGCCTCGGACGCAGTTGGGCCGAAGAAGGTGCTGATGGCCACGATGGGGGGAGTCTGCCTAGGACTTATCTCTATGCTCCTTATGCCCATCTACGTCGTGGGAACCGCGTTGTTCATACTGCTTTATGGTCTGTCCTTCTACGCACATCAACCTGCACTGAACTATCTGACTGGCCTATTGTCGCCGCAGAACCAGCGGGGAGCCGTCTACGGCATATTCTTCTTCACCTCGTTCGGCATAGGCTCACTCTCACAGGTCATGGCAGGCTACATAGCCGACTCCTACAGCCTAGACGCCTCATTCGCACTGCTGACAGCCTTCGCACTGGCAGCTCTGATCCTGTCGTTCAGACTTCCAGACAAACAAGAAAACAAGCAAACCAGTGCGACATAATCAGCCCCGTATACGGAAGCATCAACCGAAGCCTTTCACACTCCTCCCAAAAGAAACCCTTGTCAAGAAACCGAAAATCCCCCGAACCTTATATACCATCAACTGTAGACTCCAGAAACCCTCACAAACCATCCAACGCATAGCGACAAAGGCCAACGAGATCGTCAAGGCGACTTATCTAGACAGATTCACACCCCATACACGGCTGCTTTTTTTGGCATCTATCGGTGATATCTTTCAGATTGTGCGCTACTATGACCGACGAAACAGAGTCGAACAAGCCCTTTTTACAACAATAGTTTAAAAACAGGGGTTCGCCGTTGCGGAAAAGGCACAAAACAGTTCACCAACACCATAGTCCGCCAAAGCTGCACTTTCACGTACAGCGAACTAAAGAATATGGCACGACAACAGAAAGCATCAATGCAGCGCGCGCTTGCCAAGCGAATCCACACGACTAGAATCTGCTCGCAGGCCACGTTCTATCGAATGTCCCAGCAACAGACACCAACTGGCGAAGCCGACTCCCAGACACAAAACCCAGCTGACAGTCCTCAAACGCCGAATCACATCGAAACTTATAAACACCCAAACCTGAGCACCGCAACTGAGCCGTTTCCACAAGGATAGTCTCATGCTCAAGCGCCACGCAACAGGGATTCTCGATTACCTTTACGGAGGAAGTCACCAAAACACCGTCGTCAGCAGAACCCTCCATGACGCCCCTAAGTCCAGTCGCACGAACTACTTCGGAACGTGCTTCTTTGAGAAGAGAATGTCAAAAACGAAGTCGAGTAACTCACGGAAATGCCTGTTGGGTTTCAATCTGCCTATGGCTGCAACCCTTTTCAGGACCGAGGAAACTCGAATCCTTCAAGGAGCTGCCGACCCAAAGAGCCGTGAAGCGTTGTACTGGTCATTGGTGTGGAGACATTTGTGAACGAAAACCTTTGAATGCTTGTTACGTCTTCACAATCAGACGAAAGAAGCTCATTGTTCGCCTAAGACCTGCAGGATTATTGTCCGTCTTCTCGCATGCACATCCGTCTCCACAAACATCAGCGACTGCCAGGTACCAAGTTCCACGTGGCCATCGATCACTGGCAACGTCTTGTCCGGTGGCAGAAGCATCGACCTCAAGTGCGAATACGCATTCGAAGGATGCCTGTAGTCGCCGCTTCTCGGAGCCATTCTCTCCAGAAACCCCTTGATGTCCTCCAGCAATGCATAGTCATTCTCAGTCAAAACCAAGATTCCTGTGGCGTGTGGAGCAAACACGTGAACTATGCCGTTTCTCACGCCAGACTTCGACACTGCTTCCTGAACCTTGCCAGTCAGGTCTACGAAGTCTATCTCGCCCTTCGTTTGGAAGCTGATGCTCGAGTTGGCCATCTTGAAGCCTGACATAAGCTGCCTACTCCAACAGCAAAGTCATTACAACTTCATCCACGTACTTTCCGCCCTTGAGAAACTTCCGCGGAATACCGCCAGTCTTCACGAAACCCACCTTCTCATAAACGTGAATCGCCCTCTCGTTCGTCGCGAAAGCGCAAAGCGTCAACACCTTCAAACCAACACTCTTTGCCTGCTCGATAAGCGTTCTCATAATCTCGGTTCCGAGACCCACATCCCTACAGCCCTCTCTAATCGCTATGCCGATGCCTCCCATGTGCGAGTCAAACGAGCCAGTTCCCTGGCTGATCTCAGAGTTGGCCACTACCCTTGCGTCGACCTCCGCAACCAAGTAGAACTGCTCCCCAGTCTCCACATGTCTCAGCTCCGAAGACAGCCAACTAGCCTCCTCTTCCCGCGTGACCTTCTCGCCCCTGACTATGTCTGCTTTCTCCTCCACTAGAGAATTGATCATATCCAGCAAATCATCCAAGTCCTCCCACCTAGGCGTCCTCAAAACAGCCTCACGCCCGTCCCTCAGAGACAAACTCCGAATCACTCTTCCAGTTCTCATAACACAATACAAGCTCCACAGGGCTCATTAACATTTCTAAGAAAAGCCGACTGGCACAGCCCGGAGCGACTGGACCACGTTGATGCTTCTGTATACCGAGTTCGCAGACAAACATGTGGTGAACATCAGTGACACGCAAAAACCCAAGGTATTACGCCACTCACCAGAGCCACTGAACCAGAAGAAAATCATCTGAAAACACAGAAAATATAAGCCGTTTGGCCTGCACTAGACACGACAAATGTGCACACTCAAACAAGACAGCCCAGAAAACGCCACATTCCCAAACTCACAAACCCGTAGAAGACCCCAGATGATGCATCACCGCAACAAAAGAGAACCTAGGACCAGTATGCACAAGCATCAACCCAAATAAGCAGCAGCCAGAGCCCAGTAGGCCCTGCGCAGCAGACGCCTCACATAGAAAAACCCAGAGTGCAGGGTTTCGTATTGGCGATTTCTCAGCGCAATAGCATGACAAAAACATGGGGAAAGGGCACACCATTTATGAGCGAAAACAGTCCAATTGACATAAGAAGACGCCAAGCCTCAGCCCAGGTTGAACCTATACAATGGAAAAAGGAAGGAAGGAGGAGGTAGGTCCGCACGCGAGAAGTAGAGGGCGCCGAAAGTCCGAGGAACAGGGCACAAGACCGCTGAAAAACTCGAAGCAACCTCGAACAGTGGGACATTCTGCTTCGTATGGAGATTTTCGGGGGTTTTTATATGAGGCCCCGGGGAAGACCATACCCAAGGCCGAAGGGTCGAACAGAAATGGCGAGAACAGGCTTCCTTGGAGAATTCAGCCTCAAACAGGGGTTTCCCATTGTGTGTTCTGAGAAAAAAGTCGGCTTTTTACTGAGGACAGCTTTGTTCGAACTAGGACAAGCGAGAAATGCGCCGATTCCGGTCAGACTATGGTCGAGAATGGGCCTGAATTCCATGAGGGGCTGATCGAGGCTCTTTCGCGTTGGCGTCATCACTTCTGCCGTGTTAT
>CAYHAK010000061.1:0-8046 GCA_964354625.1 uncultured Candidatus Bathyarchaeia archaeon
TTTGATTGTAATAGGTGAGTCGCGTATCTCTCTCTTGAGGTGAGTCATGAGGAGAGCGCGCGCGCTAAGATCCAGCATACGCAAATTGCCCTTCTCTGATCCGTCAACCTCGGAACCGTCAGTTTCTGTTTGTGTGACCTTTGATCTGAGACGCTTGCGGGTAGCCATCACAGAGTCTCTAGCCTCACGCGCGGTCACGGTTTCCCACATATCTTTGTTGGTCTCAATTGGAGACTTCGATAGTTTTGCGATAAGCCTCGGCATCTCTCTCTTCTTCAGAGCATGCATGAATTGCCATACGTTACTTGCACCGTTGCTGAAGAAACCTTCTTTATCATCCATTTTGCCTTCTTTCAGATTTCTCATCCATCTTTCGAAGCCTACGAGCAGTTCGTTCCATAGAAGCTTGTCACTCTGTTTACACCCTATCGAGACCATGACTGCAAAGGCTATCTGGTCGACTTCATCCACAAAACAGGAAAAAAGCTCTCTGTTTTCCTTCTGGTCAAGATCCTTGACAATCTGCTCGCGCGCGCGCCCATGCGGGAAAATACCGCCAGAAATCATAACTGACACAAGCCCATTAATCAGAGCCGAACACGGCAGAAAACCAAGAGCCGTAGACGGGAAAGCGGTTTACCGCACAGTCCACAACCTCTACGTCAAAGCCAACATGTTGGAAGAGCTCAGGGGCAGACGATACATGCTTTGTGCGCACTCGATACGCAAGTTCTTCAGAACCCAGCTGGCAGCCTTGGGCGTTCCGACGGAATACCTAGAATACATGATGGGGCACACGTTGAGCACTTACAACGACATCCAGATGAAGGGAATAGAGTTTCTCAGGAACATTTACGCTGCAAGCGGCTTATCCATAAGACCAAAAACGAGGCTGAGCAAGATCGAAACGTTGAAAGAGATAATCAGAGCATGGGGAATGGACCCAGAGCAGATTCTCACAAAAGAAGCTATGATACAGTCGCATAGAACCGTGATCTCAAACGGTTTGGAAGACAGAGATAGCAACGAAGTTCAAACGTTGAGCATAGCATTGAAAAACATGATGCGCAAGGAACTGTTAGCCATGAAGGAAGAGGAGTAAGTTCGCGTTTGGGCGACATTAACCCAAATATAAAGGCTTTCACTTTTTGCGGCGCTTGTAGAGCATGAACCTATGTCCTCGGACTTCCACCACCGAGGAGCATGTTTCCTCCGCGCACCGCAAGGCGATGGCCTTAGCCTCGTCGCCCTTCAATCCCGTCTTTAATATCTTGACCTTAACCATCTTGTTCTTATCCAGCTGCTTCTCAAGCTCCCTGCACAACTCAGGCGTGGCTCCGTCCTTGCCGATGCGCACCGTGGCATCAGCCTCACCAAGCGAACGCTTAACGAAACGCTTCTTCCCCGCAGTAATCTCACTCATTCTTCACTTTCTCCTTCTTCTTTTTTAGCGGAATCCTCATCTGTCCGCTGCAGACCAAGCACGTGATTACAACATGAGGCTCTCGGCGCTGTTTGATGCGCATACGACAGTTTACGCCGGGCAAGATAAAGCTTTTACAGTGTCTGCAGATTTGGCGGCGATATTCCTTGGGTAGGCGAAGCTTTGCAGCCATGGCGATCTTGCGTGCTAGGCCTGCGTATCGTTGGGCTAGGGCAGAGTCTTCTCTGATGGTTTCGTTGGCCAGCTTGAACAGTGTTTGAACACGCTGCGTGGCTATGCGTCTGGTTTCAGCATCCATCTCCGTTTGCCTCGTGTCTTGCTTAGCAGTTTGTGGTTGCGTCTAATGAAACTAGCCCTCACAAGCACGGTTTTTCATTGGAAAAGTGTAAATCGGCCACGGTGTTCTGGACTTGTGAGGAAGACGATGCAGCCACGCGTGGTCATGCTGGTGGACTTAGACTATTTCTACGCGCAGTGCGAGGAGAAGAGAAACCCCGCGATCAAAGACAAGCCTGTAGTAGTGTGCATGTTTTCAGGCCGAAGCGAGGACAGCGGCGCTGTGGCCACATCCAACTACGTGGCCCGCAAATATGGCGTCAAATCAGGCATACCCATATTCATGGCGAAAAAATTGCTGGAGGGCATCGACTCGGTCTTCCTGCCTGCTGACTTTGAGCTTTACGAGCAGGTCTCAGACAATGTAATGGCGATTCTGAAGGAGTATGCGGACAGTTTCGAGCAGGTAGGCATAGACGAGGCCTTCTTAGACGTGAGCCAAAGAACAAACGGCAGCTTCGAGGCCGCACGCGGTGTTGCCCTGAAGATCAAGGGCGACCTGAAGACCCGCGAAGGCATCACAGGCTCGGTAGGCGTAGGCCCAAACAAACTCCTAGCCAAGATCGCCTCTGACGTTCAGAAGCCCGACGGCCTCACCGTCGTCAAGCCCGAAGAGGCGCAAAGCTTTCTGGATCCGTTGCCAGTAGATCGTCTCATTGGCGTGGGCAAGAAAACCGTGGAGAAAATGCAGCCCCTGAGCATCAGAACGGTGGGCGACCTACGACGGTTTGACATGCAGAGGTTGCTTGAGGTTTTCGGCCGAAGCCTCGGCATCTACTTCCGCAACGCGGCAGCAGGGATCGACGACGAGCCTGTGCAGGAACGAGGCGAAGCTGAATCGTTCAGTCGAATAGCAACGCTGAAAGAGGACACGCGAGACCTGAACGCTATTGTGGAGAGGGCTAATGCGCTGTGCGGAGACGTGCATGCCACGCTCACGCAGCACGGTTACAGCTTCAAGACCGCAGGCATTTACGTGGTCCTGACGGACATGAGCGCCCACAGCCGCTCCAAAACCTTCGAAAGCCACACAAACGATCTGACCACGTTCAAAGAAGCCACAAAGGAGCTGTTCGAGAGGTTGCTTGCTGAAACGGAACTGAAGGTGCGAAGAATAGGCGTCAGGGCAGCAGGTTTCGTCCAAGCCGAAAGAAGCCAGAAAGCGCTCACAGACTTCCTATGATGAGCGCTTTCAGCAAGCCTTATTTTCTGTGGCTTCTTCCCTATTCTTTGTGGGGATGCACGTGCCGAGCAAAGACGAAGACAAGTTGCCTCCAGGTCAGAGGCCTATCAAGCAGATCATGCGCTGGGGCACAGACCACCCGGGCATAACGAGTACGATACCCGATATTGATTTGAAGAGCTGGGGTTTGGTGGTGGACGGCGAGGTTGAGAGACCACTGAAGTTGATGTGGACTGATTTTGCGAGGATGCCGATGGTACAGTCGGTGAGCGATTTCCACTGCGTGGAAGGCTGGAGCGTTCTCGACTGCAGATGGGAAGGCGTCCGCTTCAACCATATCACAAGCCAAGCCAAGCCAAAGAAAGAAGCGAAGTACGTGCTGTTCGAATGCGCAGACGGGTACACGACCTCCTTTGCGCAAGCCGAGCTTATGGGAGACGACGTTCTGCTGGCCACGAAGCTGAATGGCAAAACACTTGAAAAAGGCCTTGGCTTCCCACTACGCCTAGTCGTGCCCAGTAAGTATACCTACAAAAGCGCCCTCTGGCTCACAAGAATACACTTCGCATCGAGAAAGGAGATGGGCTACTGGGAAAAACGCGGATACAGTGACACAGCAGATGTATGGAAAAACGACAGATTCAGCAAATGAAGAAACAGCGTTGCCGACCTCATCCAAGCGCACGGGGCCAGACACTTCATGCTGCTTGAACGGGAGGCGATGCAATTCTATCCAGAATATGCAGAGTGCATCATACATCCAAGATCTGAAGCCTTCGACTGAGACCTCAGAAATCATTGCGCGTGCGAGTTCAGCCTATTCTGTTAAAGTCTCGTTCTGCGCTATGTCAGCTTCCTGCAGGTCTCCCACAGACAGCTGACGGGAAAGCTTGGTCACAGCGCACTCTTCTCCAGTCCACCACATGCATTTTGTATCCAAACAACCCATTTGATAGCCGTCTTTCATTATCATAGGGCATTTTTCGCCGGTGCTGATTTTCAGCGCGCGCGCGCTAGAATAGGCTGAGTGCTTTCTTTATGTGGTTGGGAGCGCCGTTCAATGATTCTCTGTTCAGGAACTCGGCAACTCTTTCAGAGCGCAGAAGGTCTGTAATCGAAACCAAACCGGCAAGTCGCCCGTTTTCAATTACGGCGAGTTTCTTTACGTTTCGTTCGATCATGAGTTTGGCGGCGTCGCCGGCACGCATGTCAGGCGATGCTGTGACGAGGGGTTTTGACATTACGTCGACAACTCTTGTTCTTGCGGGATTCCTCGATTTGTGTATGACACGTCTCAACATGTCTCGTTCAGTCACTATGCCAACGGGTTTTCCACTGTGAACAACAACCAGACAGCCGATGTCATGGAGATTCATAAGCTCAACCGCTTTCTTTGCAGTGACGCTTGGTTCCACAGTCACTACCTTGTCAACCATGATCTTCCTGAGCTTCTGCGACATCAGCACACCTGAAATGTAATTGATCTATCTCCCATCAATTTATGCACTGTGAAACCAAAATACTGATTCACACATCAGATGCGCGCGGGGTTTAGGCTTGGGGGCAAAGTTTTATGGCGTGCGCTTAGGTTATGCCATAGCTTCTCCAAGCGTTTGGGTTTTGGAACTTGACTTGAGGAGCGTTTTGGCTACTGAATAGCAGCTTGTATAGCATCAGGAAGTTGCTTGACGAGAGACGATGATTCATTCTTTGCCTCTCACCCAAGAAGTAATCGCAGCGGCAGGCTTGCTTTCAGAAACATCTGGAAAGAACCGAGGGCAGTCTTCGCCCGTCAAGTTCAAGCCTTCTCCTATCTCCTCTCTATATTGCTCTCCAAGCAGACTTCGGTAGACCCAAGACGGCACGTGAGGTTCGGGTTGATGATTGGTTGATTTGGCGATGATTATCTTTGTTCTGTGTGGGTCGATCAACAGAGCTTTTGCACGCCATCTTTTCCTGTTCTTGTTGCTACTGTTAGATAGCTGCAATGTCGTAGCCGCCTACATACAGTATCGCGTGTCGTAATAAAGCACTTGCTGCATCAAACGATATATTCCGAAAGCAGACACATGGGTATTCCTCCGAGTGGAATACTCAAGAATAAGAACCCCAAATCGTCAGGAGTTCAAAATGATTCGCAAAGAACCAGATCCAGTCGGACACTGAAGCAAATGAACAGCGTGCGCCGTCGAGGATTCGGTTGCGAAATCCCATCTCTCTTGGAGCGAATCAGGGGGGCTATTGCACGCCGTCGATCCCTCTGGCCCGCGCTGTTACAGTGCGTTTATGAACGAAGACGGCTACCCTAGTTTGCTCACCGCCAGATCTAAACGGCTTGCATGCCAAGTTCGATGATGCTTCGTCATTCGTTGAACCCCGGAAGCAGTCCCTGCTTACACATTCCAGATCAAGCGCCCTCTTTCCTGTCCATCTCTGTCCTTTTGTCTGTCCACTCGTCCACACATTTCCCGTTCGCGCGCGCTTCACATTGCTACATAGCGGTTTTACAGCCGAAATTTGTATGGACTTTTTATGGTAAAACAGGCTGTGTGACAGGGGCGAGGGAAATTCGTGTGAAACGTGTCACCCAATGTATTAATTAAAAAATAATCCAGTACACAGGCGAAAATCTACCTGCGCACGCGCTATCTCAAGTGGCCCAGAGTGAATCTTGCTGAGACCCAATTCTACCTGAAGGCAATTGAGGAAAAACTCGAGGAAGACCCGGAGTATGTTGAGGACTACTTGAACGTGGCGCGCGCGCAAACTGAAGAATCCGAGACTGCTGAAGATAACATTCCATACACTCAGACACTTCAAAGGAACAATGGAATACCACAAAACCAAAGGCATCCTGCACGTAATGCAAGTCCTAGGCCACAAAAGCATCAAGAACACACTGATGTACGTGCAACTTGCCGACGCGCTGTTTAGAGATCAGCAGGAATACGTGTCAAAAGTAGCCAAAACAGAAAAGGACACTTGCGTGCTTATCAAAGCAGGATTCGAGTACGTCTGCGATTTCGAAGAATCCAAACTGTTCAGGAAAAGAAAATGCTAGCCGATCTCACCCAGGACAAACCCTAGGGCATTTTTCCCATGCTGGTGCGAGGGGTGGGATTCGAACCCACGTAGGCCTTCGCCAGAGGATCTTAAGTCCTCCCCCTTGTCTTAGGCTGCATGTCTGGCCCGCTTGCCTATTTAGACCTGGCTCGGGTACCCTCGCCGCTGAAACATACAGAGGAAGGGGTTCAGACTTAAAAGTTGCCTTCACGCGCTTGCCTAGGCACGAACCTGTTCACCGACGTACAAGACAAGAGTACTTTCGGTGTTATCATCTGTGCTTGAGTTCTGGCTGAAAGAAGCATTTCGGGACTACCATTAAACCTCGTTCATGACTTGCGTGCGCTACTGCGGGTTAGCGCAAGAAAACAGGAAATGGCCTTCGCATATGCACTGGCACGACGCTATGCTCCAACAATGACAGATGCTCTTCTCCAACGCGGAAAATGCCACAAGGCATAAGAAGTGAAACGAAAGGAAATCAAAAGAGGTGACAGGAATTGTTGGAAGGCAGAAATGTCCGCTTGAAGATCATGGAAAAAGAGGACATACCACTGTACGCAGAATGGATCAACAATCCCGATTTTTATGGAGAATACAATCCTCTTGAGCAAGAATCCAAAGCAGAGATTGAGAAGAGCTACGAGAATGCTCCTCCCGAGAAGAGAAAATTTTTCATAGAAAAGAAGGATGGCGCGAAGATCGGTGTTGTGAACACTTTTCCAGCGGCCGGAGGGCTCTTGGAGATAGGCTTCACCATGATTCCAAGCGAAAGAGGAAAAGGCTACGGCACTGAAGCTGTTCAGATCCTGGTTGACTACCTGTTTCTATCAAGAGACCTAGTTCGCATCCAAGCCTTCACTGAACTGGGAAACATGGCCTCTCAGAGACTACTCGACAAAGTCGGCTTCAAAAGAGAAGGAACCATCCGCAAGTCCATGTTCATTCGAGGAAAATGGAAAGACCTGCTGCTTTACAGCATTCTCAGAGAGGAATGGAGAGAACCAAGCATTCTGACAAGTGGTCCCTCGAAGAAGTAGTGCAGCACCATCTCAAGATCGAAGAAGTGCCGAAAAGAATCTATTTTCTTCTAAGGAGAACCATGTTGATGTTGCTTGGAGGCTTGGCTTTCTCAAGAGGCTTATCCATGAACCAAGTGCTTTCATTTCCCTCCCACCATCCCAAGAACTCAAACTTACCATTGAGCTCTATCAGAGCCTTGAACTCCTGCGGAAAAACAAACTTGAAATCCTCCTTACTCTCGAGGCTCACCTTCTTTCCGTGATCGTCAACTCCAAGTGATAGCTCTTCGGTGGATATTTGGCTGAGTATGTCTTTCCAGTGGGTGTTGTAGCTGGTCTTCACTCTGATTCCATCCCTTTCGGCCTCCCAGCTTTGCTCTCCAGCTGCTGTCCAATCAACGGCTTTGTTCTGAATGAAGTAGAGGCCTCCTCTATTCAGAGAGCAGGCCACAGAATCCAGATGGCTTAGGAGTTTCTCGTTTGACTCTACAACCAGAGAACCCATCATTATGAACGCAAAGTCCGCCTTCTTTCCAAGTCTGAAGCTGCACATGTCAGCCCGTACAGTCTCGATTCTGCGGCCCTCTTCCTTGACCCTCTCAGAAAGGAAATTCAGCATTTCAAGCGTCGAGTCCAATCCTACACCCTCACAGCCTCTCTTGGCAATCTCTCGCAGCTGCAGGCTTGGACCGCAGGCTACATCAAGAAAACGTCTTACCTTTATTTTGCTATACTCTTTGATGACGAGCTCAAAGGCATCGACTTGCCTCTTCACATCGAAGAAGCTGAAGGCAATCTCGTAATAGAGGGGATGCTTGTAGATTCCCACAACTATCACTTTGCCTCCCCTGATAGATAAGTCTGGAGCTTGCTCGGATTGTCCGAACACTTTGCAAGCACTCTATAGAAAGAAGACCGTCCATACGATTGGATCGAATCTGCTGACCAAAGATTAACAGTTCTGGCCAGTGCGGTCAGTCCTTTCTTGCGCGCGCGCT
>CAYHAK010000062.1:0-8031 GCA_964354625.1 uncultured Candidatus Bathyarchaeia archaeon
TCATTCTAGATCATAAAAACGTTTGAGTCTGGCCGAAGAAACTTAAATACTTCTTTAAACACTTCTCAGTTTTCTGCATCGATATGTCAAAAACAAGGGGACACTAACCTTGAAAGGAAAGCCGCTCGTTTCGATTGTCTCTGCAGGATTGTCGAAATTCGGTAAGCTTGATGGTTTTTATGCTCGTGAGATTTTCGCTCAGGCTGCCAAGGAGGCTTACGATCGCTGTCCGGTGCTTGAGCCGAAGAAGGACATCAAAGCCTTATTCGTGGGTCACATGGGCGAGTCCTATGAGCATCAGGGTCACACAGGGGCCACGCTGGCTGATTGGGCTGGCCTGCTGCATGTACCTGCCACACGGACTGAGGCGGCGTGCGCCTCTTCAGGCGCGGCTCTGCGGGCAGGAATTCAGGCGGTGCTTTCTGGCCTGTGTGATGTAGTAATGGTGGGCGGTGTCGAGAAGATGACGCACAGGAGCACGGCTGAGGTTACTGAGTATCTTGCGATGGCTTCCGATTTTCCGTTTGAACAGTGGAATGGCATAACGTTTCCAGGGCTTTTTGCGCTGATGGCCACGAGACACATGCATGACTATGGAACGACTGAGAAGGATTTAGCGATGATAGCCGTGAAGAACCATTACCACGGCAGCATGAACCCGAAGGCTCAGATGCAGAAGGAGATAACGCTCGAAAGTGCCTTGGGCTCGAAGGTCGTCGCATCGCCGCTCAAGCTGTATGACTGCTCGCTGATCACGGATGGTGCAAGCTGCCTCATACTTACCAAGCCTGAACTGGCCAAGAAGTACACGGACAACGCTGTGCACATTATCGGAAGCGGACAGGCAAGCGACACCATAGGCCTCTACGAGCGCAAAAGCTTCACTTCACTGGCCGCCGCGAAAATCGCCTCCAAACAGGCCTACGACATGGCAGACGTAGAACCAAGCGACATCGACCTTGCTGAGGTTCACGACTGCTTCACAATTGCCGAGTTGATCGCCTACGAGGATCTGGGCTTCTGCAAGCCCGGCGAAGGCAGAAGACTCATCGAGGCTGGCGAAACCACACTAGGCGGTAAAATTCCTGTGAATACGAGCGGCGGCCTCAAGTCGAAGGGCCATCCTGTCGGCGCGACGGGCACCGCGCAAGCCTATGAAATGTACCTCCAGCTTACTGGGCAAGCTGACAAGCGGCAAGTCAAAGACGCCAAAATAGGATTAACGCACAACTTGGGCGGTTCTGGTGCCACTGCGGTCGTGCACGTTTACAGGAGGACCTAGACATGACTGAACAACCACCATTCACAATAGAGCAGTTCTGCAAGAACATAGGCCAAGGAAAAGTGCTGGGCGGCAAGTGCAAGAAATGCAGCATAATCCAGTTCCCGCCTAGACCGCTCTGCGTCAACTGCCTCTCAAAAGACTTCGAATGGGTCGAGATGCCTTCGAAAGGCAAGCTTCTGACGTACACGATTATCTACGTGGCGCCCACGCAATTCCAGCAAATGGCCCCCTACGTCGTAGGCATAATCGAACTGGAAAACGGCCTCAGACTGCCAGGCATGATAATAGACGTAGCATTGGATAAAATAAAGATAGACATACCAATGGTGCTCGAGTTTGAAGCCTGCCAACCAGCCACACAATGGCCACAATGGCCAAGGTACCACTTCAGACCAGCTTAAGGTCTTTTTCGCCGCTCTTTCTTCCTTGTTCTGTGTTTATGTCCTCTATCAGCATAGGCAGGTCTGTTATTGCCGTTATGAGGTAGTTTGCTCCGCTGTTGATTAGCTCTTGTTGCAAGGAGGTTTCTGCGGGCAGGCCGACGGCCAAGACGCCCAGTTCGCGTGCACAGCGCATGTCGATACCTCCGTCGCCTACGACGACAGCCTCTTTTGGCTTGACCTTCAGCGCCTTCACAGCAACGCGAAGGTGTTCGGTGTTGGGTTTGACGTATTTGACTTTGTCTCTCGGTGTAGTAGCGTCGAAGTAGTCTTTGATTCTGAAGTGGTTCAGAATATGTTCGGTGGATTTGTGGCTGTTGATAGTGCACAGGCCGATCTTCAGATTCATCCTCTTCAGAGTCTTTAGTGTGTCCAAAACGCCGGGCAGCAGCCTCGTGTTCTGCGCGGCCTCGAACTCGTGCTTCTCCGCAATCGCTAGGGCCTTTTCGCGGATTTTTCTGAACCTGCTCTCGGATTTGCCTGCGTTTTTCAGAAATATCTCGGCCTTTTTGAGCATTTCGAATATACTTTCGTTGATTGAGAGCGTTGAGGGCGGGATTCCTGCGATTATCAGGCAGCTTCTGACTTCAGCCCTGACGGTTCGGTAGTCTAGGTTGAAGGCCGCGACTGTTCCGTCAAGATCAAAGATCACTGCTTTGATTGTCATATCCTTTCTGCCTTCGTGGCTTGAAGCCTAGACACCATATACGAGCGAGATATGCTTTGCGGTCAACCACGCCTGCGGTTCGACAACCTTACACATGCAGGCTTGCTGAGGCTTGACCTATGAGGCGCGTCCGATGGTTGTTAATCGCAGGCAGACGGTTGGTTCTTCGCGAGCTGAAGGAGGCTGACACTGACGCCGTGCAAGAGTACTCAGGAGACCCAGACGTGGTACGCTTCATGGACTGAGGGCCTAACAACCGAGAAGACAATTTGGCCCTCCATTCGGCGCGTGCGGACAGCAAGAGTCGCAGAGAAGCAAACTGAATATGTCACCATGTGCATGGTATAAAGCGGATGCTTCATGAGCCTTGATGAATTCAGGAAGGAGAAACTGTGGCCCGTACTCGTGGAAGCAGTGCATGCCCTTGTTCTGTACCCAAGCCACAAGGCCTACATTAGAGACGTGATCCTGCCTGAAAAACCCGAAATCACCGCCTCAGAACTGGCTGCAAGACTCAACATGCCTGTTGGCGAGGCCATTGTGATTCTTGCTGAACTCGTCTCGGAAAAGGCTTCAAGTTCTTGACGACGCAAGACTTTTCTCAGCGCCCGTCAGCGCTTTCTGGGCATCTGCCAAAGCTAATATGCCTCTTTCTTAAATGAACTGGTCTGCAGAGAGGCGTGTGTCTGTGGTTCAGCAGGGCGAAAGGAGAGACGAGGCAGACCTTAGCGCGCGCCATTTTTGTCCGTTCTCCGTCGTTTCCGTCGGTTTCCCTCATATGTCCGTCTTCTTGTCTGAACTCTGCCACACATCACACACACGTTCTATGTGAGGCCACTGTTGCCTCACAATTCTGTGAGATTTTGTCACGTTTTCCTCCATAAAACCCGGAAAAGTGCAGAGGCTGTCAACTGCCCAGAAAACCCAAGCAACCACAAAAGAAAGCCTACGGTGAGCAGGAGAATCGAAAGCGCGCGCCCGCATAATCACCCTTTTTTCTCTTTCAAAGAATGGGACTCTTTTCTAGAAATTGATCCAGCAAATCCTAAATCCAATTTCATACAAGACACCTGATTCTCAGTTTAGGGTGCGCTAAGGGGCGTCTATTGCAAGTTCTAGATGATATGGACACTTGAGGCCTTGAACGCGAGGAACACTTCAGCGTTCAGATTCAGTTCCATCTCGTTGAAAGAGCATTTGGTTATCTGAACCGTGATTGGCTTTCCAGCGTCGACTTCCAGCCTGACTACCGAATCAGAGTCAAGGATTTTGATGATTTTCCCTTTGAACGTGTTCCTGGCGCTGGAGGCGAATCGGCTTTTGGACAGTATTATGTCTTCTGGGCTGATGAAGACTGAGACTTTGCCGCTGTGATGGCCTATTGCCTGAAACTGTACGCCATTTCCAACGTCAATGAGCATGGTACCGCCTTCCGTGGTTTCTGCGGAGCCCGCGAAAATGTTGTCTACAGCCGCGAAGCTTGCTAGTGTCTTGGAAAGCCTGCTGAAGACCTCTGCTGCCTTCCCAGTTTCTGTTATCTTTCCGTTTTCCAATAGCGC
Source organism: uncultured Candidatus Bathyarchaeia archaeon (assembly GCA_964354625.1). Classification (GTDB taxonomy): domain Archaea; phylum Thermoproteota; class Bathyarchaeia; order Bathyarchaeales; family Bathycorpusculaceae; genus DATKKK01. The sequence continues at coordinate 3,952 of CAYHAK010000062.1, forward strand.
TATGCGCGTGGGCAGTCTTCTTGCCTGGAGCATGTTGTGCGTGGCCACTACCACCGTGGTTTTGAGTTCGCGGTTTGCAGTAGCGATTGCTTCCTCGATGATTGAGGCGTTTCTCGGATCGAGGTTGGCAGTTGGCTCATCGAGCAGGAGCAAGGGCGTGTTCAAGGCCAGCGCTCTGGCGAGCGCCACTCTTTGCTGTTCACCGCCCGAGAGCTTTTTCGCGTCCCTTTTGTCGAAGCCTTCAAGTCCCACGAGCCTCAGTGCTTTCTGCACTTCCGCGTCGATCTTTTCCTTCTGCGTTTTCCTTGTTCTCAGGCCGTAGGCAATGTTGCTGTAGACTGTGGAGTCGAAGAGCACGGTTTTCTGGAAGACCATTGTGCTTTCCATTCGCATCTGCTCAATGCTCGCGCTCGTCACTTTGGTGCCTTGGGAATAGACTTCGCCTTTCGTAGGTTGCTGGATGAAGGCTAGTATTCTTAGCAGCGTGGTCTTACCCGAACCGTTGGGTCCAAGCAGACCTAGAATCTCTCCGGAGTCCACTTGCAGGCTCACGTTGTCCAGGGCAATCAGTGTGCCGTAGGTCTTGATGACGTTTCTGAGTTCGGCGATGGCGTTCATTTTCTTCTCCTTTGGATGGCGTTTACTGTTATGGTTATGCTGAAGACTATGGTGAGCAGTATTATGGCAAGGGCTATTGCGAGTTCGAGGTTGTGTCTTTGTGTTTCGGTTGAGATTGCAGTGGTGAGCACTTCGGTGAGGCCGGCGATGTTGCCGCCTACCATTTGAGCTACGCCGAGTTCGGCTACGGCGCGGTTGAAGCTTGCTATTCCTGCGAGGAGGATTCCGCCCGTGGCTTCTTTCAGCATGGTCAGTGAGGCTTGTGAATCTGAGGCGCCTAGGGTCTTGGCTTGGTTCGCTATTTCGGGGTCAACGGCCTCTATGGCCGTCGTGGCGAGGCTGACGACTATGGGCGTTGTTAGGATGGCTTCCCCGATGATTATGCCTGTAGGCGTGTAGAGTAGCCCAAGGAAGCCTAGAGGTGCTGATCTTGAGAATGCCAGGAACAGGATCAAACCTAAGCCCACAGTTGGAACGCCTAGCAACGTGTTGAAGATTCCTCTCATTAGGAATCTGCCGCGAAAGGCCTTCGTTCCCAGCAGCATTGCTATCGGCAATCCCCAAAGGGTGGCGATCAACGTGGCAGCTCCCGAAACGAGTAGCGAACGTAGCGTGACCTCCACTAATCTTGGGTCGCCGGAAAAAATGAGTTGGAATGCCTTGGCTAGGCCATCCAGTATCTCGTTCAAGTCGCTTCCCTTTTTTTGTATAGTTCCGTTTTTCTAGTTATAAAGCTCTGGATGGCGCGAGTCTCTGTATTGTGGTGGGCATTCCCTTTTTGGAGTGCCGATGAAGGCGTAGTCTCTGATCCATTGAGCTTTTTGTTCGGTGGAGTTCTGAGTTGCCAGCTGGGCTGCTGCGCGGAATAGGCGTCCGCTTTGTCCGTAGTCGGCTTGGCCGAAGTCCTGTATGAGTTGTTGGCCTTCGTCGGATATGAGGAACTTCATGAAGGCTATTGTGTCGTTGAAGTTTACGTGTTTGTGGCGTGTTTGGTTTACTGCTATGACGCTGTAGACATTGAGCAGCTCGTATTTTTCGCCTATGAAGGAGATTAAGGCTATGGCGTGGTCTTTCTCGTAGTATTTGAGATATGTACCTATGTCCGACAGCGTGTAGGCCGTGAACTCGTTGGCCTTCATCAGCGTTTCGCCCATGCTTCCGCCTGCGTTTGCGCACCAAGACTCTGCAGACACGGTTGTGTAGTTGAATTTGGCTGATTTCCAGAGGCTCTGTTCCTTGTTGTGCGTGCCAGAGTTATCTCCTCTCGAAACCCACACTTTGCTGGTCTGGTTTCTACCATACTCAGCTATCTTTTTGAGCGCCTCTGTTGCGTTTTGTCCGCTGATTCTTGCTGGATCGTTCTGTGGTCCTACTATGGTGAAAAAGTTGTAGGCGATGATTTTTCTGGACATGCCGAAGCCCTCTTGCAGGAAGGTCAGTTCCTGAGAGGGTGAGTGGACCAGTATGGCGTCTACGTCGCCGTTTCTGGCTTGTTCTATTGCCACTCCTGTGCCTGCTGCAGTGAACTGGAGGTCCACGAGGTATTTTGCTTCGAAGGCTCTTTCGATTTCGCCCAGAAGGCCGGTTTCATAGAGGCTCGTAGTCGTCGAAACCAGCAGTCTTTTTCTCGTGAAATACTGGAGGTAGACCAACGTTCCAGAGACTATCAACAGCGTTGCTATGGCTGCGACTATGAACAGTTTTGTCCATGTTTTCACGTTTCTCACCGTTATGTTTGGCTGTTCATATCGGTCTTAGGTTTATAAGAATTGCGCCACAATAGTAGCAGAACGAAATGCCCACCAAGACTAAACACAAGCTCTCGTGCAAAGTGTGGATGGAGCACAAAGGAGAACCGCTGCTCGGCAAAGGCGGAGCCGACATACTGGAGCAAATCAAAGAACACGGCTCTATATCCAGTGCAGCGGCAAACCTAAGAATGTCGTATCGATATGTTTGGAACTACCTGCAGAAGATTGAAAAGGCGTTAGGTGACTCTGTGGTCGAGGCTTATAGAGGCGGCAAGCGTGGTGGCGGTGGCGCGAGATTGACTGTGTTGGGCGAGAGCTTGCTGGCTGATTACAGGCGTGTGGAGTGCTATTTGGGTGAGGTTTTAGGGGATGTTGATTACTGGGAGGCTGTTGGTTTGAAGATTAGTGCGAGGAACCGTCTGAAGGGTAAGGTTGTGGCCGTGGAGAAGGAGGTTGTCACGGCGAAGGTTAAGGTTCAGATAGTCGTGCCAGTCGTGGTTACGGCGTTGATTTCGCGTGAGGCGGTTGAGGATCTGGATGTGAAAGTGGGCGATGAGGTTGAGGCTGTGGTCAAGGCCACTGAGGTAATGATCGCAAAGTGAGCCTTTCCAGCGATTTCAGCTCTGAACCTGCACATACGTATATAAGCAACAGTGTGCACTGTTTTCGTGTAATACGATCACAAAGTGTAACGGAGTAGTGACAAAGGAAAGGGTTTGTCCTGATTTTGTCGTCTTTCCATCACTAGTGTAAACTGCGAACGGAGGTGAAACGCATGCAATTACTGGAGAAGGCAAATCGCAGCTCAAGTTCATGTTGCTCACAGTCTGAGCGAGGGCGCTCAGCGAAAGCTGAGTACTACCCTGAGCTAAGGACTTGGGTGCAGCATGCCATAATGGAAGCTGAAAGAAGCAAGAATCACGCGAAAAAGGATCAGTTCCTAGATCTTTTAAGCGATCTGTAAAGTTTTGCGTTCTGATCCTGTAGAATGCGCGAAAGGGATGCTTGTTGTCCCTTCTCGGGCCATCTTTTCTGTTATTTAATGCCGTCTTATTCTATGACGTATCTGAAGGCTACGTGTTCGCCTGCTGTTGGGCTTTTCCGGATTATCCGCAAAACGTCGCCGGGCTGAGCGCCGATGGCTTTTACGGCGGGGTCTGAGCTGCTGATCTGAGGCAGCTGGTAAGGCTTAATGCGGTACTGTTCCAGGAGTTGCTTCCTTTCTTCTTCTTTCAGGATTTCGTGTTTTGGAACGAGTTTGTGTTGGAACAGGTCGAAGGCTGGAAAGGTCTTGGGCAGAAGCTCTATGCGCTTCTTCTTCGCGCCCTGCTTGACAGCATGCGTGTATCGTCCGTCGGTTACGATTATGCCTCGTTCTAGGCCTGCGTCTTTCATGGCTTTCTGCAGGCGGGCGATCGAGGCTACGCCTACGGTGGATTCGCCTGGAACGCACCAAACGAGGGATTTCTCCTTCTCTTTAGGCATGTCAATAATGTAGCTCACTGCGTCCTCGTGCTTCTGCTTCTTGACAAGCTTGTAGCCTCGAAGCTTGATGAGAACCTCAGCTTTGCGCTCTTCCAAACTGACCTGTTTCTTGCTCAAACCAGCAAACACCAACCAAACCTAGAACAGTCAACACCTAAACGAAGCATCACCCCTTAAACCTTACGCTCGAAGTCTCTCTACCCCACCTATATATAGCTAGCGCGTG
>CAYHAK010000063.1:0-7804 GCA_964354625.1 uncultured Candidatus Bathyarchaeia archaeon
ATGAGGGGCTGATCGAGGCTCTTTCGCGTTGGCGTCATCACTTCTGCCGTGTTATGGTTTCTTTAATATTGCTGGTTTCGAAATAAGTGCTTTAATTGATTTTATGTACGTTCTATGGTGAGGAACGGGCTAGGAGTCACTGGAGAGGTGTACGGGCGTGCAGTTTAACTCGTTTGGAAATGAAGCTGAGATTCTTGAGAGGCATGTTAATGGCAGAGAAGTCAGGGTCAAATGGGACTGGGGCAGCTTTGAGAGCACAGAGGGTTTCCCGGTTGACGACAGCCTGATAAACTGGGCAATAGGACAAGAACAGGCGCTGAAGGAATGCTTCCTCTGCCTTGACGAGTGGATTCACAAACTCAAGTGGCTCGAGGAAACAAAATGGTACGAAAGCTGGAGCAACCCCGACAAGACTAAACCATCCGCAAAGACCGTGATAAGCCCAGGCCCGTACCTGCTGCTTCTGGGCGACCCAGGCACAGGCAAGTCACTCATCGGGAGAGCCTTAGCCGAGAAGCTCACACAAATCTACAGGGAAAATGGCATAAAGATCTTTGACGTTCTGTGCTGGAAGAATGCGGCGTTGCCCAGCCAGCCCAGAGTTTCAATTCAGAAGACCGGAGACGCAAAGAAGATTATGCAGAGAGAGCAACTAAGAGAGCTAAAGCGGAAATTCGTAACGAAAATAGGCTTCAAGGCGCTACAGCTCTTCTTGGTGATTATGGGTTTGTTCCTGCTCACTTTGGGATTCTATTTTATGTATCAAGCCTACCAAACATGGGAAGCCAACCCTCCTTTCCTAGGCGAACCGCTGAAAGATTACTATCAGAACAATTTTCTTGACTATTTCGCAGCCAAGTTTGTGGGCCTTGTGCCAATGACTTTCATACCAGGGGGCAGTCTCATCTTCTTCGGCGTTTTCATCTGGTGGTTCGGAAGACTCGGCGGAATGGGGAACCTAAAAGGAGTCTCGGGAGCTCAACAGACAGACGTGCCAAAACTAATAGTTGACAACGGTTCAGGCCACGCCCCGTTCGTGGATGCAACAGGGCACCGAAGTGCTCAGATTTTTGGCTCAATAGCCTGGGATCCATATCAGACTGGAGGTTTGGGAACACCGGAACACCAAAGAGTCAGTGCCGGTGACGTCCATCGTGCGTCACTAGGCATCCTGTATATTGACGAAATAAAGAACCTCGACCCCGAAGAGGCAATCACGCTACTGACAGTGCTCGAGGACGGCCAGTTGTCGATAACGCTAAGAGGAAAGTTGCATGGTGGCGACACTGCAGCAATGGCGGTCTCCACCGAACCTGCGCCTGCCATAACGTTCCTCGTCGGCGCCGGAAACTTCGACAGCATAGGCCAGATTCACCCAGCTCTAATGGACCGCATCTACGGCTACGGCAAGGTCGTGAGAATGAACAATGACATGCCCAGCACCGTCGAAAACAGGCGCAAGTACGTGCAATTCATCGCACAGGAAGTCAACCGTTTCAACTTGATCCCGTTCAACAGAGGCGCATGTGTCGAAATAATGGAAGAGGGCAGACGCAGGAGTAACAAGAAGGACGCGTTGACGACAAGGTTCAGACCGCTGATTTCGATCATTAAGACTGCTGCAACTTTGGCAATGAACGAGGGATGCAAGGTTGTCGAGAGAAGGCACGTTAGAGAGTCGCTTGAGAAACACTGCAAGACAATCCAGAGACAGATATTGGAGCATGAGATGAACGAAAGGGGAAAATTGCTCGAGATTAAGCCTGAAGGAGCCAAGCTCGGCCAAATATACGGACTGGCCGTCGTCAGAGACCCCTACAGCGGAGAGATGGCCGGAAACGTTCTCAGCGTCAAAGCGAACATGGTCAAAAGGGCAGAGCTTCAGAGACCCTACCCACTGAAAGGCTACTACAAGGTCACAGGCGTAGCAAAAGGCCAAAGCTTCATCTCAGACAGCGTGTCAAAAGTCAGAAGCGTAATCCTCCAGAAATACGGTATAGACATAGCCCAAGATTATCTAACTCACATCGACTTCGCCCAATCCTACGGAGTGGACGGGCCATCTGCAGGGGCCACGATGACTATACTGCTCTGCTCTCTTATCGAAGGAAAGCCAGTAAGACAAGATGTCGCGGTCACAGGAGAGATAAACCTCGGCGTCGGTAACTCCATTCAGATCACGGCTGTCGGTGGAGTCTACGAGAAGATCAAGGCTGCTGAGGCCTGGGGATTCAGGAAAGTCGTCATACCTAAGAAGAACTATGAACACTCAATCGACACGAAGGACTACAAGATACAGGTAGTACAGGCCGAGACGTTGGACGACTACTTGAAGGAATGTCTGGTTGAGAAACCGACCCTCAAGGTTCCCTTCGAGACTTATAAACGCAAAAGACAATAGAGTGCTCTAGCTCTGAAGGAAAACGTGTTACTTAGTAGCGCGCGCTTCGGAGCAGAAGGCTCCTGATGGCCAGGAAAATCGATAGAGATGCCATCCGCAGATGGCGCAAGAGAGGCTTTTACAGCGAAAACGTCTTAGTGAAGCTCTTGAAAAAGAATGGTTACAACGCCGTGCGCATACCAGTCAGCAACCCTAGCCTCAGCCCACTGCCGGACATAATAGCCAGAAAAGGACCCCACACTTACGCATTCGAGGTCAAAAACGCAAGCTACTACGCATACTTCCCAAAATCCCAAATCGACAAACTCTTCAGATTTCTAGACCAATTCCTTCCAGTGGACAACACGCAAAGGCACGCCATTCTTGGAGCGCACCTTGGCAAACGATGGATTTTCAAAGAAATAGACTGGAAAGACTGGGAAAAGAATAGGCTTCCAGAGAAGGCCAGAATCCTGAAGAGAGACAGAGGCAACTTCAATCTGGAAAAGGGAAGCTAGAGAATGACCGAAAACGGGTGGAATCGTTGCCATCGAGACCGTTACATTGCAGAGCTTGTCGCCCCGCTTTCTGCTCATGCCCATGACTTGGCATATGCAAGGCGAACACAATAGATTTAAACTACGCATCGCACCTTCTGCAGGAGCAGTTTGAAGGCGCATGTTTATGGCTGAATCAACCCAAGGCGTTATCATCAACTACAGGGTAGGCCCCAAGTCTCAGGCATCAAAAGAGTGCATAGTCCAGTTCACTCAGATACTTTCTGTTGCCAAAGCCAGCGAGCTCGTTGGAAGGAAGCTGACCTGGAAAAGAGGCGAGTGCAGGATAATCGGGAGAATCGTTGCCTTGCACGGCAAGAAAGGATTCGTTAGGGCAAGATTCAGGAAGGGCCTTCCAGGACAAGCCTTGGGGGCAGCTGTCGAGCTGACTGCCTAGGCTCTAACGAAGAACAGTGAATCAGTGTAAGCTGGCAACTGATTCAGAAAATCTTGTACTTGAAGAACCGGCACAATAGGTACGTTGTCGAGAAACTTGCAGTTTCCAGTCGTAAGTGACAAGACCACTGGAATTAGTTTCGCATGGCTCCACGAGGCACATTCGGTCTTGTAAACCAGATTCGGTAAGGCTTGAGCCAGCGCCGAAGTCCGTTCCATTTGTTCCTTGACTATCTTTCTAAGTGCAGATAGGTGCAATCCATGTCGCCAGTGCTTACAGTCAACGCAAACAGCCAGTGGCTTTCTTGACCCGACAACGTCTACTTCCCAACGTCTCCCGCCATGCTTGAACCGCAGATTTCTCGCTATGCTATATCCATTTTGTTCCAACCCTATAGCGGCAATGGCCTCGAATTCCTGCCAACGCAGGAGAGTACTCACGCGTTCAAGGTCGGCACCCAACTGCAGCGCATGCATGGCAAGCTTCAGGCGTTGGGCAGTGTCAACTTCAACGAGGCGATGCTGGCAATAAACTAATCCTTCGTTTTGCAGTTTTCCAAGCAATTTCTGAACGGTGGCCGAGGGGAGATTTGCGTCTTTATTGATTAGTTCATATGAAACAGCCCCGTTTGCAGTCAGTTTCAGGACGGATAACACCAGTTCCATCTCAATACTCATGCCACTTGCGCTCCGAACCTGACATGAAAGTGCCTAAAGTGAACGCTCTTTTCAGGTCTGCTTAAAAGCTTTGCTGTCGGATCCCATAGTGAGGCACCGTCCGTGAGGAGAAGAAGAAAGCGACACATCCGAGTGTTCACCTCTTGTCAACAACATGTCTCATGATTAGGCGGCCTTTTTGAACGGCGAAGAATCCCCTTGAACCCGGCTTTTGCAAAATGCTGAAGCTAAACCAGTGTAGACGAAAGCGTTAGGCATGTCTCTGTTTAGCTCCGAAGGGTAACCTTCGACGATTTTCCCTCATTGCTTGTGCACATGCTCTATTGCGGCTTCGCGCGCGCCATGGGAGTTCAAAGATTTGTTGCAAGATTATGTCCGTGCGGACATTTAATATCGGGTTGCGGGGATAGTAGGTCAGTACTGGGAGAACGTGTCGCTTGGCTGGAACTAAGGCGGTGCTCTTTGATCTGAATGGGACTCTGGCTTACGTGAAAGATGGGATTACTCACAATGAGCTATCTGAATACTTGTTCAGCCGAGGCTACGAAGTCTCGCCGCAACAACTTGGTGCAGCATGGAGTTTCGTGTCGTTTGTCGACTACCCAAAACATGGTTACAGGAACTGGCATGCCTACTTGTCTAGAGTTCTTTGGAGGCTGAAAGTCGAAGTCGACAAAGAGACGCTGGGCGAGATCATCAAATTGCTGAAAAGCAGACCTTACCAGTTATATCAAGATGCCAGAAGCGCGGTGCCTATGGCAAAGAACAGCGGATTCAAGACAGCTGTAGTAACGACAATAGCCTATTTCAAGTTCAAAGACGCTCTTTTGCCTATTAGAAAGCACCTAGACCTTGTCATGACAGGCTACGAGGCCGGATGCGACAAGTCAAATCCGAGAATGTATCAGAGAGTGCTGCAGATCTTAGGCGTCAGACCTCAAGAAGCCGTCATGATAGGCGACGAGCTAGAGCTTGACTCATTGCTTCCCAAGCGGCTAGGCATCGACGCAATCCTGTTGAATCGGAAAGATAAGGACAAAGGGCAGTCTGTTGATGCTTTTGTATACGACCTGAATGAAGCCATGGAAACCATAATAAACAAGCGGAGCAAAACTGAACAAGCCTCATGAGAAGGTTTCGCGAATGGTTGAGAAGTATGCTCAGAAAACTTCGAAATCGAAGGCTTTGTTTGAACGAGCCCAGAAAGCCCTGCCTGCAGGCGTGTCTTACGGCATCAGATACTTCGACCCTTACCCTTTCTACACCGCGAAGGCGAAAGGGAGCAAGCTCTACGACATTGATGGAAACGAGTACATCGATTTCTGGCTCGGTCACACTGCGCTCATACTTGGCCATAGTCCGTCTGCTGTGATGAGTGCTGTCAAGAGTCAGTTGGCGAACGGCACCATCTTTGGGACATCTCACGAAACGGAGGTAGCGTTGGCAGAGCAAGTAGTGAAGATGGTTCCAAGCGCAGAAATGGTGCGTTTCACGAACTCGGGAACTGAAGCAAACATGTACGCAACGCGTTTGGCCCGCGCATATACTGGAAGGGATAAGATAGCCAAGTTTGAGGGCGGATGGCATGGCGGTTACGATGCGCTACACATAGGCGTCAAGTATCCTTACGACGTTCCGGAATCTGCGGGCTTGTCTGCTGGCGCGCTTCAAGATACGATAGTCTTGCCCTTCAATGACTTTGGGGGTGTAGAGGAGAAACTAAAGGGAGAGAAGGTGGCCTCGATAACGATTGAACCTGTCCTCGGCGCCGGTGGTTGCATACCGGCTGAAAAGGAGTTCCTGAGGAGCCTGAAGGAATACTGCAACGAGAAGGGAACTCTACTCATTTTCGATGAAGTAATCACGGGGTTCAGGCTTGCGCCTGGGGGAGCACAGCAGTACTATAACGTAACGCCCGATCTGACGGTTTTGGGGAAGATCCTTGGAGGAGGGTTTCCGGTGGGCGCATTCTGTGGAAGAAAAGAGATCATGGAAAGGATGAACCCGAAAATCTATGAGAGGCCGAACTGCTCGTTCCATGGCGGAACGTTTGCAGCAAACCCGATCACGATGAAGGCAGGTCTGGTCACACTCAAACTTCTGGAAGACGGCAACCTGACAAGCAAGCTGAACAGGTCTGGAGACAGAACAAGAGAGCGCCTTCGAGAGATATTTGGAGCTAGTCGCATCGAGGCAAAGGTTACCGGAGCTGGTTCGCTTTTCAATGTGCACTTCGCCAAGGGAGAACTGAGAGATGCGCGAGACGTGGCCAATGCGGACAGGAAGAAGCTCTTGGAATACGATCTGTGGCTGATCGCACAGGGCGTATTCTTCCTTCCAACCCACAACGGCGCGTTATGCAACGCGCACACGGAAACGGACTTGGAGAGGTTGTTCTTGGAAACGGAAAGATACCTGAAAAGTCAGAGGGAATGAGCTTGCCGTGTTCTATCTTCTATACGCGAGCAGGCTCTCTGCTCTTTTCAAGTCCAGTGCAGTATTGACATTGAAGAAAGTTACGAGATCTAGGTCCAGCTGTTGCAGCACCAACGTGGAAACGTAGCGCACACCAGCCAGCCTGTTAATCATGTCTCGCATATTCAAGCCTCCATTATTCATCGCGCTTCTTGCGGCCTCTAACGCTGACTTGGTATGATAGACTGCCTGTAACGGTTCCATGCAACCGTTCGGCCAGCGCGGAATCGTCGCAGTCTTGTTGACGCACAACTCGAGCAGAAGCGAAAGGATCGCGCGCGAGACCAAAGGCGTGTCGCATGGAAGCACTAGCGAATATGTGCCGCATGACCTCTCGAAGCCTGTTAAGGCTCCCAGGAGCGGCGTTTGTACCTTTTCCCGGTCGACGATTACTTCTATGTCTGGACCGACGATTTTGGCGTAATTTTCCGCTTGGGCCTTCGAACTGGTTACTATGATCTTTTCGTCCACGAGGCTGCTGACCGCGTTCAGAACATGCATGATTAGGGGCTTATTTGCCAGTCTGAGAATCCCCTTGTCTTGTCCAAGTCTGGTTGATGACCCCCCTGCCAAAATGATTGTTGACGTGTTCATGAAGGGTGTTCCTCAAGGTGTTGGGTTGGTCACTTGTCGGATTGTAGCTGTATAAGTTTTTTGTATGAAATATTGTCCTGACAAATGGAGTCGTCTCCTCACAGCGCGCGCTTTTTGTCCGTTTTCTGTCGTTTCCGTCGATTTCTCGTATATCGTCTGAGCCTCTTGCACGTCTCACACACGTTCCATAGGTGTTGCCACAGTGGCAACACAGTTCTGTGGCGTATTGTGACATTTTGTCACAGCCTTTCTCCATAAAACCTTTCCATAGATCCCGGAAAAATGCAAAGGCTGTCAACTGCCCAGAAAACCCAAGCAACCACAAAAGAAAGCCTAAGGTGGGCAGGAGTGTCGAGCGCGCACGAACAAAATCCCATTTTTGTGTATTTCGTTGATGCTTTCGTATACAACGTGACCTAAGGATATTTCTGTCCATAATGGCCCGTGTATAATACTACGTCGAGGATGGGTATTTGGCTGTCCTCGTTTATGTCGCTGTTCGGATTGTATGCTGGATTGTGCAACAACAACAAAAAAGAGGGAATTGGTTTTGTCCGTTGGGTGCCTATGGGTAGTATTGGACTCGGATCATCATCTGCTCTGGGTAGTTGGGACCTGGCCATCTGTCCGTAGCGTCGCCTGGGATGTTTGGACCCGGGCCCGGGAATCGCAATGTAGCTGTGACTGTTCTTGGACCGAAATTGTTGGTTACTGAGAGCATCCA
>CAYHAK010000064.1:0-7577 GCA_964354625.1 uncultured Candidatus Bathyarchaeia archaeon
TGAAGTGGAAACCTCTCCTCGCATCTGTCCTTGCGGGGGCAGCCTTGATGTTCGTGCTAGGCGAGGTGATTGGGATTGTCGTACCCTATGAGATATTATCTCAATGGTCTTTCTACATTCTTTTAGTGATTGGCGTTTTATGCTATTTCGTGACAGGCGTTATGGCTGGATACTGGGTTAACTGGAAAGGGGGCACAACAGGTGGCGTGGCTGGTATAATTCTATTACACATTAATATCGGAATTTCTATTTATCGAGATCCAATGTATCTCATATTCTTATCACAATTCATATTCAGTTACTGGATTCTATTTATTTTATCATTTGTTTTCGGAGCAATTGGAGGCTCCGTTGGTGAGAGGCTTTACGAGAAAAATTCGAAGCCTAAAGCGAATGCATAAATCACACACACAATTGATACCTATAGAAGGTGGACTCCTGCTCGCGAGTATGTTACAATTAATATATAAAAAAGGACTAAATTGAAATCGAAATAAGGAATAATTAAAAAGGTGATTTTATGGAAACCAAAAGCAACATTTAAATTATTATGATTTTTTGTAATCGTTAGCATAAAAACATGGGTTCTGTTTTAGATGTATAGGTTTTTAAAGAAGGAATAGTTACAAATCGATTGGTGGAGGCAAAAGTTATGCAAAAAATAACAATATTGATAATTGCTTTAATGATGATTGACATTGGATTTTTAAGTGGGTGCAATGAACAAAATAGTATAAATGATGGAACTAGATCACAAGATAAAAATAAAGACAATATTAATGAATCATATCCATTAGCTTTTGCGTATGCCAATCCAGAATCTGGATATGCACCATTGCATGTGTATTTTACAGCAATTGGAGAAGACAATGATGGTTATATTGTTTCATATAACTGGGATTTTGATGATGGAGATACTTCTGATGAACAGAATATAAATCATAATTTTAATTTCACAGGTACATATGATGTGAACTTAACCGTTATAGATAATGAAGGTAAAATTGGTAATGATGATATTTTAATCACTGTTTATGGTTCTAGTGACAAAGAAGATGATTATACTGATAATAATAACATCACGGAATTTTTTGAGGGATTTGAAAGTAGTATAATTGGTGTTTATCCCGCATCATGTAGGGCAATAGCAAGTGGATGTGGTAGCTTTAAGGGAGATGCTGGAATATGGATAATGGAGGACAATTATTATGCATATTTTTCTGCATGGCCAGATAATTTTACCAATCCAGAGGAAACTAGTCCAATTACTATAGAAATCAAAAGTTCACAGGGAAATAAATATTTATTCATGAATGTACCTCCATTAGATGGAATCCCAGAGTTATTTATAACAGTAAAGGATAAATTTGAAATCCCACTTACTCCAAACACTACAATTTCATTTGAAGGAACTTATCAGTCATTTGTAGATGATAATCATACTGATGAGGTTTATGAGGGTTCTTACCAAATCATATTAAAGATAGATATAGTAGGGGTCGGAAGTATTTCTTATTGTTATTTTGGCCATCCAAAATATGATGGGATTATGGTAGAAGAAGGTTTAACCACTAGAAATATTTATGATGATTATACAAAAGTATTAAATCATAAGTTCAAGGGCACGGAAAAGGTTCGCTTTAATGGAATTTTAATAAATTATCCAGGCCAGGCGAATTATGATAACATTCATATTCATAATTAGAAAAAGTTTCATCACTGATTTGCCAGAGAAAACAGGATTCTAAAGATATGTTTTTAAAGAAGAAATTGTTACAAAACAGTAGAATAGAGGCAAAGGTTTTTGATACAATGCGAATATAGCGATAAAAAAATTTGTGTAATAAAAATGGAGCGGTGGTTGAAACAATTAATATTTAAATCAGTAATATTATCGTATATTGAATCATATGCGGAGGTTAGCTAATGAAAAAGAAACTATGTTGTTTAGTAATCCTTTTTTTATTTATATCAATGTGCGCTTATGATGCAAATGGGGCTGATACTGATGGAGGACCTATTAATTCTGCAGATACCATCCTTGGTGTGATAGATAACAATGCAGATAGCGATTCATTTACCTTTAATGGAATTGCAGGTCAAATTGTTGTTATAGGGATGAGTCAGGAATCCGGCAACCTCTATCCGAAAGTTGAATTATTTTCTCCAAATGGATTGAAGGAGAATGAAACCGAATTTGTTTATGGTAGGAGTTGCAGGCTCGAACATATCCTTAAAAATACAGGTCAGTACACCATCGTTGCTATGGATGCCGGAGCCACTAATAGTGGAAACTACAGTCTTTCTCTTCAAATAATACCGGGTGACACACAGTCAAATAAAGACGCTGATGGGGGACTGATTGACTCAAGGAGCATTATTAATGGAAGAATTAATTCAAATGCGGATCTTGATGCCTATATCTTTAATGGAATTGCTGGTCAATCTGTTGTTATAGGGATGAGTCAGGAATCCGGCAACCTCTATCCGAAAGTTGAATTATTTTCTCCAAATGGATTGAAGGAGAATGAAACCGAATTTGTTTATGGTAGGAGTTGCAGGCTCGAACATATCCTTAAAAATACAGGTCAGTACACCATCGTTGCTATGGATGCCGGAGCCACTAATAGTGGAAACTACAGTCTATCTTTATCGATTTTTGGTTCAGGATCATCTGAACAACCATTACAGCCTACACCAGATGATGTTGATGGGGATGGGATATCAAATACAAATGATAACGATGATGATAATGATGGATTTACTGATTTTATTGAGGGCATAATGGGTACTAATCCGTTAGATTCCAATTCAAAACCAATCGATTCAGAAAACGATGGAATACCTGATTCAATCGATGATGATGATGATAATGACGGCTACACAGATGTTCAGGAAACCTCTCTAGGTACAAATCCTAATGATGAGAAGAGTTATCCAACTACTATTGAAAAACAAGACAGCGACGCTGACGGATCTTCAGATAATGTTGATGATGACGATGATAACGATGGTTATACTGATCTTCAAGAACTCTACCTAGGGACAAATCCTCTTGATGCAACCAGTTTACCTGTTAATATCGCAAAATATGATTCCGATGGAGATGGTATTGTGGACTCCGAGGATACTGATGATGATAATGATGGTATGACCGATATATGGGAGTTATTCTATGGGTTGAATAATCTTATTGACGATGCTCAAGTGGATGTCGATAAGGACCAATATGCCAACGTCCAAGAATTCAGTGCCGGAACAAATCCAAGAGATAAAACCGATTATCCCGGTAAAGGTGCATCACCAGTTGATATGCTAATCCAGATCATCTCTTTATTAAGTGGAATTATATCGATTGGTATTTTCATATATGCATATGTCAATAAAACTGTTTGGAGTTTTAAAAGAAGTATTAAGAAATCAGAAACGGTAGAAGAGTTAAAAAATCTAAAGGACAATAAGATTCAACCTGCAATTGACAGCAAAAAACTAAAACCAAAGCAAGTCGATAAGATCATGAATTATTATAAGGAAAAGAAAACGAAATTAGGGAAAAAATAGATGAACTGTTAAAGAGGTAAAGGAACAATAATGATATAGTGATTTTATCATCGATTTGCACAAAAACCTGAGCGAAAACCGTGTCAATGCTTCTGTTTCTGATTTTTATCTTTTCAAAACATTTAAATAAAAACAAGGGTTAACAAATCATACCTGCAAAAGGGCAGGGAGGAAAAATAATATGCGAAAAAGACTAGTTGGAATTGTATTTTGTATGCTGATGATTTCGTCAACAGCGACTCTAATCAGCCTGAGTTTCCCAACGAGGGGAGACGACCTAGACGAACCATATTGGGATCTGCTCTATGATGGCGAGGGGTTTGGAACGTTGTCAAATGACGCTACACGAGGGATAGTTATCTTCCAAGATAATCTGTATATCGGCACCATGAATGAAAACTTTTTTCCTAAAAACCTAGAATATGGTGGTTTCTCTGCTAGCACACTTATTACAATGAAGGATAGCTCTACCAAGAGAATTGATCGGATTAGGGTAGGGGATATGGTGAAGGTCTACGACTTCGATAGAGAAATTTTGACAAGTGCCTGTGTAACGTCGCTGATTCGGACTACTCCGGCTAATTCACCCAGTAGTGTTGTACGTATTAACAATCGCATCTATGCAAGTCCTTATCAACTCTATTTTGTCAATGATACCATGAAGACCGCTGAGACACTCAATATTGGTGATCAAATGATAGATAGCAGAGGGTTATTTGTTACTGTGACTGATTTAGATGTGTTTAACAGCAATAGAAATATCTATTACAGTTTCACCGTTAATGAAGAAATATCACAATTAGGTCATTTCGCATTCTTCGCGCAGAATATCCAGGTGTATCCCTGGGTGCCTCCTACTGAATCTGAAGATGAGTACGTAGATAGCGAATGCCTTGAGTCTCTTTTCCCGTTGGCTGAAAATCTAGGGAATCAGGGATGGACGAAGTTTTTCAATAATATGGTTGATAATAAGGCATTAAATAGCGATGGTGGAGAACTTTGGAAATACAATCCCACAATAGATCCTACATGGTCAATAGTTATCGGGGATGGTTGTGTGTTAGATTTCGGAGAAGATGAAGATAGTTACAAGAACTGGGCGGTTAGTGCATTGACCGTATTTAAGGGAAAGCTCTATGTGGGTACGTGGCGATCAAAAACTGGTGGAGGTTGTCAAATTTATCGTTTTGATGGAACAACATGGGAACTGGTTGTCCCATCTGGATTTGGTGATTTATATAATGTTGGTGTTATGTGTATGAAGGAATTTCATAATGCATTATATGTGGGTACGATGAATTATAATTTTATGGAGGATGGTTTCACTCAAATCTGGCGAAGTGACTCCGGTAATGTTGGAGAATGGAATAAAGTCATTGACCGTGGATTTAGATATGTTGAGAAGGTTGGTGAGAACGTTAGAAACTTTTACACATGGAGTATGGAGGTGTTTCAAGACCAGTTCTATATTGGGGTATGTAACATACCTTTTGGGAGTCTTCTGGGTTGCCAGCTCTACCGAACCTCCACGGGTAATCCCAATCCAGCAGAGTGGGAAATAGTGCCAATCAAAATTGATGATGTTCCATATTATTATGGTGCTGGAGAAGAAAAGAACGATGGTATTCGGAACTTGATAAACTGGAATGATCAGTATCTCTATGTTGGGATTACTACAGATGTTGCGCAACTTCGCTGGCAAACCAAGATAGAGGCTTTAGAAATCTGGAGGTACGCAGGGGGTGAGAATTGGGCATGCATGGTTGGAGATAATGCAACTAATGACCCTCGTGCACCGAATTATGATGGTTTTGGTGATATTTTCAATAAATATCCGTATTCGATGTTCAAGTGCGGTGGAAAGCTTTGGGTGGGAACCTGTAATTTACAAGTTGGTTATTTGCCATTCAGTAATGGATGCGAAATCTGGCGTCTGGATAACACGGGCTGGGTCCAGGTCGTAGGGAATAGAGCTGAGTTTCATCCTGAATGTTCTAGTGGGTTTGGATATGATCATAATATTGGTGCCCGGTCGATGATCGAGTACCCACAGAACACTGGTCAGCTCGTTGTAGGTACCTACTGCCCAAATAGACAATATGCGCATCCTCCTCATGCCTGTGAAATCTGGATACGATATCTCTAAAGTATATTGAGACCATGTGCTAGTCCATCTATCGGGGTACTGGCACTTTTTCTCTCTCAATGATGGATTATTGTATTTCAGTTCTCTCTTTTGATTCAAAGATGTACATTTATTGCTTAACAAATTTTGAATAAGTAGCTATTCATTAATCAAAAAAAACCTGGTCAACAGATATAAAATAAAATTTTTTACTGGTAAACGTGAGTTCAAATCTCCTCCTCGGCGTAATTTTATAATTTTAATAGGATAAAATTAAAGTCTCGATGGGGAGACTACCCATCAATCATTGTCATGACCGGCATTCGGGGGTTCAAATCCCTTCCCCTGCACTATCGATCTTAATTAATTTGCCAGTAAATTCGTATTCCCTTCCCGAGGGGAACATTTAAAATTGAAAAAATCCTCTTTTAACACATATCCGTAATATTAATATATAAATAATATATTATAATAATGTTAAAACAAGTTTATGGAGTAAAAAAATATTCATGATAGACATAACGAAGAGAGGTTACTCAAGATACTTTTTATTTGGTAGTCTTTATTTCACATATGGTATAAATTGCGTTTTTCTTAACTTAATTTTACCTCTTTATTTCTTAGATCAGGGAATATCTCTTACATTGATTACTGCAGTGGTTGGTATTATGTGGATACCACTGTACATGAAATTTGTATGGGGTGGGATCGTTGATCATTTCATTCGATTTGGAAGAAAACCATTTATTATTTCTGGTGGATTATTGACTGTTGTTTGTCTCTTTATTCTTTCTTTTATTAACCCAGCTAATGCTTTGATACCATTTGCTATTATTGAATTAATATGCTGGGTTGGGGTGGGATTCCTCACCATTTCATTAGATGCTTTGGTTATCAGTTCTACGATTGAAACTGAACGAGGAAAAATCAATGGTATTACGTACGCTGCACAGAACGTAGGACTAGCGGGTGGCGCAATATTGTTGTCATTTATCGCAAAAATTCTTGGCTATAATATGGTATTCTTAACAGCGGGGTTTATCATCTTACCAATTGTCCTTTTTTCATTCATATTACAAGAAAAAAAAATCGTGAAAAAACCACAAAAAGTCGGAGCGCTTCTCATTCAAGAGTTTAAGAAAAGAACAACATTAGTAATAGCGATTTTTGCAGTTTTACTCATGATGAGCAGTGGAATGATCCTTCTCATCGCTCCGATATGGATGAATATTGGCCTAAAATTAGATATTGCCCAAATCGGGTTTGTCACAATGCTCTTTACCATCGCAATCGCAATAGGAGCAATTATTGGGGGGATTCTCGCAGATAAAATAGGAAGAAAAACAACGTTATATATCCTTATTTTCAGTAGTGTATTCTTTTCAGTATTGCTTATTTTTACCAATTCATGGGAATATTTCACACTCATTTATTGTATTATTGGATTTCTTCAAGGTGGCTATATTACCCCAGTATCTGCGATGATCATGGATGTAACAAATCCACGCATAGGTGCAACACAATATTCAGTTTTCATGAGCCTGTTTAACTTTGGCATTTGGATTGCACAAACCATAAGTGGGCCTTTGTACGTCATGCTTGGCATTTCTCGTGTATTCCTTTATTCTGCTTGGATTTTTGGCCCTGCATTATTAATATTGTATTTTATTAGGCTAAAAAAGAACGATATACATTAAAATATTATAAGGAATAGAAAATGTGCTAAAAATCATAGGTTTTTTAGTAATTTTTAACCTGAAAAACCTTTATTAAATTAAACCCTTTTCTGATAGCCCTTTATTGACTCAAATTTTTTAGGATAATTTTTAACTTTGTTTTGTATATCATATACTCATGGCTTATAAAAAAATTAAAACTTATAAAAAAGGAT
>CAYHAK010000065.1:0-7363 GCA_964354625.1 uncultured Candidatus Bathyarchaeia archaeon
CGTCATATCGGGCACCCGATTTTCTGGCTTAGGCGAATATTTGGAAGGCTATGTACGAGACCAAGAAGATTATGCCTGCTACCAGAAACACGTACAAGAAGTCAAATTGAGCTATGAAAGGCCCAATGAAGGAGCCACATGCGCCTCCTAGGCCAATCAAGACGTTGAACAGGCCCGCCTTGCCTGTTGGAATAAGCTCCATCGAAAGCGACAGCGTGTAAACCAAGAACAGCGCATATGCGAAACCAAACAGAATCAGGATTCCCGTTGCAAGGCCAACGCTATAGAGCGGTATCTGCACTACCGCAATTAGCGCCAAGGCCAAAAGACTGCGGAAAACCGCAATTCGCCCCACGTTTGCTCTTCCTGTCTGCTGCTCTGATCTGCTGCCTGCAAAGAAGTAGCCTACTGTACCTCCACCTGAGTTCAGTACGAAGATGGCGAAAACCAAGCTTTCTGGAAGGCTGGCGGCTTTGACAATGTTAGAGACGAATACAGGCATTGGCGTGAATAGTATGCTTGTCGCCAGTGAGAACAAGATGAGCCCTCCGCAAAAGGCAGCAACATTTTCTCTTCGCAGCCTCTCGTTCGAAGGCACACCGTCCAGCATCTTTGAAGCCAGGAACACCCCACGCGAAGTGAAGCCCACAGACTTCTCTAAGCTCACCAGACCCCTTTCGAAAATCATAACAGGGTCGGTCACCAGAATAGCCGATGCGACGAAGGCAACGAGGTTCAGAACACTGCACAGATACAAGGTATTCATAGACCCGAACCCGAAGGCCGCTGCTACAAAACCCAATAGCAGACCGATGAGCCAGCCTGCCTCGGTGAGGCCCTCGTAGAAGGCAAACTTCCTCTCCCACTCTTCATGGGAGTAAAGCTCCGCGATGAGAACGTTTTTTGGGGCTTCATGGGCGCTGTGCAGGATCGACATCAGCACGTAGAGGATTATCAGCAAGGCTACACTCGTGGCCAAGGTGAAGGCATACAACAAAACGGTTGACGCCAGAAAAGCCAGAAGTATGTAGCGCTTGTAGCGCCTCGTCTTGTCACACAAATACCCCCAGAGAAAAGAGAAAGGTATCGCCAAGAACAAAGCCGCAGCGGACATTATGCCTATGTCTAGCAATGATCCGCCGATGCCGATAACATAGAGTGGCAGAAATATTGAGAGCAGGCCGAAGCCCATTTCGTGGAAGAAAAACCCCAGACGCCACATGGCTACACAACGTTTCGGAAGTGACATTAAAACCTTGTCACGTTAGCTTTCGTCTTTGTCTAAAGCCCATGCACTTTTCATAAATCCTTAATAGAGAGAGACCCAATTTGCATACCATTGCCGGAGAGTCCATGGCTAATGGCCAAATTCAAAGTAATCGTTTCAGACCCTGAGGCAGGCACTTCAAGCATAGTTGAGCTTGAAGAAGCCCGCGCCGCTCCCTTGATCGGAAGGAGAATAGGTGAAACTATAGACGGAACAATAGTGAACCTGCCAGGACATAAAACACAGATACGGGGTGGCTCAGACAAGGATGGTTTCCCAATGAGACCAAGTGTTCACGGTGGTGTTCGCCGAAGCGTGGTCTTGAGCGGAGGAGTGGGGTTCAACCCACAAGATCAAGGAATGAGAAGACGCAAAACCGTGCGTGGAAACGTCATAACCGACGAGATTGTACAGATAAACGTGAAGATCACAGAGAGGCCAAAGGGAGCCAAAGAGGCCAAGAAGGAAAAGCCCAAGGAAAAAGAAAAGAAGGAAGAAGCCCCTGAGAAGGCTGAGGCACAGACACAAACTGCAAACGACGCCGCTTAAGCTTTATTAGGTCCCGCAGTTTATTCCTTCAATAATTCGAGAACTCGTTATAGGAAAAGCAGAAAAATGAGCGCCGAAAAACACGCAACCTTGCCAAGTCAGCCTGAAGTGAACATCGGCACCATAGGTCACGTTGACCACGGCAAGACAACGCTTGTGCAGGCGCTGACAGGCGTTTGGGCTTCAAGACACAGTGAGGAGCTAAAAAGGGGGATTACGATAAAGCTTGGCTACGCTGACATGCCCATCTACAAATGCCCGAAATGCGAGCCGCCCAGGAACTACACGACGCAGCCAACGTGCCCGAGCTGCGATTCAAAAACGACCTTTGTCCGGGCAATCAGCTTCGTTGATGCCCCTGGGCATGAGGCACTTATGGCAACGATGCTCTCAGGAGCAGCAATAATGGACGGCGCAATTCTTGTGATAGCGGCAGATGAGCCCTGCCCTCAACCGCAAACAAGGGAGCACTTGGCAGCAGTCAACGTCATTGGCATAAAGAACGTCATAATCGTACAGAACAAAATCGACATCGTTGACGAGAGAAGAGCCCGCAAGAGCTACGACGAGATCAAGAGCTTTGTCAAGGGATCTGTTGCCGAGAATGCACCGATAATCCCCATTTCAGCACAGCGTGGTGTGAACGTAGATGTCCTCCTCCAAGCAATACAAGAAGTCATACCAACACCGAAGCGAGACGAAACAAGACCCCCGTTGATGTACGTTGTCCGCTCGTTTGACATCAACAAGCCTGGAACAGTTGTTGAAAAGCTTGAGGGCGGCATCATCGGAGGAACAATATTCCAAGGCAGGTTCACCGTAGGAGATGAGCTTGAGATTGGGCCGGGCATAGCAGTCGAGGGAAGAAAAACCTACAACCCGCTTTTCAGCGAGATCGTCAGTCTCCAGGCAGGCGGGAAGAGCGTGAAGGAAGCCCGCTGTGGCGGGCTAGTTGGTGTAGGAACACTGTTGGACCCATCATATTCCAAGGCAGATGGACTCACCGGAAACATGGCTGGCAAGAAAGGGATGCTTCCTTCCACGCAGTCGGAGCTGAAGTTGGAAACGCACGTTTTGGAACGTGCAGTTGGGACCAAGGAACTGATGAAAGTTGACAGAATAAGCGTGAGTGAGAGCCTGCTCTTGCACTTGGGTGCTGCAATAACCGTTGGGAAAGTGAATGCGATCGGGAAGGACACGGCTACACTTGAGCTCATAAGGCCAGTTTGTGTGCAAGAAGGCGCAAGAGTCGCGATCAGCCGAAAGATGGGTGGCAGATGGAGACTCATAGGGTACGGAATGATAAAATAGATGCAGGCGAAACCCCAACAATCAAGGAAGCCCATCAAGATAATCTTGGACTCTAACGCGCTGTTCGTTCCACTGCAATTTAGAATTGATATCTTCGAAGAGCTGAAAAAACTATTGAAGACCAGATTTGAACCTGTTGTGCTCTCGCCCATCCTTCAAGAACTGAGAAAGCTAGCGGAAGAAGGCTCTCCGAAAATGAGAAAGGACGCATCGATTGCCCTAAGCTTGGTCGAAAAGTGCACGATAGGCAAGCTTGCTGACGATCCGATGGATCATCCTGACGACGCGATAGTCAGAGTTGCGAGTGAGTGGAAGTGCCCAGTCTTTACGAATGATAGACAGCTAAGGAAGAGGCTAAGAGATATAAATGTGCCAGTGATTTATGTGAGACAAAAGTCTCGATTGGAGACTGACGGGAGGCTATGATTCCTGTTCAAACTTATAACGCTTGAAGACACCATTCGCATTCCGCCTGAAACGTTCGGCAAGCCCTTGGAAGCGGTAGGCCACGACCAAGTCAAGGCAAAATATGAGGGTGTCGTCGACGAGGAGCTGGGCTACGTTATTGCGGTCACTGAGGTGAAAGTCAGCCCTGTTGGCAAGATAATCCCGGGAGATGGAGCGGCCTACCACAAGGTAGCCTTCTCACTGTTGACGTTCTACCCAAAACTTCAGGAAATTGTGGAGGGAGAGGTTGTTGAAATCGCTGACTTCGGAGCCTTCGTACGCATAGGCCCCATTGACGCTTTGCTTCACGTATCACAGCTCATGGACGACTTCATTTCGTACGATGAGAAACAAGGCGTGCTGTTGGGGAAGGAAACCAAGCGAAAGCTTATGAGCGGGGATCAAGTCCGCGTCAGGATAACGGCAGTTTCCTTAGGCAGGGCTGGAAGCTCTGGAAAGATCGGTGTCACAGCAAGGCAGCCTTTCCTCGGAAAACTTGAGTGGCTCGAGTCCGAAACGCAGAAACCGAAGGAGACAGGCGAGAAGAAACCAGTCGAGAAAGAGGAGACTCCTCAGAAGAAAAGGTGATGGAATTGAGCGAAAAGGCCTGCACCTCATGCCACTTCATAACGAAGGATAACACTTGCCCAAGATGCAAATCGCCAAGCTTGAGCGATGATTTTGGTGGCTTACTGATCGTTTTTGATCCTGAGAATTCGGCTATCGCGAAATCAATGAATATCAAAGAGAAAGGGCGTTATGCGCTAAAGGTCAGGTAGGATGAGCTTTTCCTATGGTCTCACGCCAGAGTTGCGCCAGAGACTCAAACAACCTATAGGCACACTTATCAAAGGCTCCTTCTTTGAAACCATGAAGCGCCTCAAGGAAGCTGTAGAAAATGAAGAGCTGCCGTACATAGTCTCTGTTGGAGATACTGTCTCAAGGAACCTCGTGAAGAACCAGATTCTTCCGCGGCTAGCTATCGTGGACAATATATGCATGAGGCGAACGGTGGAGGAACCTGTTGGGCTGACGATGGACAAGACGGTCCACGTGAAGAACCCTCAGGCAACGATAACGGCGGAGGCCATCCATGCGATTCAGGACGCGTTGAAGGGCAGCGCCAGCATGAAGATTGTTGTGGATGGCGAGGAGGATCTGTTGGCACTTATTGCTGTCTTGTATGCTCCAGAGAATTCTTTCGTCGTGTATGGTCAGCCCTATGAAGGCATCGTCGTGGTCAAGGTAACACCTGAAAAAAAGGCAGAAATCGCCCAGCTGCTGAGAGAGATGGAGATTGTTCGAAAAGCTAAATAAGAGGATAGGGCATCAAGTCAACACCGCACAGAGGAAAGGCCATGAAAATTGAGATCATCGCAGAGAAGCAAAACCCAATGCTGAAACGGAATGAAGTCCAGTTTCGGGTGGATCACGCTGAAACAGGTAGCACGCCGCCGAGGCTGGAGATCCGAAAGGCAGTTGCGTCTGCATTGAAGACTGGTGTGGATGCGGTTTTTATCAGGAAGTTTGAGACAAAAACAGGGACGAGCATGGCTTTTGGCGTAGCGAATGTTTATGACTCTGTCGAGCAGGCCAAGCTGATTGAGCCTGAGTACATCGTCAACAGGAACCTTCCTCCAGCAGAGAAGCCCAAGGAGGAGGCGCCGAAAGAAGAAAAGCCGAAGGAAGAGGTAAAGGGATAAGCATATGCCTAAGCCAAAGAAAGAGGAAGAGAAGCCGAAGGAGGAGGCTAAGAAGGGGGCGCCGAAGAAAGAGGAGCCAGTAGAGGCTCCGGAGCAAGCAAAACCTGAGAAGAAAGAGAAGGCGCCGAAGCCTGCGAGGAAGAAGAAAGAGGACAAGAAGATTTTCACACTGTATAAGGTAGAAGGCGATAAGGTCAGCAGGTTGCGCCCAGTTTGTGAAAGATGCGGCCCAGGCTATTTCATGGCTGACCACGGCAACAGGTACACTTGCGGGCACTGTGGATTTACGAAGTACAAGCCTTCTGAGAAATGAGCATCTTTAAATCGCCCCGAAGAGAACATGCTCTTGGTGGTCTGAATGATTAGAGTGAATGTTTCCATCACAAATGTCACCGCCAAGCGTTTTTGGGACGTGAAGAAGCCTATTCCGCCTATTCAGATTAACACTAATCTTAACTTGGTTGGCGTTGAGAAGGCTGCGGACAATTCGCTCGAAGTCCCTTTCGTTCTGACGATCAATTATAACCCTTCGATTGCGCTGATGAGCCTAGAAGGAAGGGCGTACGTGGTTGGTGAGAAGGGAGAGCTAGAACAGATTTACAGGGAGTACGAGGAGAAGAAACCTCCACCGCCGATGATACTGCAGTCAATATCAAACGTTGTCTTCTTAGAATCTGTGATGATGTCAAGAACGTTGAACGTTCCTCCTCCTATTCCGTTGCCGCAGATAGGGCAACCTCAGCAGCAGCCGGCCAAGAAATCTTCTGAGAAGGATTACAGCGCTTAAGAAAACAGGTAAGGCAGTATCACTTTAGCGGGACATACATCGATGACCGAGAGGCGCCGATGCCTGGCGTTCCGTGTCTTACTGGCTTGTTTGTGATTGCGAATTCGCCTAGGCTGTGGCCAATCATCTCAGGCTTCACCGGGACTTCGACGAATTCTTTGCCGTTGTGAACTTGGATTTTGACGCCGACCATTTCAGGCAGTATGACCATGTTCCGCACGTGGGTTTTGACTTTCGCGTCTCCGCCTTCTTTGAGGGACTCTCTTATTTTCTCCAGCAGTATTCTCTGCTCTGGCTTCAAGCCTCTGTGAAGTGTCCTTCTCTGTCTTGACGGAAGTATCGTGATGAACTCGTCCATGGACATGCCTTGTAACTGACTGAGCGTGAATCCTCGGTATGCGAAGTCTTTCGGCATTTCTCTTCAACCTACTCGCAACTTTAGGTGCTATAAACCTTCTGCTATAGCAGCAGAGCGTGCAGTCTTCTTCTTCCGGCCTGCACCTCTGGCGGCGATCAAACCGACTTTTTGTCCTGGTGGCGCGCCGTGTGAAACCGTTGTGCCTCTTCGTGCGCTTCGCTTGCTGCTTCCGTATGGGTGTACTGCAGGAATCATGGCTCTTCCTCTGGTTCTTGGGTATTTGTGGCCTTTGGCTTTCATCCAGTGGTATTGTCCGCCTGCTTTCAGGAAAGGCTTTTCTGTTCGTCCGGCTGCGGAGACTATGCCGACTGTTGCCTTACAGAGGTCGTCTATGTACTTTGTTTTTCCCGATGGGAGTTTTATCATGGTTCCCTGAGAGGTGTGGCCGACTACTGTAGTGTATGTTCCTGAGGATTTGGCGAGTTTGCCTCCATCTCCAGGGCGGAGTTCAATGTTGCATATCATGGTGCCTTCGGGGATTCTGCCTAGGGGGAGTATGTTACCTACTTCAACGGAGGATCTGCCGCCGAGCTGGATCTGCTGGCCCACATGGATACCTTCTGGAACCACGGTGTAGCAGGTTGCCCCGTTTTCGAATCGTATCAGTGCTAGGGGTGATCCTCGTCCGGGGTCGTGGACTAGGTCTTGTATGAAGCCGTTGAGTGTGGCTTCAAGATAGTCTTTTGGCGTGAGTGAAAGTGGATATCTGGCGGGTGCTACTCTTTTGTTGGTTGAAGCTCTCCACGTGGATGCGCCTCGTCCTCGTCTTTGAACACGAATTCTCTTTCCCATCAATCATTCCTCGCATCAGTTTAGAGTATTCCAAGTTTGATTGCGACGTCAGCTGCCTTGAATTCGGGTTGGAGCTGTACGAAGGCTTT
>CAYHAK010000066.1:0-7332 GCA_964354625.1 uncultured Candidatus Bathyarchaeia archaeon
AGCCTTTCGACAATTCCTTCTTGATCTCGGAATCAGTCAAAACAATGAAGTGCCAAGGCTGTTTGTTTGCCGCTGACGGCGCCTGTCTACCAGCCTCAAGAATCTTGTCTAGAACATCTCTTGGAATCTCCTTCGGCTCATAGCGTCTAACGCTTCTTCTACTAAGGACGGCATCTATGAGGGACATCAACTCAACTCCAATATGACACACGGAATATTTCATTATGAAATCTAATACATACCTTAAAACCTTCTCCTAGGCGCGCTCATTTCTTTGAGAAACAGGTTGCGCAGAAGAAAGCCCATTTCTTTTACGTTGAAGTGAGGTTCCACTACTCTTAGTGGAAAGATGGGCTTTTGGTAGCCTTTTTGGTAGCGCGCGCTAGACTTCCCATTACTGCAATGCCCGACTGTAGCGCGCGAATCACAATGGCACCCAACATCCTGCGGCATGCAGCTCCAGAAGAGAACTCTGGGATAAGACTATCGAAATGCTGGATTTACCTCAAATGACTCACCCGAGAAGATTATTATGTACAAAGCAATAGAAATATGAACGGAGTGGAAGAGTTTTGAAGAGAAAAATCCCATCTACTGCTAGAGTAGCTACGTTGATGCTTTTCCTTCTAATTCCAGTCGTAATGGCTCATGCACCCTTAGGAACAGGAGACAACGAATCAATCGACAAAGCCACCGTCATTCCAGACCCAACCAAGTCCTGGGCACTCTACTCTCAACTCAACAGCGACGGAGACGCCCAATACTACACATTCAACATAATGGCAGGACAAAAAATCCACGTCACTATGTACAAATCCATGCGCCCAGAAGATGCCACCTTCGCTCCTAGACTGGTTATCATCGGCCCAAATGTCGTCACGCAAGGCAACATTCCCTCAAAGATAACCATACCTTCCGGCTCCAGCGCCGAGCTCACAAACCAAACGGAACCTCGACCCACGTATGAACCATTCTCACCCAGCACATTCATAGGGCTAGCAGATGAAACCTTGGAAAACCCCACTTCAAGTCAATATTACCTCGTCGTTTACGAGCAATCCGACACGCCCAAAGGCGGAAACTACGGTCTGGCCGTAGGAGATCGTGAAACCTACACTATTGACGAATGGATACTGATTCCGTTCAACCTCATGAGCATATACCAGTGGGAAGGACAAAGCCTTGCGCTCATTTTCACTCCCATGATAGCCGCACTTGTAGTCGGCATAATCCTCATCACATGGCTATTTCGGAAACAAGGCAACCTCGCCAACCCAATGGCTTGGCTAGGAGCCTTAGCAGGCCTCACCTTCATAGGAACAGCTGCTTCAACCCTATACCAGATGCTCGCAGCGGCCATAAGGATAACCATAGGTACAGAAGCCCTAGTTACCCTCATTTTCGCAATCATTCCCTTAGCAATCGGGTTAGTTACACTTAGGCTATCGGTCAAAAACAGCCAGAAAGCCAGCGTGAGAAAACGGATATACTACGTCATTTTAGGCTTCGCAGCACTGTTCATTTGGGCCGGGCTCATCATCGGACCCATACTAGCAATTGCAGCTAGTATCATGCCAACTAACCTGAAAAAGAAGGAATGGCGTGCACCAACCAAGCTTGATTTGACCCTAGTATAAAGTGAGAGAAGCTTGAACCAATCAACTCAGGAAATCCCAACAACCAAAAACCCACAACCCCAAAAAACCAGCTGGGCAAAGTACATCTGGGTCTCCGGTGTAATCTTTGCCTTCAGCTTCGTCTTCCTGATTTGGCACGCGCGCGCTCAGCTCATCTGCTAACGAAGTGCACTAGGGTGCGCTTACTCATAGAACTCTCTTTCAGAAGCCTCTTATCACTCGGGCTGTAATCTATCTCTTGCACATGGAAAAAAGGGGAGGTGATTTTATGGTAAAGAAGGATTTGATCGTCGCAGTCTTGGCTACATTCTGCTTGACGGTCATGCTGTTCATTGTCGTTCCAACGAAAAGCCAGACTGCACAGTATGACCCTTGGGTCGACTTGGACGGAGATGGACAAATCAGCATCTACGACGTTGTGCAAATGACAAGCATCTACGGCATGAGTGGAGACTCGACGAAGTACGTGAACGTGACAAACTGGCCAACGATGCAGCCCGAGCCCGCGTACAAAATCATCAAAATGCCAGTCTGTAACATATCATTCATAGGAGGGACTTGTTATGCTGGGTTCTTTGGTAATTATGTTGGCGGCTTCAGCAAAGCGTTTATTTTGATTTCTCCAGTTTTTGGCCCAGCAGGCCAAGGCACGTATACAGTGAAACTACAATTATGTGGAGTATATTGGGACTTAGATGAGTACGGCGGCACGCCCAACGAAGCTTTCCAGGGCATTTTTCCCTACAACAGCACACAATCACCAGTGGCGACGGGCGAAGTCGACAACGGTTACCTGAATTCTATTGGGATGCCCCGTTGGTCTGAAGGTTCATACTTGGGGGTCAAGGCACCCTTTATGTCGTTCACCGTAAGTGGAACTTCAACCACAAGCGTTTGCTGGGTAAGTGTCCAGGTGACCGTATACCTCAGAAGCGATTAGTCAAACCCCACCGTTTCCCCCCCCTTTGCTGTCCGCGCCAAAAAAACATATGCTGCGGTTACTCGCTTGCGACGGGCTTTTGACGAGATGTTGAAGGTTTTGACGTACCCAGGGTCCTGTGGATGGGCACCAATTAGGCCGTGCGCCTACACTAAGAAGGACATAAACCTGCAGTTGGGATTCTGGTATGTTATAGAGGAACTAACTCACGATGGACAAGAAAGCTGATTGCAAGTATCTTGTAGGCACCCGAATCTGTGGGGCAATATCCGAATCGTTTGAAGGCATGAGACGCAGAAATAGGTTTTTGCAGGAGCTTCTTGAAGAACCACTGCTGTTATGTGTGCAGTGTTCAAGAATCATGCTCTATTAGATGTATGTATCTTGATGAGTCGGGGAAACAAGATTTTAGCAAATAGGCATCTGACAAGATTAACCGTGAAGTTGAGAAGTGCCAGAACGAAATAGGCAGATTGACAGTTCTGCACGCCAATGGTGAAATCGGAGAACAATCGTTTTTGGCAGCACTCAAAACTCTGGATAACAAAATAGCAGGGCTGAAGGGAGCTGGAGTCACAGATTTGCCACCGAATATAGTTCCTGAACTCGCACGCGCTAATCCTGATATCATGCAGACACCGTACGAGTTTAGAGGTTCATCTGAGCCTGAGCGCATGCTACCAACGTACTGGTGGTACTTAGTGCCTGTGCTGTTCGGTTTGTTGGGTGGCATAATAATGTATGTTGCATTGAGGAATGAAGACGAGGGAATGGCATCGGAGGGTTTGTTCGTCGGACTCGTGATTACTGTTGTGGGCGTTTTTTTGTTTTGGTGCAGTGGCTGGCTGTTCTGAGTGGGGCGAGGCTCAATGAAACTGGAAGGAGTAGTCGATTCAACATGAATTATGGATTGCTGGCCCTTTCATTTCTTTTATGTGGAATTGGACTTACATTGGAGTTCGTCTTCTTTGAACCATTTGGCTTCGTGTTTGATGGACTAGGTTTAATGCTGTTCTTCTATGTCATTTCTGTCAGAAGAAGAAACGAGAGCCGTACGAGCGACGATGCTTATAGGAGTTTTGAAAGGGATAAGGAGATTGTAAGACGGGTCGCCCATGTTACGGATTCAAAAAGCACTTGGGTTTGTCTTGATTGTCAGGCAATCAATCTCAATGAAGATGGAGTTTGCTATAAATGCAGGCGTATTAGGCCGATTGCCCAGACTAACTAACAGCGCGCTAGGATTCAACTGAACACGCAACAAGAAAGACAATGTCGGGAAACTTCACTGAGAGCGCGCACGCGAATCTGCAACTAAGCGCGTGTCCTTCTCTTGTAGGCTATGACCGCCAGCAGCGTGACCACCACAAATGACGCCAGAACAGCGGATGACGGCAACTCTGGGATCACTGGAGGCGGAGGTATCGCTGACAAGATTAGCTCCCGAAGAACCCAATTTGTTGTCAGAACACCACCAGCACCGTCTGGACGACTAATATCCTGTACAACATGGTAATCTAACATGATTCCTGTCTTTCTCTCCAAAAACAAATGCCCCGTGTAGGTGGCATTGACCATGTAGCCATAATAGTCAATATTAGTGTAGTTAACACTACCCGTTAGGTGATTCGTTTCAAGTTGCTGGCCAAGATAGTCTGCAGCAACAGTCTCATTAACAACAACGACTTCAGATCTAATGTAGATGAGATCACCTGCGCTTAGGTCTGCCGCAAAAAACAAAACAGAATACCACGACACTGAACCGTTGCCTTGACCATTTTCAACGTCATATATTATTGTTTCTGGTTGGGTGGTCGTTGCGTTATATAAAACCTGTTGGAATGTCACATTGGCGCCTGAAACACTGACGACCGTGACATTTGCCCAGTCCTGTGGTTGCTGCATGTTAGCAATCAATTCGGTGTCATTGCCGCTGGCCGTCATATTCATTGAATAATGTAGAAACTGGCCTGGAGCTACTCTAGGAAGCTAGGCAACTGCAGAGCAGGACCTCAACAACTGAACATTCACCTCAACTAGAAGGACAGCGAGAAAAACAAGCGTGAACATGCTGGCTTTCTTCATTTTCTCCAATTCCCAACACACACTGGTTGATTCCTTTGAACTTGACGATTCTTAAGACTTATGGAAGAACCCCTCATTGCAGCAAAGACGCCCCACGCCTACCACGCTGGCTGCTTCTTCCAAGTATTGATAGAACACTGATTCCAGCAGTAGCTGCTTCCGCGCGCGCCATGTCCAAGCACTGTTCGCAGACGTTCCAGTCCTCGTCAACCCAGTGATTATGCCTAAACAGAACCATAAACACATCCACATCAATAACATATTCGCCGTTCAAGGGGCCACAGTAGCGGGCCTTGTACTCTTTGCCTACTCGTTCCGGAAAGAGCCAGTTGAGAACAGAAAAGTAAACATGCTGCGGGCTGAGCTTAGCACAGTAAAACCGGATATCCTGCGCGGTGAGGCGATTCTCGAATTTGTTGAGCTTGACGAATTTGCCTCTCTCAACGCGGACGCGGAAATGCTTCCTGCTCAAACTCCAAAAAGAGGGAACAGCGAGGGGATGTAGCTCGTAGAATCTCCGTATCTGAGTTGTGGAGAGCAAAGACGTCACGCCCAAACGTCACTTGACGACGTTGCCGTAAAAGGTCTCGGACGAAACGACACAGCAGGAAGACGGAGAGAGTGGGAGACAGCAGTTAAAGTGAAGATAAACCGCTCGAGCGCGCAGAAAAAAAGAGAAAAAAAGGAACTATGCGTAGTGGCTTCCATAGTAGCGCATAATAGTGACCAAATCGAATATGTCGACTTTTCCGTCTCCGTTAAGGTCTGCGTCTGGGTTCCAGTCGGGGTCGCCTATCACAGAGTGGTAAGAAGTAGTAGCCAAAACAATATCTTGGATGTCTACGTCACCATCACCGTCTACGTCGCCAGGTCCTTGAGGAGCCGCGTGCGCGATTGCTAGAGTGCATGCGACCAGCATTAACACTAACAACATACCAAAGGATTTGTTCATTTTTCCTTATCCCTGCACATACGTTGTTCAGACTCACGTTAAATGCTTTGTGAATAAACCTCAATATCATTTGCTCGACTACCCAGAGTTTAACGACGACCCCCACAAAATATGTGCTACGGCTACTGCCTACGCGACGACTATCTTTGTGTTTGTGAAGGTTTTGACGTGGGGGGTATGTGTCCGTTTCCAAAGTTAGTGCAGCTCGCTTCTATCTCCTCTGAGCTGATTGGCGTATTTCGCGAGTACGCAACCAGCCTCGGCTATAACAGACTTTTCCTCTTCCGTACCCTTTTCCGAAAACGCAAATGATTAAGAATATGGGGTAAACGCTGAGAAACAGGTAGAGAATGCTTATTTCCACAATAGAGTGGAGATGTCTCCCGCGCAATCCCCCTTTTTTCAAAGACACTGAATGATGAATTACCGAATATCTATCCGTTTCTTGATTTTCTGTGCTGTCCGGAGCGTTTTTGTGAGATTGAGAATTTGGTTTGCATGTTATACACTATTCACTGCTGTGCTTCGTGATTTAGCCATTGTTGAAATTTCCATTTATCTCGCGCGCGCGTTCTTCAATCTCATTGCAGGGAACTGGGAATATGAACGCTATGTGTGGCTTCCAACAGTCTACGAACGAATCATATTTTCTGCGAAAAGCCTCGATATTCTTCTCAGTCTTCCTTTCAAACTTCGGATAGTGAACCAACGAGTAATGCATAACAAAAGAATATGATTGCGACCTTCCTTTTTAAAACTCTAGCACAAGAGGTCTTTCGCGCACGCAGGAAAGTTGCAGAAATCTTTGCAGAACCCAATAGTTATATGATTTGACACAGAAACAGACCTCGGTGATAACTATGCCATATGCTAGCAATCAAGGAGTCCGAATTCACTATGAGGTTGAAGGCAATGGACCCCCACTCGTGCTGCTGCATGGCCTCGGCGCGAACTTGGAAGCATTTCGTGAGTACGGATATGTGGAAGTACTGAAAGAGAAGTATCGGCTTATCCTGATTGACGTCCGAGGACACGGAGCCAGCGACAAGCCCCACGACCCAAAAGCTTATCAGACGAAGCTGTTAGTGGCAGATGTCGTAGCTGTTTTGGACCAGCTGAGAGTGGAGAAGGCTCATTTCTTTGGTTACTCGATGGGTGGGGGGATAGGCTTTGGAATTGCCAAGTATGCCCCAAAGCGTTGCTACTCTCTGATAATAGGCGGGAACCACGCCTACAAACCCAACACAGATGAGCAAGCAGAACTCGACTCCATAATCCAGCTTTACAAGAAAGGAAAGGATGCTTTAGTTGCCGACGTGGAGAAGCAGCTTGGACCTAAGATGACTCCGACATTGAGAACTCGGCTTTTAGCAAGCGACCCAGAGGCAATTGTGGCCATGTTGTCGTCTGAGCTTTCTACGTGCAGCTTTGAGGAGGTCCTGTCGACCATGAAAATGCCATGCCTGCTTTATGCTGGGGAGGATGACGAGGCGTACTCAGGTGCTAAGCAGTGCGTCAAGAGCATGCCTAATGCGACCTTTGTCTCTCTGCCAGGCCTCAATCACCGAGACGCAATCATTCAAAGCAGCATAACCCTGCCACATATCACCAAGTTCTTGGAGAAGGTAAGTCAAACATAAGGATGTGCGCGCGCTGAGTGAGTGTGAGTGAGTGTGTAAGAGTAAGTGGTTGTTTGAGAGAGTAAGAGAGTAAGTAGT
>CAYHAK010000067.1:0-7323 GCA_964354625.1 uncultured Candidatus Bathyarchaeia archaeon
TATGTTTCGGATTCGGTTGCATAGTTAGGTTTAAATTCCATCTGGATTTTAACAAGTTAATCCCCTCTTGGAGGAATGGCTCGTGGCAGAATGCGATGTAGTCGTGGTCGGTGCAGGCATCTTGGGCTTGGCCACGGCCTACCATCTCAAAAGCAGAAACCCCAAACTAGACATTTTGGTTGTTGACAAGCTGGGTGCAGCAGGTCAAGGCAGCACCGCAAAAAGCGCAGCTGCCTTCCGCTGTCTCTTCCACTCTCGCACGAATTTTGCTATGGCTGATTCCTCAGCTGAATTCTACAAGCATGTTCAAGACGATTTGCACGTTGATTTGAAGCTAAGGTGGGCTGGCTACCTGTGGATGTTTGATGAGGATGGCTACCGCAGGATGCTTCCGGTATTGAAGGAATTGGCGGACAGAGGCTTCACGTACACAGAATATGACGAAAGCGACTTGGCGAGAAAGCTTGGCATGAACACCAACTTCGCAGGCGACGAAGAGGCGCAGATGATGGGATTAGGCAACGTTCACAAAGGCATAGTGATCCCGAAGGCAGGTCTAATAGACGTTGATTCGCTGGTCAAGTTTTACGAGTCGGAGTTTCTCAGACTTGGAGGCAAAATCCAATACGGCGCCGACGTGAAGGAAGTCCTCGTCGAGCCACGGCAGCCATTGGGGATGCCTGGCGAACCTTACTTCTGGCAAGACTCTACGATAACTGGGGTAAGAACCATCAAGGGACTGATCAAGGCCAAGAAGACTATACTCGCGGCGGGAGCTTGGATGTCTCAGTTGTTAGACCCTCTTGGGATCGAGTGTTTCATCAAGGCCAAGAAGAGGCAGGTCTTTTCAATTAAGGCGAAGACCGAAGCTCTAAGGAAGCTCCTCCTCTCAAGAGAGTTTACTGATGCTGGGTGCCTGCCGTTTACGATTCTGCCGAAGCCTTCTGCCTACATCCGGCCTGCTCCTGAGGAAGACGCGCTGTGGCTAGCCTATGCTGACGAGTTTCCAAGAGCCTTCAAGATCGAGGACAACCCCGAGCCTGAAGAGAACTACTACCGCTTCGGCCTGTATCAGGTCATGGTCAAGTATTTTCCGCAGCTAACAGATTGCCAGCCTTTTTCCGCCTTCGCAGGCCTCTACGAGATCAACACCATCGACGGCCAGCCTCTGATCTTCGAGGAAAACGGCCTAATTGTCGTAGGCGGTGCCAGCGGAAGCGGCATACTCAAAGCCGACGCAATAGGAAGAATCGCCGCGGCGCTCTACAACGGCGAAGAATATGTCATGCTCTATGGAGACGGGAAATTCGGGGTCAGCGACTTGGGCTTGAAGAATCGAAATATCGAGCCTGAGAAGCTAGTGATCTAGATACCGTCCACTGTCATTAGATTTATTTACTTTCAGGCAGATATGACTATGTATCTGTTCTGAGGCTGGCTAAGAGTATGTATGGCTGGACTGGTAAGCTTTTGCGTGTGAACCTAAGCAAGG
This sequence comes from uncultured Candidatus Bathyarchaeia archaeon, assembly GCA_964354625.1. Classification (GTDB taxonomy): domain Archaea; phylum Thermoproteota; class Bathyarchaeia; order Bathyarchaeales; family Bathycorpusculaceae; genus DATKKK01. The sequence goes on from CAYHAK010000067.1 coordinate 1,493, forward strand.
GTAAGGCCGGGGTTGACCGTTACGGAGCAAGCCTTGCCAAAAACTATCTCGGCGGCAGAGGCTTCGCCGTAAAGATTCTATGGGACGAATTGGAACAAGGCGTTGATCCGCTGTCTCCCTTCAACAAACTCATCTTCGCCGCTGGTCCCCTGACCGGTTTTGCCTTGCCGAGCAGCGGTAAGCTGGTTGTGGCCGCGAAAAGCCCGTTGACAGGCAGCTACGGAGACGGAAGCATTGGGACGCAGGCTGCGGTTCAGATGCGCAAGGCTGGCTACGACGCAACCGTAATAGAGGGAAAGGCCGACAAGCCAACGGTCCTATTGGTTCACGATAGTTCTGTGGAATTTCTAGACGGCAAAGACCTGTGGGGCCTGAACTCCTTTGAAACCGAAAAGAAACTGCGAGTACTTTACGGTCCTGCTGCCGGTGTCTTGTGCATAGGTCAGGGAGGAGAGAACCTCGTGTGTTTTGCGAACGTCGTGTCTCAAGAGGGCCGCGCAGGAGGAAGACCTGGGATGGGAGCGGTCATGGGTTCAAAGAATCTCAAGGCTGTCGTTTTTATGGGCGCCAGCGACCTGCCTGCGGCCTATCCTAAGGAGATGAAGGATCTGGGCGCAGAAGCCTACCGCGAAATCATGACCAAACCCAACTATGCCTTCTGGAAACGCCAGGGCACAATGAGCACCATCGAATGGAGCCATGAGAACAGCGTTCTTCCTACGTACAATTACAGCGAAGGCATTTTCGCAAAGGCCGACGCGATAGGCGGTTTCGCCATGGAAAAACTGAGGGTCGATCAACGCGGCTGCCCTCAGTGCAACATGACCTGCGGGAACATAGTCATAGACTCTGATCGCAAAAAGTCCGAGCTTGACTATGAAAACGTGGCGATGCTAGGTTCAAACATCGGGTTGGGTGACTTGAGGCAGGTGGCGGCGCTCAACAGGTTGGCGGACGAGTATGGCTTGGACGCCATTTCGCTGGGCAACGTGCTGGGTTTCGCTATGGAGGCTTCCGAGAAGAGGCTTATTGATGAGAGGATCTCTTGGGGCGAGTTCAGAGCAACCAAGGTCTTGATCGGGGATATCGCCCACAGGCGCGGCTTCAGAGGCAACCTGCTCGCTGAAGGCGTCCGGTCGGCATCCGAGAAGCTAGGCGGCAATTCGGGCCGCTGGGCGATGCACGTCAAAGGCCTTGAAGTCTCGGCCTACGACTGCCACACCACGCCAGGCATGGCACTAGCCTACGCAACCTCATCAATCGGTGCCCACCACAAAGACGCGTGGATCATCTCATGGGAAGTCAAGACTGGAAGAGAAAACTATGGCATCGAAAAGGTCGAAAAAGTCATAGAGCTTCAGCGCATTCGTGCCGGGATTTTCGAGTCTCTGACGGTTTGCAGGCTTCCCTGGATCGAGGTTGGCTTCGAGCTTGAATGGTACACCAAGTTTCTGCATGCTGCCACAGGGTTGGATGCGACCCTGGACGGCCTGAAGCTGATTGCAGACAGGATCTTCAACTTGACCCGAGCCTTCTGGATTCGTGAATTCGGCAAAAACTGGACCAGCGAAATGGATGTTCCCCCGGCAAGATGGTTCGAAGAACCGCTAACCAAAGGCTCCCTAAAGGGTTCCAGACTTGACCGAGCGAAATACGACGCTATGCTGCAGGCGTACTACATTAAGAGAGGCTGGGACGAACGAGGCATCCCAAAGAAATCAACGCTGAAAAGGCTCGGGCTGGAGGATGCCGCCAAACAGCTGAGGAAAGTGAAGCTTTCCGAGTGAGGCGTCTTTAGCGCGTGCTATTCTTTCCAAGGAGGAAATGATAGAGGCTTGGTTGTGCGATAGCCTGCTCAGTGAGATTTGGCGAAGTACACTACTTCCTTTGCTTCGTGGCCGCAGTGCATACATTTCGCGGAAGGCTTCTCTCTCTCGAAGGGCACGATTCTGATCGTTGCTCCTGTTTCGTCTTTGATCTTCTCTTCGCATGCTGATTGGCCGCACCACGAGGCTCTGAAAAAGCCGCCCTTGTCTTTCAAGACTGTCTTGAACTCCTCGTACGTGCTAACGGTGACTGTTTCTTCCTGCAGGATTTTCTTGGCCTTGCTGAAGAGGCTGTTCTGGATCGCCTCAAGCAGTTTCACAACAGCATCCGCTATTTCCTCATCTTTCACAGCAGTCTTTTCGCGGGTGTCCCGTCTGACCAACATTGCCTGTCTCTGCTTGAGGTCTCGTGGACCAATCTCGATTCTTATGGGCACGCCTTTGAGTTCCCACTCGTTGAATTTCCAGCCTGGCGTGTATTCGGGTCTGTCGTCTAGGACAACTGCTATGCCGATTTCCGTTAGCTTTTCGTGGATTTCTTTGGTTTTGGTTTTGATGGCTTCGGCTTCGGTGCCCTTGTAGGGGATTGGCACTATCACGACTTGGACAGGCGCAATTTTCGGAGGTAACACTAGCCCTTTGTCGTCGCCGTGCACCATGACGAGTGCGCCTATCACGCGCGTGGAGAAGCCCCATGAGGTCTGCCAGACATGCTGTTCCTTCTCGTTTTGGTCGAGGAACTTGATGTCGAAGACCTTTGAGAAGTTCTGGCCCAGCTGGTGCGAGGTTCCCATCTGCAAGGCCTTTCCATCAGGCATCATCGCCTCAAGCGCAGTCGTATACAATGCCCCTGCGAATTTCTCCATTTCCGTCTTTTTTCCCGCGAGCACTGGGACTGCTAGGTAGGTTTCCATCACGTCCCTGTATGCGTCGAGGATTTCCATCACTTCCCGGTCAGCTTCTTCTTTCGTGGCATGCGCCGTGTGGCCTTCCTGCCAGAGGAATTCGCGGGTTCTGAGGAACAGCTTGGTGGCCTTGGTTTCCCATCTTACGACGCTGCACCACTGGTTCAGCTTGATCGGCAGGTCTCGCCAGCTTCTGATCCACTTCGCGTACGTGGCGTAGATGATGGTTTCTGATGTGGGCCTTATGGCCAGTTTCTCTTCAAGAGGCGTGTCGCCGCCCATGGTGACCCAGGCCACTTCGGGCACGAAGCCCTCGAAGTGTTTGGCCTCGCTTTTCAGGAAGCTTTCCGGTATGAAAAGCGGAAAGTACACATTTCTGTGGCCTGTTTGCTTTATTTTCTGGTTAAAGATTTCCTGGATTTTTTCCCAGATGGCGTACGAGTGTTCCCTGAAGATCATGCAGCCCTTGACAGGCGCATAGTCAGCCAGCTCAGATTTGAGAACGACTTGCGTGTACCATTCTGAGAAGTCCTCAGATTTTTTGACGGTTATTCCCGTGTCTGACATTTCTTATCTCTCCAGATGTTCGATGGTGGTTGAATATAATGGTAGCGAAAAACTAATCATAATGTGGGCTAAGTGTCGTGAGAATTTAGCAACGAGGAACGCAATGCCCCATTGTCAACCACTTGCAGTGAAAGTGCCAGGGGAGGCTATTAAGCGTTATTCTGTTGCCTCAACGTTAGGTTCTAATTGCAGAGTGCGCAAGTGTTTTAACTGCTCCCGCTCTAAACTTGTTTTGTTCACCATTCGCAGGCAATGGCGTGGTTTGGTTTGAAGGCCGTTTTGGTTATCGGGGATGGAATGGCAGACAGGCCGATCAAGGAACTTGGTTGGAAAACGCCGCTGGAAGCGGCAAACAAGCCCTCTTTGAATCGGCTGGCACAAACCGGAATCTGCGGTATACTTGATCCGATCTCGCCCGGTGTTCCTCCGGGCAGTGACACGGCAACGCTTGCACTGTTGGGTTATGACGCTTTGAAGGTCTACTCTGGGAGAGGCGCCTTGGAGGCTTCGGGTTCAGGCGTGAAGGTTCTGCCCGGCGACGTCGCCTTCAGATGCAACTTCGCCGCCGTCAACGAAAACATGATCATCACGGACAGACGCGCAGGAAGAATCGCAAACGAGGACGCAGCCAAACTCGCAGAAAGCCTCAACAAAGTCAAACTCAAAAGAGCCTCAAAGGCCAGGTTCCACTTCAGAAGCACCATACAGCATCGCGCAGTCCTGATTATCCGCGGACCCAAACTGTCAACGGCCGTAAGCGATTCGGACCCAAGCGTAGTTGGGGAGAAGGCGGCAGAAGTGAAGCCTCTGGACAACAGCTCCGAGGCCAAGCTGACAGCGAAGATCGTTAACGAGCTTTCACACGATTTTCACCAAGTTCTGAGGAACCATCCCGTCAACCAAGATAGGATCAAGCACAAACTGCCACCAGCCAACATGGTTTTGCTCCGCGGCGTAGGCACCATACCCAACATCAAGCCCATTTCCCAAACATACGACGTCAAAGCCGTAGGCATCGCCGCTACGCCACTTGTCAGAGGCGTATGCAAAGCCGTGGGTATGAAGGTGTTGGAAGTTAAGGGCGCTACGGGTACGCCTCAGACTGACTACGTGGCCAAGGCGCGTGCCACAGTTCATGCTCTGAAAAGCTGTGACTTTGTGCTCTTGCACGTGAAGGCGACCGACGTTGCCAGCCACGACGGGAACCCGAAACAGAAGGTCGAAGTCATCGGAAAAATCGACAGCATGCTGGGCTACCTTCTTGACCACGTTGACCCAAACGATACATACGTGGCTGTTACGGCTGACCACACGACCTCGTGCCTCACCGGGAACCACGAAGGCGACCCTGTACCCATATCCATCACAGGCCCATACGTCCGTTTCGACAAGGTCAAGGAGTATGACGAACGATCCTGCGCCGAAGGCGGGCTCGGCCGCATAAGAGGCATGGACCTGATGCCCATACTGATGAACCTAATCGGCAAAGCCAGCAAATTCGGAGCCTAGGCCTTCGTCATCACGCGCATCTTTCGGGGCATCCACGAAACACTTGTACTCTCGTATGCACTCGACTGTTGCCGAAACCTTTAGAAGGCATCTGTAGTTGCGTGGCTGGAGTTGGTTTTAGGCCTGTGTCCCTGTTTCTACCCTATTATTTCTGCCTTGATTATTCTTACGTCATGCTGTGGCTTCTCTGTGCCCTGAACCAGAGGCACTCTGCTGATCGCCATGACAACGTCCATTCCTTCTACTATCGTGCCGAAGACCGGGTGCTTCGTGTCAAGGGCGGCGTTGTTGTTGGCGAGGTTGATGAAGAATTGGCTGCTTCCAGTGTTCGCGCCTGCGTTTGCCATGGCCACGGTGCTGTTGTCGTTTCTGTTGTTGGCCACGAACTCGTCAGGTATCGCCCTTATACTCGGATCTCCATACCCAGTTCCTGTGGGATCTCCTCCCTGAATCACGAAACCGGGAACCACTCTGTGAAAGGTGACGTTATCATATGTTCCCATTCGGGTGAGGTTCAGAAAATTCGCTTTCGTGATAGGCACATCGTCGAACAGCAGGATCGTGATGTTTCCCATGGTTGTCATGAGGCGAACCTTGGTGGTGCCTGTTCTCGGAGGCTTGTAGCCCAAGCTGTAAACAACTAACACCGCAACGACAATAATGCCGATCAATATCAATATTGAATTTCGATGCTTGCTGAATCCACGCTTTGGCATGAAGAATACCGATTTTCCAAGAAATATATAAACGTGTCCCACGCTGGAGGCGGCGAGTCTGCAGCCTAACGGTCTGTCATCGAATCTCCGCTAGCCGCCATTCTCTGTAGTCCGTGACGACTTTTCCATATCCCCTCAACATCTCGTCTGTCTCCGCATCGCCCGTATCGACTCTCAGTACTCCTCCTTCAATGCTTTGAAGCTTGCCCTTCGTTGCCAAAACGAGAATCCGTTCCCTCCCGACTCGCTTGATGATTTCTGGACTTATCTGCTGGTTTCCTCTTCCCAAGAGGATGCCTTGGTGTCCG
>CAYHAK010000068.1:0-3092 GCA_964354625.1 uncultured Candidatus Bathyarchaeia archaeon
AATAACTACTCTGCGAAGCGGGACAGCGTGAGAAGCACGGGGAATGCGAGTAGGCAGAGGGCATTTGGTTCAGTGGCCTACGCCAACCAGCCAATAACAAGCCCCTCGAACTTGATCCTAATCCCGGGCAGGGGCGACCTGAATGCGTTGCTGAGCGAAGCGAGGAACTGTGTTCTTGTGAAGGGGTCACTAGTGGGTTCGGGGCATTCGAATGCGGTGACTGGTGACTTTTCGGTCACTGCGGGCACCTCTTTCAGAGTTGAAAATGGAGCTGTGGCGTACGCGCTTAAACCATGCACGGTGGCAGGCAATCTCTATGATTCATTGAATTCAGTCTCAGCCATCGGAAACGACTTGAAGTCCTCTGGGAATATTATATGCCCCTCAGTTGTGATAGACAAGGTAGTGGTTTCCACCTAGCCTCTTCTTGTGCATCTGCAAACAGCATTTATTAATGGTCTCAACTACTATTGGCTGTGAGGGAGGGCTTTTCACTTGAGTTTTGAGATGTGGGCAGAAAAATACCGCCCCAAGACCCTGGCTAACATTGTTGACCAGAAAGAGATAGTTGAACGTTTGAAGAGCTTCGTCAAATCAAGGAACGTGCCGCACTGCATTTTCGCAGGCCCACCGGGGATCGGAAAGACCACGGCAGCCCTTTGCCTGACAAGAGACCTTTATGGTGATGCATATCGAGAGCACACCATGGAATTGAACGCAAGCGATGAAAGAGGAATCGATGTCGTCAGGGAAACAGTGAAGACGTTTGCCCGAGTGAGGTCGATTGGCGAGATCCCGTTTAGAGTCATGATTCTGGATGAGGCGGATAACATGACTTCGGATGCGCAGCAGGCATTGAGGCGAACTATGGAACGCTTCACGGAGACATGTCGTTTCATTCTATGCGCGAACTATAGTGGCAGGATAATCGAGCCTATTCAGTCGAGGTGTGCACCCTTCCGCTTTTCGCACTTGCCTAGAGATGAGCATGACTGCTACCTCAAGGAGATCGCACAGAAAGAGAATGTGAAGCTGGCAAGTGAAGGGTTGGAAGCCATTTTCGAAGTGTGTGGCGGAGACCTGCGAAAAGCAATAAACACGCTGCAAGCCTCAGCATCGTTGGGCAAACCTGTCGACGCCAAGGTCGTCTACTCAATCACAGGGAAGGCCAACCCATCTGACGTTCAGAAATTGATCAAGACTGCAATGGACGGCGACTTCATAGAAGCAAGAAAGCAACTGCGTGACATGATCCAGAAATACGGTGTGGCGGGTAGCGACATAATCCGGCAAATCCACATCGAGACATTTAGGGCAGAGATTCCGGAGACATGGAAGATAAAGCTGGCAGCCATCGTAGGCGAAATAGACTTCAGACTTGTCGAAGGTTCAGATGAGGAGGTTCAGCTCAGCGCCCTGCTCGCGAGGCTTGTTGAAGCAGGCAACGACATGAAATCGGCGAAATAGGTGCAAAGTATTGTACGCTGCTTGGGCAGTTAAACACAAGCCTCGCTCGATGGCAGAGGTCGTTGGAAACAAGGAAGCTATCCAAGCCCTTATTGACTGGATCAAATCATGGGAAAAAGGCATTCCGAAGAAGAGGGCAGCATTTCTTTTTGGGCCTCCGGGTGTAGGGAAAACCGTCACAGTTGAGACCTTGGCAAATGATTTGAAAATGGAGTTCGTGGAGAAAAACGCGAGTGACTACCGCACTGAAGAAGCCATAAACCACTTTGCGGGGCTTGCCTCGCAGTACGGTTCGCTATTCGGAGGAAAAAGGATAGTCCTGTTGGACGAGCTGGATGGCTTGACGGGGACGTCTGACCGAGGTGGGGTGAAGGCCATAACAGACGTCGTGAAGACTGCCCAATGCCCGGTTGTTCTGATTTCCAACAGCGCCTACGACACCCGATTTCTGGCCCTGCGTACCTATTGTCTCCTGATAGAGTTCAAGAAGCCTTCAGCAAGTGACGTAATGAAGCATCTGGAGCGCATAACAAAGGGCGAAGTAATCTTCGCCGACGAAAGCGCGCTTAGGTTTATTGCCCAGCGTGCTGAGGGTGACGTCCGCTCTGCTGTGAACGACTTTCAGGCCTTGGCTCAAGGCAAGAAGAAACTAGCATATGACGATGTCTCTTGGCTTGGGTACCGCGACAGGCAGGACTCAATCTTCAACGTCGTAAGAATGATACTATACGGCAAAACGTGCTCCAGCGCAAAACAGGCCGTGAACATGGCTGACGTGGACATTGACATGTTGTTTGAATGGATATACGAGAATGTGCCTGAGCACTTGACTGATCCACATGACCTGGCCAGCGCCATGGATGCGCTATCGATAGCTGACGTTTACCGTGGCCGCATCCGCGCCAGCCAAGACTGGAGCTTCCTGCGCTACGTTATCGATTTCATGACAGCCGGAGTGGCCATGTCTAGGCTGAACACCAAGACTCGCGGATGGATACCGTTCAAGTTCCCGCAACGCATACAGATGCTGTCTCGTTCTAGGGCCGACCGTGCCATGCGGCTGAGCGTCGGGCAGAAGATCAAGCGAAAATCGCACATTTCTGCCTTCAGAGCCTCAAGAGAGGTTGTGCCCTACCTGAAGATCATCTTCAAAAATGACTCGGACATGGCCGTAGGGCTTGCGAAGTGGCTTGACCTGGATCCCGAGATGGTTGCTTTTCTTGCCGGAAGCGACGAGAAGGCTGAAGAAATAGTGAAGAGACTCAGTTGAGAAAGTCTCTGTGTTAGTGTATCTTGCTTCCTTCCGAAATATCCTTCTCAGGCTGTAACAGCACGACGTTGCCCTTGTCGTCTTCAGCGGCGAAGACCATGCATTCTGATTCTACACCCATCATTTTGCGTCGTTGAAGGTTCAGTATGAAGACGCACTTTTTGCCTACGAGGATTTCAGGCTTGTAGTATTGCAGCAATCCCGCAACAGCCTGCCTCTTCTCTGTACCGAAATCCACAATCATCCTTATGAGGTTCCGCGAACCGGGTATCTGACTTGCCTCAGTGATCTTGCCGATGCGCAGATCCAGCTTCTGGAATTCATTAAACGATATCTCCATGCTGCAGATCACCGT
>CAYHAK010000068.1:3192-7183 GCA_964354625.1 uncultured Candidatus Bathyarchaeia archaeon
TCAGCTCTAGCGGAAAGTTTCTTCGAACAAGCTCCGAGACCACTAGCGACAGATGGTCCAGGTAGTCGGTCAGTCGAGCCGGGCGGTACGTGCCAGTTCTGTTCAGCGTGTACGTGGCTGGCTTGAAGATGTGGTGCAGCAAGACGCATGCGATTACGAGGTCTCGGTTCACTTCTCCGCCATAGACCTCGCGCGCGAATCACACAGTGCGAAGGCAATGCTTGCCGTTGAAACAACATGTTCGATATACCCGCCTGCATAGCAATGGTGATGCGACAACCCTGCAGGCGAAGCCTCAAGGGGTGGACCTGAAAACTCTCTGCCGTTCACCTCAAACGCCGGGTTCTCAAGCAGCTCGACGACTTTTTTCCGAAGAGCCTTGTCACAGATTTTGTGTGTTAAGGCTCTGAGTTGGAGTCAAGCACTTTGTGTGTTACTCGACCAGCTCTTAGTTCCTGAATCGTTATTGATTTTTCGTTTTTCAGTGTTCGCGATTTCGTGAGCCTTCAGCATAGGTTCGGGGACGCGACTACTGCTCGCACAATTTCTGACGATCTCAATAGCCTTCTCCAGCGAAACCATGTGGCCAACGCTAATGTAGAGTTGTCTACGCCCGCGCTTTGTCGTGACTGCGCGCGCGAATATGATTCTCTTTGACATGGCGAGTTACGTCTTGTGTGCTTTTCTGACTGAGAAGGAGGCTTTGACTTGGTTTGTTCTCATGTTTCTCTTTAGCGTGCTCTGCTTCTCTTTGCATGGTCTTCGAATCGTTTCAGATGCTCTTCAAGCGCGTTTCTCCGCATCTCTTGTGTTATGTCTCCTCGTGTGATTTCGATTATTTTTCTGGCAACGTCGCATTTTCTTCTGAGGCCTGAGACGAGCATGTAGGCCTCATCCATAGACATGAGTTCAATGTAGATCTCATCCATTATCCGCAAGCATTCCTCGCCTTTCTCCGCGTTGCCCTCCCGCAACGCGTCCAAGGCCAAGCGCCTGTATTCGCCTATAACGTCAGCCAACCCAAGCACATAGTCAACAGAAGGCACACTGATTTCCTCTGGAGTCGCGATTCTTGCCTCCTCAGTTAGATGCAGAAATATGTTGGCCTCAGCATATTCTTGGCGTGCTGCGCTGAACATCCCGGTGTAGATGATTTCTGGATAGACGGTTGAGGTTTCGCTGAGCTTTGTGATTATTCTTTTCGCTTCTTCCAGTACTTCCTTGGCCTCTTTTCTTCTTTTCTGGTGCATCAGTAGTATGGATCGCTTGGCAAGGCTTGTGGCCTTGCGCATGTCGTTGTGTGTGCTTTCTCGGATTTTGTCTTTTTCCTCTAGTTCTTTTCTTATCCGTTTCAGAACCTTCTTCAGGGTGGGCATAGAATCAGCTCTTCTTCAGGTGAGTATGTTGCACAAGTATTTTACTATATTCTCCAAGAATTGGAGAGAAGTTGGGGAGGGTTTTGGGGACTTGCTGGCCTAGTCGCTCTCTTCTGCCGGTTCAGGCTCTTTCCACTGTTCGATGAGTAGCTTGTGGTCGCCGAGCTTGAAGTTAACGTTTACGAAGATCGAGTCGGAGCCTTTGAATGGAAACATGCTGTCCTCCGCTAGGTCTTTCGGTAGGTAAATCAGGTATTTGCCGTCTTTGCGTCTAAACAAGCGTCCTCTTCCTTCATTAACCATTTTTCGAAACACCTCGATTCAATTTTTAGTTTAAGAAGTAGGTTAAGATTCGAGGGATATATAACTTTTGTTCTCATTCAATTCATCGTAGAATCCGAAATTGTGTAGTCGGGCTTCGAATTTGAATTGATTGCAAGGGATTTCAGCAGCTGTCAAGCCTTATGCATTTCTGAGACTTGCTCAATAGTACAACTCGGCTTTCTTCTGATTCGTCAACGATCCTGTAGCCAGTTTCATTCACCAGCTGCTCTGCAAACTCGCGAACGTCCCTGTGGCGGGGCATGTTTTCAAAACCGAGTCGGCGTCTAGAGAACCCGACGTGCATGTAGGCCTTAGGTTCAACGTACGTGGGCTGAGCTAGCTCTACAAGGGCAGCATACCCTCTGATGTTTTTCATATTCACGTTGCGCGCTAGAGTCATTCTGATGACGGTGGGGCATCTGAGGCTAGGCAAGAGCGCCAGCGTTTCCTTGAGCCTTTCCCAAGCATTCGGTATTTGAGGACGACAGATATGCTTGAACGTTCGTTCGTCTGGTGCGCATGCAGAAACGTATAGCTGAGTGGGCTCTTTTTCCAGTTTGGATATTACGGCTGGGTTGGTGCCGTTGGTTACGAGAAAGGTGGTGAATCCTTTCCTGTGGAAGGCCTTTATCAGCTCGCTGATATGTGCGTAGAGAGTGGGTTCACCAGTGAGACTTATTGCTACGTGGCGCGGGGTCAAGGCTTCGCGGAATTTCTGCCTGTTTGTGTTTGGGTTGCCTTTGTATCCTGACAGAATCTTCAGTTGTGCCTTAATGCTTTCTTCAACAATCTCTTCGGGTGAATCCCAGTTTGGAAGCCGCATGTCGTTCCATTCCGTCGGCAGGTCTCCATTCTGGGCCCTCCAGCAGAACAGGCACTGTTGTGTGCAGTAGTACAGCGAGGGCGTCATTTGTATGCATTGGTGGGTTTTGATTCCGTAGAACTTCTGTTTGTAGCATGGCCTGTCGTGGATCAGAGTTTCGTAGAACCATCTGCACCTTTTGACGGCGGAATGCCTGCCGATGAGGTGGTACTTCTGCTTCTCGAACGTCTGAATCAGCGAAGACGGAACCGAGGCCTCCATACCGATCACTATCCACACCTACGGGTGCCTGATCGAGAACAAGTAAGGGCCGAAATAAAAACAGTTCATCACTTGAAGCAGTATCCAACCTCTTGAAACTCTGCTGAAAGCTTGGCGACTTCCTTCTTGATTGCTTCTGGCTTTTCCTCGTCAACCACGGTTCTCTTGATCAGTTCGGCTATTCTGAGCATTTCGTCTTCTTTCATTCCACGTCTCGTGACCTCACACGTTCCAATTCTCACAACGCAGTCAGCGATAATATTCGAACGCTGGAGTTTCTCTGCCACGCCTCTGCCTTTGGCGTGATCTCCGTAGTCTACTATCACTTGGTGTGATTCGGTGAATCCGAGGTGTTTGCAAATGACGGGGAAACCGCGGTCGTGCAGGGCCTTCGCCAGCGCTTGGGCGTTGCGGATCACCTGCGTGGCGTAGGCTTTGCCGAAGCTTTTTGTCTCAGCCAGAGCCAAGGCCATAGCCGCTATGCGATTCCAGTGAGCATTGTCCACGAATGCTGGGTAGATTCTTTCTTTCAGCAGTTCGCCGTGTTCCCCGTCGGCAAGAATAATGCCTCCCTGAGGTCCGAAAAACGTCTTGTGCGTCGACCCGAACAGAACGCAAGCTCCTTCCCTCAACGGGTCTTGAAACCGTCCTCCCCCAATCAATCCCAAAACATGGGAACCATCAAATCCGACAACCGCGCCCGTTTCACTGGCCACTTCCGCAAGCTCTTTGACAGGGTGCGGAAACACGATCAGACTGCCGCCGAAGATTATGAGTTTTGGTTCTAGGCGCTTTATGGTTTTCTTCGCTTCGTTGATCGCTATGTTCCAGTTTCTCTTTGAGAATGGAAAGGCTTCTGCGTTGAGGTGCAGAAGGCCAGCCAGTCCTTCTTTCCACATGCCTGGGTATCCGCCGTTTTCGGGAGCCGTGCATAGGAGCGTGTGATTTGGTTTCGCGAGGTTTGCCAAGACGATTAGGTCAGCGATGTGGCCTGAAAGCGGCCTCAGATCTGCAGTTTCCGCCTTGAACACTTTCTTGGCCATTTCTTCGCCGTAGTGCTCGATTTCGTCTGTGAAGCGTGTGCCCATGTAGAAGTGGTCTCTTGAAGTGTATCGGTGTGCAAGCTCAGAAGAGAGAAGGCTTCGAACGGCAGGGCTCATGACGTTCTCGGAAGGTATTAAGTTTAGGCATTGTTTTCCGCGCCATT
>CAYHAK010000069.1:0-6864 GCA_964354625.1 uncultured Candidatus Bathyarchaeia archaeon
GCTGGAAGACTTCGGTCGACCAGCTCAGCCTGCGGCCTCCAACCGCCCAAGGTATCAGCCTGAAAGCAGTGTCTGGACGATATGTCTGGCGAAACTTTCACAGAGTGCGCGTGTCGCTTGCCTCTTTGCATGGCGTTTCAGCAAGAATTCTGATGAACAGGTCCTGACGCACACCTCGCCGTCTTCCGCCTATCGATCGATCGCGCGCGTACCCTATCCCAAGTGTACTATGTGCAAGGTAGATATCATCGACCGTCAGCATCCTATTGCTCAGTCTGAGCCGGACTTAGAATGGATCTTGTATTACTTGGGAGGGCCTGCTCTAGTCCCCAACGCAGACGCTAACGTAACAATCTTGGGAAATTACAATAGCGGAAGCCAGACGGCGATGTTAGCTTTGGAATACTATCAAGGAAGGGTATTTCTTGTAGGAACCCATCCTGAAAGCGAGGAGAACAGTGATCGTGACGGAGTGTCCTTTGGCAGTGAATTCAACGATCAAGGTTCAGATTGGGATCTGATGCTGAAGGCAGTTCTGTGGGTCATGGAAAAACAGGTTTGATAACGCGCGCTACACACCGCTAGAAACGCGCGTTGGCAGGGCTGACAAATGGACAACAGACTGCCATGTGTCTTACTAATGGTCGGGTTCATCCTGTCTATCGTCAACGCAATTGATTAGTGCGCGCTCAGTCTGCTTCGACGCAAGTCGATGCGTGCCGAGCGGTTGCGCAGGTAACGAAGGTGGGAGTGACTTAGCATCAGCCTTTCAGACTAGCACACGCCTCTGCATAGTGCCGCCGCCACCGTTATCCAAAGCTATGGGCGTCCCCTCAACGACAATCGTGTGGCTGCTATCGGAATAGTTGAACAAGAGGTAAGTGTTGTCGCCACTCTCAATCTGTGTAAACTCAGTCAGGTTCTGATCTGCGAACACCAGATACGGACCCTCAATCAGCTGTTGGGGAAGATTCACGTAGAAGTACCCATTCGCACCAGGTTTTCCTTCAACGTTGAAGATCAGACGCTTGTCTTGCTCGAAACTGAATGAGTCTATTGAGGAATTGCTCAAAGCTCGAACAGTGTAGTCTTTCGGATTCGAAGCAGTGAAGTTCCCGATTGGCGGGTTGGTCACAGGCATGGTGCAGTTTGGTCTGAGTGCTTCGTCAGAACTGCCGAGGGACTCGTAAGTGCCCTTGTAATCATAGTCAACCACTATTATCTGCCTTATCCACTTCACCCATTTGTAACCCCACCTGCAAGGCAGAACTACCTTGTGGCCATTTGCCAAACCAGACACCTGCTCCAAGTCCATCCCGTTAGCCCTCAGGCCCAACAGAGTCGTCGGCTCCATAGCCGTCTGCAACGTGACACTACTCGAAAAACCGTCAGTCGAGTTAAAAACGACCTCCCGGTACGAACCCGACACCACTCTTGCCATGCTCAGAATGTAAAACAGTGGAACGCCTGTCCAATTGTACGTCACCTTAGGTCCTCCCTGCCCGCCACCAACACACTGAAGAGTAGTAACCTCTGAAACCTGTGGAAACTCCTCCAGCTCCTCGTAGGTCAAGTTGAGCCTTCTCTCAACAAGACCCTCCACTGTAAACCACCTAGGAACACTAGCCTCCTGAACGCTGGACTCAGCGCTCGATTCCACAAAGAAAACAGGAACAACAAGAATACTCAAAACCAAAACAATCCCCAAACACCGAAGACCCCTCATTTTCAACTCTCCTTGAGCATTGCAGACAGTATGACGTATGTCATTACATGACGTATGTCATATATATGTGCTTCGCTGACCAACAAGCGGACACCGAGATATGAGCGAATCCGTCTCCACGCGTGCCCTTTTGCCTGCGGCAATCGAGGTCTTTCAGAGATGCCCAGAACTTGGCCTAGGGACTCTCGCCAGCAGCGTCGAACGCGTGCGCAGCCAATCTTGTACAGAATACATATAGGATTGAGGAGGCTAGAACTAACGTGATGATCAGGAATTGGCTGATTCGTAGAAAGCTCGCGCGCGCGAATCGTATTCTAGAAAGAATTCAGAAGAAACGCGCGCGCTAGTGTACAACACATGTCTATCATCTCAGATTTCGACCCGTGGCGTTCAGGCCTCTGCACTTGTCCGCGTAAGCTTACGCTTAACCCTTACACAGGCTGCGACCACGCCTGCGTGTACTGCTACGCCTCGAGCTACATCAAAAGATTCACAGACTGTCGACCCAAGAAGAACCTTGTCGAACGACTGAAGAAGGAGGCAGCCAACCTGAAGGGCCAAACCGTGTCCATCTCCAACTCCTCAGAGCCCTACCCCAACATGGAGCGCGAGCTAGGCCTGACGCGCAAATGCCTCGAAATCCTGTCCAAAGCCAACTGCAAGATCCAAATCATCACAAAATCCCCCGTTGTCGTCAGAGACATCGACCTGCTCAAGAAAAAGGCCTCCATGGTTTCCATGACGATCACGACGGACGACGATAGCCTCGCAGCGCTGCTGGAGCCGAACGCGCTGCCTCCCTCTAAACGCCTGAAAGCCGTCAGAGTGTTAATCGCAAGCAATATCCTGACCTCCGTGCGAATAGACCCAATCATCCCCTTCGTGAACGAAAGCGTCGAAAGCTTAGTCGACGCGCTTGCCTCTATGGGCGTCCGACACATCACCTGCTCAACCTACAAGGTCAGACCAGACAACTGGAGAAGACTCAGCAAAACCCTCCCGCAAGCAACAGAAAGACTCAGGCCTCTATACTTCGAAAAAGGTGAGAGAATCGGCGGATACTGCTATCTGCCCAGAGACCTCAGGCTGAACCTAATGACGAAGGTTCGCTTGCTAGCCGAGGAACGCGGAGTCAAGTTCGGCACGTGCAGGGAAGGCCTATTCCACTTGAACACCGCAATATGCGACGGTTCGTGGCTAATGCAGGCAGATGAAGTTTCTTAAAGGGACAGGCAACTAATGACAGGCAGAGGACAGGATTTGACCAGAGAACCGAAGAAGAGGCGAAAACTCGTCGTATTCGACGTTGAAGGCGTACTCATTCCGAAGAAACGCTACCTGTTCTTTGAACTGGGCAGAAAGCGAGGGCTCCCACATTTTCTGACTATGGTCTTTTACGGGTTTCTGTATGAGGTTGGCTTGATCTCGCTCAGATTTGCCTTAAAACATGTGTTCAAGCCCTTCAAAGGAATCCCAGAAGATGAGCTGGTGCGGATTTTCAGAGAGCTTCCTCTCATGCCTGGAACGGAGAAAACCATCAGAAAGCTTCGCAATGACGGCTGGAAAATCGCCCTCATGAGCTCAGGACTGCCCTCAATCGTCGTCAAAGATCTCGCAACGAAGCTCAAAGCGGACTATGCTTTCGGCTTTGAACTTGCCGTCGACGACGGAATCCTGACTGGCGGGATATGGGGAGACGTCATAGAGCGCGGCGGCAAACTGCCTCTGCTGGTTGAGATACTGGAGAAGGAAGGACTAAGTGCGGAAGAATGCGTCATAGTGGCGGACGACCGAAATAACATACCGATGTTCCTTCCTGAAGCATTGAAGATAGGTTACAACCCTGACTTCGCTGTGCGCATCAAAGCAGACTACGTGATTACAGGCGACCTCTTCGAAATGGTGTCGGCCCTAAAAGGCCAAGCAAAAGAGAGAGCAGGAAAGATAACTCGCAGCGAAATCATCCGGGAAGCAATTCACATGTCCGGATTCACAATGCCTGTGTTCGCCAGCCTGCTCGGCCTCCAGCCAGTCGCCCTGTTCATTGTACTGGTCACAGCCTTGTTCGTTATTTCCGAACTGGCAAGGATGGAAAGAATGAACCTGCCTTTCATCTCCGCCCTAACACGCCACGCAGCAACCCAGCCCGAACTCCACGAATTCGCAACCGCACCGATATACTTCGCACTGGGCATACTGCTCACATTGGTGATTTTCGCCCCGCCTGCAAGCAGCGCAGCCATCGCCGCGTTCGCTCTGGGCGACGGCACTGCCTCAATATTCGGGAAAGCATTCGGAAAGGAGGCGCTGTCCTTCAACAAGGGAAAGACTCTGGAAGGCTCGCTGATCGGCTTCTCATTCGCATTCCTAGCAGGCCTGTTCTTCATCGCACCGCCGAAGGCACTAATCGGCGCAGCAGTAGCCATGATTGTTGAGAGCCTGCCTCTTCCGCTGAACGACAACCTTGTCACGCCTCTGGCAACAGCTCTAGTGCTGAGCACAATTCCGTAAGCTGATCTTGCATGACCATCGGAAAAGACTTATCTCGGAAAAGCGAAAAGAACATGACGTGTCGTGCCTATGCCGAGCAAGAAGAGCTGGTCTGAAAAGCTGAGAGACAGCAAAGACCTCCCGAAAGTGGAGAAAATCACCGAGAAGATGAGCCAAAAATGGGGTTCAGGCACAGTCCTGATACCTGCACCAATGGAAGTTGACGAAATCATGAAGAAAGTGCCTGAAGGAAAAGTCATCACCATCAACGAGATCCGCGCCGCACTCGCCAAGAAGCACAAGGCCACAATCGGCTGCCCCATGACCACAGGCATCTTCGCGTGGGTGGCCGCCCACGCCGCTGAAGAAGAAAGAAAAGCAGGACGAAAGAGCATCACACCCTACTGGCGAACCCTCAAAACAGGAGGCATCATAAACGAAAAATACCCCGGCGGGGCAGAAGCACAGAAAGGAATCTTGGAAAAAGAAGGTCACACCGTAGCCACGAAAGGCAAGAAATTCATCGTCACCGACTACCAACACACACTGGCAGAAGTGTGATCGGCAAACTGAATCAAAGCTCAGTTGGAAAAAGGTAACACTGCACGTCTATGAAGCCTGCGGTTGGCGGTTGCCTGTTTTATGGGGAAAACGGTGGCGGCCAAGCCATGCCGAAGCTCTGGTAGGTGAAGGCAATTGTGTCTTCACGATGGAGTATTTGCACCGCGCATGAATAGTTTGGGAATACCCACTCTGATTTCTCAGCGTCCCAATGCCAATAGAACCATCCATGCGCAGAATCGCCAGCCAACCCATCTATCGAGGTGACCACTATTCCTCCGTCTCCTCCATAATCCGTGTACCCTACATCTGCCACCGCCAAAAGCGCCGTAAACGCAGTCGCATTGATAGGCAAAGCCGTGTTGTTGAACCAAGCTCTCGTTCCGTTGCCGTAGCCCACGAGTATGTTGACTCGCAAGGAAACGAAATCTATCACGTTCGAAAGGTTCCTGTACTCATTCCAGTACATGCTGTATTGAACGAAGTAGTAGCCAGCAGTAGCCGTGCCAGAAACGGCCCACACGAGCAAGGCCAAAGCTACGTAAGTAAAGGCTCTTTTCTCCAATTCTCTCCACCTCCCAACAGTCTTCGCAAAGCGTTCGTGAGCGGAACGAAGACCACCCCGAAGACGAAGGCGTTAGAAACAACATGTATCGCCGAGAAAGGAGCTCCAGAGGCAATCGCGCTTGCCAAAGCGAGAGGCAAGGGCATCCCGGTCAACGCGTAAGATATGGCCACTCCAAGATTCGTGACCATGTCATAAACAAGTGTGAGAAAAGCCCCCAGAACCGCGGTTTCAACGCATAGCCTCGCACCATATGAGCCACTGCTTGCTCGCCCGTGCAATCCCCCTCCAATCCCGACAAACACCATCCCAGCCACCTGAAACGGCAATATGAACCCAGCAAACCCCCAAGGCGAAAGAAACCCATTGACAAACATTACCAAAAAAGCCAGCGAAACGCCGAAAGAAATCCCGAAAACAGCGCCTACAAGAAAAACGATCAGAGACGTGAACTCGACGTTTGGCGGACGAGGAGACAACTGAAGGCCTATGCACAGGGCAGTTAGGACTGTCAGCAGCACAAGTTGGCGAGTTGCTTGCGTCCGCATGGGCTATGGTTGGATAATCCATCCATATAAGCTTTTTCACAAGTGCATAGCGAGCGCGCTAAGAGAATATCCGAAATTACGAAGGCCCCCAGAAGAAAAGAAGAACTGACACTGCGTGCGGTCGCCACATCCTAGCGCGTGAGCGCCATCAAGTCTTCTCCAATTCCTCAAGCGCCTTTAGGACTTCCTCATTGTGCTGCTTCACATCGACTTTCGGAAAGATGTGCGTAATCTTTCCCTCTTTGTTGATGATGAAGGTGAACCTTCTTGCGAGAAACCCTCCGATCCCAAGCACGCCATAGGCTCTCGCGACTACCTTGCTGCTGTCGCTTAGGATGGAGAATGGCAAATTGTACTTCTCTGAAAATTTCGAATGTAATTCCACGCTATCGACACTGACGCCGATCACCACAGCGCCTTTGTCTTGATAGGGTTTGTAATTGTCCTTGAAACCGCATGCTTCTGCAGTGCAACCTGGCGTGAAGTCTTTTGGATAGAAATAGAGAACAACGACTTTGCTCCCGAAATAGTCTCTCAGACTGACTGGCAGCCCACGTTCATCTGGCAAGGAGAAATCCGGCGCCCTATCACCAACTTTCAGTTCAGTCAAGAGTACTCACATCGGAAAGAATAGTTCCTGATATGAATTTAGGTTTTTTGCTTACGTGCGCAAAAGAAGAAGGCGACCAGAGAATTAGGTGGCGCGCGCTAAGAAGCATTTGCTATGGATTGGATGACTAAGCATCCGAGAGGAATCAAATGAACTCCGAAGTCAATCCACCCACATCTCATCCCTATGAAAAGCTCAATGTAGCCCCAGTTCTTCGCAAGAATACGCACAAGGGTAGAATCTTGTCCACGCGCGCGTTATTGAAGGCTCTGAAGCAGAAGCTCAAATAAGGACTTGTGGAAACAGCTGTCGCAGCGTGCAAAACAGTATAAATTAGAGCCTGGGAATGGTAGCCCGGGAGAGA
>CAYHAK010000070.1:0-6688 GCA_964354625.1 uncultured Candidatus Bathyarchaeia archaeon
AGGATCTTGGAAAAAAGGTCCGACAAAGAGCGCTTCAGTATTTATCCTGGGATGCCATAGCAGAAAAAACCATTCGTATATATCAGTCCGTGATAGACACATGAAATACTAAATCGTCCTAGGATTCTTTCGAAACAGTTTAAAGAATATAAGTTTTAATAATTTCTACAACTGAGTCGAGCCTCCTAGCTAAGCGACAATCCGACAGGAATCGCGCTGCGAAGACGTCGGCCTGCTTCATTGTCGACTTTCCTAAGATTTTTCGTGCTCCGCGTCACCACCAAAGCGGAGTTCACGCTCCGGATTAGGCCATCAATACTCACTGACATGTATATATACGCGACTCTCTCAAGAGCAGGAGATAGCCGTATAACACCTTTGAAGACGTTATTGGAAGATCATCGTCGAAACCTGTAACATAGTGTTTAACTCGCTCATTATGCAACTGAGGACATCATTCCACAAAAGGGAGTCGAAGTCGGAAGCGACTGCAACCAGAAAATCCGAGCCTAGTAGTAGAAGGCTTGACGCCCACGCGGTCTGGCGTATAAGACTATGCGAATGTGCTTGTTTTGCTTACGTGATTTTTTCCTTTTGTATCGCAGCAACAATTCAAAAAAGACTCATGTCCGGAAAGTTCTGGCCGACTTCAAGTGAGTTCTTTAATGAGACTCGGAGTCACACTTTAAGCTAAATGTTGTCAAGCACATTCTAAAAGCATATCATTTAGCGCACTTTTTTATGATCTAATTTCAAATTAGCTGCTTTATTCAGAATCCTTGTAAATCCTATATATGAGCTTAATCTCTTGTATGGTTAAACCCCGCAGCACCAGCAAAATAGTCAGGTAAATTACCGTGGCAAGTGCGACTGATAAAACTATGCTTAAGAGCCCAGAGGGGTTCCATAAGAGCAGAAATAGGGCGATAATAGTCGAGCCGCAGACACTCTTCACGATAAATCCATAGTTGAATTCGAACGTAAACAGTTTAAGCGAATAGTATGTAGCCAAGACGAAAGCGAGCAGAAATGCAAGGAAAGTGGTGAGTGCTGCGCCTATGAGGCCTAGATAGGGAATAAGTACTAAGTTTAAGCCGAAATTGAGCACCGCACAGAGTATCGAAATCGTGCCAATAACGGTCGTCTTCTTTTCTAACATGAGTATCAACACAATCAGCGACATTGCTCCAGTGAGCGCAGCTCCCGCAGCAACCAACGGAGTGACTAAATAGCCGTTTTCTGCAATCTGCTTGGTGGTTAATACCAGCAAAAGCGGCTTTGACAGCACTGATACGGCAAAAACGCACGGTAATATTATCCCAGAATAATACTTTAGTGAATACGACATGATCGTGCGTACATCCGTTATTTCATTGTCATCGTAGTGTTTAAAGAGAACCGGAGGGAGCAGTGACGCTAATGGTGCTGCGACCATCCCGAGAATACTACCGAGCATGTATCCCGGTGAATAATAGCCCACCGCTGCGGCCCCTAAAAAAAACGCAATGAGATACCGATCGCTTGAATTTACGATCCATCCAGCTAGCGCGTTTGGGATCAAGGGTAGACCAAAAGCGAGATATTCCCTTACGCGCCTAAGCTTCGGGATAGCAACACCAATCTCCGCAACGATGAGAAATAGCACCACGGCGAACACAACAAGCTGTTGAATCGAGAGAGCTATCACGGCGCCCTCCAGTCCATAACCCAAAAGGATAAAAAGAGCTACTAGGGCCGTGTTCAGGTACGCGTTAAAAACGTTTACGAAAGAGTACTTTTTAATCTGCTGGAATGCCATAAAATACTGTATCGCAAATATAGTTGGGGACGTAATCCAGATGTTCAGTATAAGCAGCAGGGATATAGTGAGATTGTTATTAAACAAGCTTGCAGCGATTTGGTGGACCAACAAAAACAACAGAGCAGAGACAATCGAGCTTGTAAGCAATACGATTAATCCCATGGAATAGAAGCCCTCTCGAATTTCACGTTTGTCCGTCGCTGCAGCAAGAAATCGAGTCATCGAGGCTCCTAGCCCTAAAGTTGTAAGCCAAGGCACCAGGCCGATTGTAACCGTAATCAAAGCCCAGGTTCCATAATCAGCTACTGCGAGGTTCTTTGTCAGGATAGGAAGCAGAATAAGATTGCTGAGCGTTATTATAGGAGTTACTACAGCGGTCAATCCAAGACGCCGCGCTGTCAGTGTGTATTTTGCCATCTATTTGGTCCGTCCTGCACCATACAAAGCGTCCCGCAGCTGACTCTTGTAATCGGCCATTTTCGTAGCGTGTCTAAGTTGTACGACGCAAACACATAATAACAGAGGCGTTTACCTTAGATCCACTGTTGGGCATCAATTTCTTCTAGACTACCTCTTTTTAGCAGTGTTTTTGATCCCCGAGGGTTTTTGGGGAAGTGTCCAGATAGCACGATGCTTACATCTCTCCACGATACGTGTTTCCGTAGTCGTTTTCTTCATTCTGATAGTAATCAAATTAAAAATACCCATTGGTTTGGTATACTGCGTCAAAGGGCATCCAAGATAGATTCTGTTCTCCGGTAACCAACCTACCGTATCAAAAGGGCCTTATAGCGTATGAAAGAATTATGTCTCTTGCTCTCCGTTTTGGGAGAAACGTGCTTGCCCTATAGCATATACTCGGGAGACCCGCTGATACGCATATCTCCGTTCTTTATTGGGCCGGACCACGGAATGATCGTTGTGAATTCCCCGTTGTCGTACACACAAATTCCTCTATTGACTTGGAAAACTCCCTCGACGAGATCTGGGCATCGTTTAATTCCCGCCACAGACGTGGGACCCGACGTGTGAACGCATATGAACCTGAGATGCAACAAACTGATGACGTAAGCGCGTTGCTTGACATCTGGCGATCGGGACTCTCTGAAATCCTTTGTAGTTTCGAGTATTTCGATCCGAACTAGACCTAACTACCAACTACCGCAGGCGAGTACTTCAAATAGCAAGCTGTGATACGGACTGAAATTCAGTCTTCTCGGGTCATTCGACGTTTCTATCGAGTGCAAAACCTCCTAGGGCATAAGACAAGTTTTATGAGTGACTTGCGACGCCATGACATTGCCACGTACAGTTATGAATGTTTGACATGACCACTCGACACTTAAGTGCACGTTGCGGCATCTAGAGGACTAAGAATGAAGATTGCTGTCTCCTGCTTATGCGATATATCAAAGAGCGATGGCACGAGCGTGCGGGCAAAGCGTGTCTTTGAAGTGCTGCAGAACAAGTACGATTGCACGCTAATCATGAGGGGGGGGCACGAGAGAAAACCCGACAATGTGGAGTTAATCAGGCCATCAAAGCTTTATAACTTTCAACTAATCCCCGTCGTTTTAAAAAACCGTTTTGATCTTGTTTGGTGCTCAAACGATTTCTGGGGTTTTATTACCTACTTCGCGTTAGCGAGGTTGTGGACCTGCAAAGTCATTCTTGAAGCCCACGGAGTTATATCACGTGAAAGAGAAGAGCGTTACCCTGATCCGAGTCTCATTGATATGGTTAGGATCAAGATACTTAAATGGCGGGAGAAGTTTGCAGTTAAACACGCCGACTGCGTAATTGCGCTATCTCAGGATATTTTCAGATGCTACGGCGAGTTCAATAAGCATATTGTCATAGTCCAGAATTTTATCGATGAAAACCAGTTTAAGCCTCAAAAAAGTTCACGTGAACGGATTTCAGACAATAAAGAAAGTAAAAACGTTGGCCTAATTGGTCCATTCATTCAGGAGTATGATACAAACCGCAACTTTTTGGTAAGCAGCTCCATTTTGGACTTTGTATACCAGAACATTCATAGATTTGACGCACGCATCAATTTCATCATCATCGGGCAGTGTGACTACAAGATCGCAAACGACCGAATAAGCTATACGGGTTATCTCAATGATTTTCAAGATTATATTGACCAATTAGCACAATTAGACGCCGTTTTGGTTCCCGCAAAGTTTTCTAGCTTTGGAGCACTAACAAAGGTTTTAGAGCCGATGGCGTGCTCAGTGCCGGTTTTTACAACGCCAGAAGGCTTAGTCAGCTTTGACCACGTCACGCCTGGCGAGGACATATTGATCTGCGATGAAGCTGAGCTGGTCGAAAAAGTAAATGAGAACCTTTTTGACGTCGAACTAATGGAGTCAGTTGGAAAAAACGCGCGACGCACCGTTGAAACGTATTATAGCACGGCAACAAACAGTGAGAAGCTCATTAGGGTAATAGAACGGTTAAGCACCGCTGATTAACGCTCCTGCGTCGGGCTACTTAATGTAAGCTAACCACCCTCCTATAGGATAGATACACTACGTTGAAAAAACAAAGGTTTCACAGGGCCCGATGGTCGAAATTAGCTGTGAGTTGCCCGATTACGAAACCGCTTTTCTTAACATGTTCGTTCGTATTGTTTACGATCATAGTCTTTTTATGTTCCCTTTTCTACTGCTTTTGTGGATACCACACTAGTTGCGGCGGCCAATTGCCTACAGAAGCTTGCGAAGTTCGCAGCTAGGAATAACGGCCATTTTAGCTAATGTTGAGTCAGAAAAACTGCTTGGAAGAAGGACAGGAAGAAGAACGTTTAGATATGTCGTAGCCCCTAATGCCGCGCCGTATCCTAGGCGCTCTTTTTGAGGGATAGGGCGGCGCTGACAAAGACGGTAGCGTTCTATGTAGATTGGGACCGGCAGCGATGGATTAAAGCGCCGAACCTCATGTGTTGTGCGCAACCCCCTGAACTTCTGCAATCTGCGCTAGTACTGCCATACCCAGCTGACCATTTTTCAGAGCATAATTTAGAGAAACCAGGTCGATTGTATCTAACGGCGTGTGCTCAGGTCCGAGCGTCTCTGAAGCTGTCATTACAGCAGGGTATCCATGTGACCAGAATGGTACGTGATCGGATAGACCCCAGGGATACGCGTTGTAAGTGAGGGTAAAATTGATGCCATAGATAGTATTGTCCTGGGTCATCATCTCCTCTGCCCACGAGGATTGGCTATTGTATAGGATATCAAGAACATAGCGACCATCAGGATCATAGCAGGGGGCGTCGTAATTAAAGTAAAGCGGGATCTTTTGCGAGCTATTGGCTGCGAATGCGGCATATGCATTACTTCCGA
This sequence comes from uncultured Candidatus Bathyarchaeia archaeon, assembly GCA_964354625.1. Lineage (GTDB taxonomy): Archaea > Thermoproteota > Bathyarchaeia > Bathyarchaeales > Bathycorpusculaceae > DATKKK01. The sequence continues at coordinate 5,155 of CAYHAK010000070.1, forward strand.
ATAGACCCTCCTCTTCAGCGTTCCACAACGCAAAAACAATTGTGTGATTGAACTGATATTGACTCATGATTCTCGCCAGCTCAAGGACAATGGCATCGCCGCACGCGTTGTCGGTAGCGCCGGGAGCCCTAGCCGTTGAGCAAGTGATGTCAGTTGACCTGCTGTCGTAATGCGCACCCACCACCACAATTCCGTCAGACGAATTGTCAGTCCCCGGCAGGATCCCAATAATATTTTTGAAACTCCCATCCTCGTACGAAACCTGCAACCCCGGAATTGCAGAAAGCTTACTGTAGAGAAAGCTTGCGGCTTCTGCGTTTCCAGCGGTCCCGTACAGTCGCGTTGGGATACTCTGCAGCGCATACTCTATGTTGTAAATATTGGTCTCATTCATCGCTGCTATCATCCCGGCGATCACAGGATCCCGAGTTAAATTTCCATGTGGGGTGGTAGAGAAACCTCCCAGATCAGCGATTTGAGCGGGGAGGTCGTATCTGAATCTGTTGGCAGGGGGAGAAGGGGGGGCCTTCACTGCTACCCCCGCGAGCGCGATCGCTGCGATCACCGCAAAAACCATCAATTTTTGTAGTCTCTCCATCTGAATCACCTTCTCGGGTGGCGCGTATGTGATGGCATCGGTATAGGCCTTGCACTTATCAACCGCTTGTTAAAATAACTACATATCAGTATGCGTGCGAACGGTAAAGGTTGCTGGTGCTCGTAAACCCTTGTCCGCGCGCTCTCGATCGGGGACAATTGCGACGATCGGCGAGCTAGAAGTCCCCGTACGTTTCATCCTTTGTCCACGCCGCTTGCTCTGCCCTGCGAGCGGCCCAAGCCTTCACCACGAGCCACGGCGAAAGCCCACAGCGCGACCATAACACAGGACACGTCGACGAGATGACGTTCATCTCTAAGAACGGTAAAGAAACGCACGCCATCTTCGCCATAGATGCTCAGTGATAGAAATGAGCTTGTTGACGATCTCGCGCTCGTTTCGTTGTTCATAAAATGCGGCGATAAACAACGCTGGCAATCCTATAAAAACAACGATCAACGTTACTTCTGTAATGCTGAATTGTGGCACTTTTTCAAGCGCGAGCCGCAATCCGCGGATGAATTGTTCGTGAAACAAAAAGACTGCGTATGACCCCGTCGCAATGAAGGAAATGAGTGCTACGCCCCTCTTACTGAGCGCTTGCGTACGGTTATGCGCAACGTAGCTAGCTACGACCACGGCAACGTAACAAGCCACGACGATGACAAGGACGGCCTCCACGTTAAACCAGATGAGAAATGTGGCGTAATTGAAGGCATAATTCAAACCGCTTTCTAGAGCCCCACCGTAAATATCCTTTGGCACTGCGGGGAGTACCTTGGCGAGCTCCATCAAGAGGAGTACGACTGCACAGGGTATGGCGATCTGTTTCTTCATCGCTCCGCTGCGAAGGAGATTCGCTTTGCTTGCGATGATGCCAACGACAAAACTGCCGAAAAACGTGTACATCTGAGCATAGCCAACAACGTTCAGCGC
>CAYHAK010000071.1:0-6420 GCA_964354625.1 uncultured Candidatus Bathyarchaeia archaeon
GGTGGGCCGGACCGGACTCGAACCGGCGACCTTCTGCACGTCAAGCACCTGGAATCCCAACAGAAACATTGCTCACAAAGTTCAGAGAATTCCTGAAAGTGGATTTAAGACGCTCAAGCAAGACGGCCTACGAGCACACTTACTATGCCAAGAAATTCCTGAATGCCCTGACAAAACCTGTTGAGTCAACAACTGCTGAAGACGTTCGCGAGTACTTGAAAAGCCTGAGCAAAGCAAGCTCGGCACAATACAAGAACATTCTAATGGCGTTAAAGATCTTCTTCAGAGACTTCATGAAAATGCCTGAAGCTGTTGCGAGTTTCAAGTTTCCTCATCAGGTCTTCAAGCCCAAGCAGATTCTCTGTAAAGAGCAGCTCAAGCAGTTCTACAAGTGTCTTGAGACACCGAAAGAGAAAGCACTGTTCATGGTGTATGCCACAACAGGATTGAGAAGAGATGAAATCCTGTCACTAAGACCTGAGGACATCGACTTTGACAAACGAATGATCACACCAGGCAGTCACTTGGGCGAGACAAAGAAATCTTGGGTCAGCTTCTACAATGATGAAGCAGAGAAAGCATTGAGGGAGTATCTTGATTCTAAGAAGCATTCAAGAAGTGAGAGACTGTTTCCGATGCAGAGACAAGAAGTGGTTCAGCTATGGAGAACTGCACGAGACAAGACAGGCATCAACATAACACCTCAGAAGCTGAGACAGTGGCGCGCGCGTGGGCACTAGTGCTGCACTGCTGCGCTGCTGCACACTGTGCTGCGCACTGTGCCATACACTGTGCAATAACAACAACTCCCTGTGCGTAGACACTGTGCACATGTGCAGTGCTGCAAGACATGCGCTCATTGAAAAGAAGACGATGATCGGCGACCATCAGATTTCGAAATTCTCGAAACTTGGCACGAGCGCTTACTTAACATCAAGTGAAGACAAATCCTTTGGATTTTAGTGTAATCATCAGGATAATTAATGATTAAACATGAAAAAGGAAGATCTTGAGCGAAAGCTGATAATGGAGCGAATTACAGCCTGTTTAAACTGTAAGAGATTAGAAAGCTGCCATCATATAGGCGAGTATGAAGAATGCTGCAATTTTGAGGAGGTTGAAGGGAGAGCTTGGGTGATAAGAGAGCTAGAGGAATGATTTGAAAGGATAGCCAAAACTATTCTCTTAATCGGATTCTCATTGGGAGGCGCGTGCGATCGATTTCGACCGTGTTGATTTTCTCAAGCATGGATGCGACGTAAGAAGCTGCACTCGTTCCACGGTGCGTGAACCTCTGAACATAATTGTCCAAGGTTCCCTCGATCGTAGTGCCATGTATAGAGCCGATTGGTATCCAGTCTTTAGTTGCTAGAAAATCAGGTATGCCCTCAAAGCATCTGCCAGGAATCTGTAACTCAAATCCGTTCTTCCCGATTTCCAAATCAACTCCACTGGGACCGCACCGAATTACATGGAATTTTGCACGTCCAGTCGGAGTCTTCAGAGTCGAGTCTGCTGGAATCATTTTCACAATTCTGGCCATGACAGACATCGCTATCTGGAAGGTTATTCAAACAAGACTGACTAATAAGAATTAATCCCGTAAGAGCCTCCTTTGCCACCTCGGTGTACATAACCTTCTGAGCTTTCTGTATTTACGTATTTACACTTCATTGAGATTCGCACGCGTGTTTGCGGAAAGATATCGAAAACCACGCGCGCTAAACATCAGAGTGCGTGCATGGACAGGGTCGACAGAAAACTTATTCTGTATTGCATGCTCAATAAATGCGATGGAATGGCGCGCGTTATGCACTAGTCAAGGAGGCAGATTCACGACTTGGTTAAGCACCATGTTTCATATCGAAAGAACGTCGGAGTGGAACTAACTCCAAGAGAGCATTTCTTCAGACACTTTGGTTTTGGCAAGTGTTCAATGTGCGGAAAAAAAGGGAAAAACAAAAGGTATTTCGCGCCTGTCGATCCGAAAACTGGAAAAGGTTACAATGATACCTTCATTCATCCTAACACAGGTAGCGTGAATCATCCCTGGCCGAGTAACGGTAGATGGATCTTGATATGTGACGAGTGTAAACCCAAAGCGATTGGAGTGAGAATCGCTTCTGAAGATTGGCGCTAACACAGTCAGCGCGCGTGGCTTGAAGCAAAAGCGATATTTCGCTCTACGATAATAGTCTTCATTATCATGTCAGGACCTAAAATCCCACTCTTTCGGAGGCGCGGAACTTCTGCAGAGGCAGAAGTGGAATCAAGGCTGTCATACTTCTCAATCGTGGCTCGACCCAGCCCTGACGTGGGTATTGACTTCCAATGTGAACTTCTTCAGGAAGATCAACCGTCAGGTGAGCTGTTTGGTGTTCAGGTCAAAGGAACAAAAAATCTAGGAAAGCGACTACAGGTTTGCGTGAAGAAAACCACTATTCGATATTGGCTGAAGCTCACATTCCCAGTGTACATAATTGTGTACGATGAAGAGAGCCAACAGTGTTACTGGATATCGTTTACGCGCATTCTGGACATCGTTGCTGAGAAGATCAAGAGCAAGAGCAGTACTGTGTGTTTTGAAGTAGATAGAACGCTTATTCTTCACAAAGGAGAAAGCATGGATTTCGTCTCGAAAGTGAGATACGACGCTTTGCTAATGAGCTTGCAGCGAGGTAGCTTTAAGCCCAGCGACAAATATGTCAGGACTTTTCCAATAGCCTATCTCTCACAACAAGTCATTGCAGACCATCAAGAAAACATCAGGAACAGTTTGAATCTCCTCATCAATCACTATCTGCTTACAGAGGACATCGAGAAAGCCTATTTTCTGTGCAGCTTCCTAGCAAAGCTCGACTATTCCCATTATGATCACTTTTACAAGCTTGGGCACATCGAAAAGCTACGTGGAAACAGAATAGAAGCCAAGAGGAACTTCGAGCGGGCAATAGCAATCTGCAAAGGGGACAAAAAGTGGAATCTGCTAAAGGATTCCTGCTATCCTTCAATCGAGGAGATTATTCTAACAATCGAAGAAGAAATCAGAAAGCTTGACGCAGGAAGATGACACTGACACCTTCAAAGCACTCACCCCTTTGATACGCCAGAGACCTCTTTGTACATAACCTCTCGTCCAGCCAATATGCTGCAGTCACACGATGTAACATCAACTAACTTTCTAAATTCCATTTTCTAAATAAGGAAGAGTCTTAGAATTCTATTTCTTCTCCCCTATTTGGAAATTGGAATCTTGAACGTTACCTTGATACACAAACAGATGAATGATGAATAGCAAACATCAATCATAGTGTTATGCAATAGAGAGGTTTCAAAGAGGCCAGTAGTGCGCACGAAGTGCACCTTGCCTGGATTTTTCTTTGGATTTTTTCTTATTTATTTTTCATAATAAGAATTTTTCAAAGGATAATGAGTACGCAGCTATTTGTGCGCGCACATGGCTATCTCATTAAGAGGCTTGAGATAGCTAAGAGACTGAAGAGAGACAGGATATTGCGCCATTCTCGCGCGCTATTTCTTACGTTTATTGTATTCTGCAGGGAGTTCAACGTTCCGTTTCTCTTTCTTGCCTTTAGGCACAATTCATCCTCCTTACTTCTTCAAGCGTTTTTCCTTGTGCTTTTTTCTTTTCTCTTCTCTTTCTTTTTTAGTCATTGGTTTCTTTTTAGTGCTTCCCGTACTCAACGCAATCACCATACTCAAGTAATCAGAATAGGGAATTAAGTTTTTGCGCATACAGAGAATCGAGGGGCTGCGAACAGCAGAGGTTTCAAAGAGGCAGAGTAGTGTGCACGAAGTGCACGTTACTTACTCAGAGTCCAAGCTTCTCAGAACTTGTTGAAACTCACTATTTCTTCAATGGATTTCCTGTTCTTGGGCTGGGGTTCTTCAGCGGGATAACCAAGCGATACTAGTGCCACTATACTCCATTTTTCCGGGATGCCGAGCAGTTCCTTGGCTTTCTCCTCATCGAAGTCTCCTATCCAACATGAACCCACCCCCAAGGCCCAGGCAGCAATGACCATGTTCTGCAATGCAATAGTTGTACTGATGACTGCCCATTTTCCGGCGATGAGATCTTTGTGAGCGCATCCAACAATAGTGACAGGTGCGTCTTTGACGAATCTGTTGAACATGCCCTTAGACAACGCCTTCTTAGCCTCAAGATCGTCTACTACGATGAAGTGCCATGGTTGCCTGTTTGCTGCCGATGGGGCTTGTCTGCCAGCCTCAAGAATCTTGCCTAGAATGTCTTTTGGAATCTCTTTCTGCTGATAACGTCTAATGCTTCTTCTACTAAGGATGGTATCTATGAGTGACATCAAATCAACTCCAATATGACATACGGAATATTTCGTCATGGAAGCTGGTGCATGCCTAAAAACCTTTCTCCTACTTCATTCAGAAAGAAATGACCCTGAGAAACGTCGCGCGCGCTATGATAGACAAGCGACAATCATAGTGTTAATACAACAGAGAGGCTTAAGAGAGGCTAGTAGTAGTGCGCACGAAGTGCGCGGAATCCAGATGGTCTTGCCGTTTCTGGTTTTGCGGAAAAGTTATAGCCAGACCGAAGGTGACTGTACGGATTGGAATCATTCGATTATGGAGGATGATGCTATTATGGAAAATCTGGCTTTGAAGATAAGGCTTGCAGTCTTGTGGCTGTTTGTAGCAGTCGCTATGTCGGCGAACACGATATTGTACTTTGTTGTACCAGGTGTGATAGATGAAATACGAACGGGCGAAGTAGTAGGGATGCAAGCAACACACGAACTGTTGCTGGTAATGGCAATTACGTATTTTTGGGTTCCGTTGGTTATGGCTGTTCTCTCCCTGAGTTTGAGAGATAGAGGAAATCGATTAGCAAACATCGTCTTGGGCATTTTCTATTCGGTGTTCATTCTCTTTGAGTTGGTTATGAATGTTACAACGGTCGCCTATCCCTATCTGATACTGATGGACATTTCTGCTATTGTGGTTTCAGCCTTGATTGCGTGGTATGCATGGAAGTCTAAACAGAAAGCATGATTCTCCAGAAGTCATAAGAACTGATAGAGAGAACACGGCGCGCGCGCTAAGCAAGTTTTGACAAAGAACCAACATGTGCAGCTGGATTTCTGTAGGATTGAGTGAGTTTGGATGCTTGACCTACGAACCTTTCTTGATTCATGAAATAGTCCACATCTCGGCAGGAAGAAATGTGTGTATTTAGGATCTTAAGAAAGCTAGACCTAAGGATTCTTTCTTTGCTGTGAATAAGGGTTGCAAGTGTATACGCAATCACACCCAGCTCCGGGGGTCGAGTGTCGCGACCAAATACGTATTTGGCCATACGCCCAAAATCCCTATCCTCACAGTCTGCACTGGCTTCTCTTTCTACCTGCGGTTCATTCATAGCTTTGTTTTTCATCGGTTCCACAAATCCGATTAGGCACTGATGTTCGAAACTCTTGACTAGCTCGATTATCAGTGGCGAGAAATCGAGGTCAACCCTGTCGCGCGCGCTATGGGAAATACTGGGAGGAAGCCGACCTTGTGACAGATTTAGTGTCATACATCAAGAAGTATCTTCCTCAGGGATATGAAGCCCATCAAGATGTTACATTAACCCCTAAGGAGTGGGATATGAAACAGACAACGCAGCTGAAGAAAGAAAAGCACAAGTGGCCTATAGTCGACATCATAATATGTGAATCAGCCGCAAATGAGGGAGACAAAGATACGACTCTGTTCAGCCTTTTCGCAGAGGTGAAATTCTCATATCCTTTTGGCAAGGCCAAGAGTCGCAGACCTGAGGCACGCCTTGGCTTGATAAAGCATGATCTAGAACGTCTAAGAGAGTTCAAGAACCTCGAAATATGCAGGGAAGCTCACTTCTGCTATCTCGATGAACACCACCCAAAAAACAAAAGAGAACTGCTGAACAAGACATTCAGGAAGTACGAGAAAACTGTCACAGTTCACGCTCTATATCCTAGAGGCTTCCTTGAAATAGGTCCTGACTGGCACGTTCATCTCGTGCGCGACTCCCCTTAGTCTTAAGAAGAAAACGACTAGTTCGTTCAATCTTTCTTCATGGAGAAAGTGATACACTACTAGAACCAGAACAGAAGATGACAAGAACGGGATCCTAGTGTCTGATCCGTTTCTCCCTTAGAAGCAAGCATCAGACTTATAACACAGAACTGCCCTCGCATCCGCTCTGACTTCTGAATTCTATTTCTAAATAAGGAAAAATCCTTGAAATTCCATTTTCTCTTCCCGGTTAGAAAATTAGAATTTAGAAATTAAACTGTGTTACCTTGATTTGATGAAAGAGCGTAATGGTTGAATAGCGCGCGTTATGTGATATTCATTATGCGTGAGAGGTATTTGGTTTTCACTGGGAGGCCTAAT
>CAYHAK010000072.1:0-6191 GCA_964354625.1 uncultured Candidatus Bathyarchaeia archaeon
GTGAGACAGTACCATCGACAAAGCCCCAACCAACAAGATCATAATAGATATAAGATCATTTCTTTACGAGGTTCCTATCACGGTTGTTCGTATGGTACTATAAGTACATCTGGCTTGGAACGCGATACAACCAAATATGGGCCTCTCGTGCCAGGTTTTATTCAAATTGAACCCCCCTATTGTTACCGTTGCCCGTATGGGAAAAACGGGTATCCCGAATGTAATCTTAAATGTGCTCGGGCTTTAGAGAAAACAATCGTATCAGAAGGTGTGGAAACCGTTGCAGCCTTTATCCTTGAACCTATCATGGGATTCTTTGGCGTAGTAGATCCACCCGAAGAGTTCTACAAACGTGTCGGTGAGATCTGTCATCGTCATGGTTTACTTTTCATTGTTGATGAGGTGACCACGGGTTTCGGGAGAACAGGGAAACTTTTTGTAAGTGAAGACTGGAATCCTCAACCTGATGTCTTATGCCTAAGCAAAGGAATCAGTAGTGGGTATCTGCCGTTGGCCGCAACGTTAACCACTGATACTATTTATGAGCGTTTTAATGGCCACGGCAATATGTTCGACAATGGATCTACGGCCAGTGGCCACCCGGTCTGTGCAGCTGTAGGACTTGCTAACATCGATATTATTATTGGCGAAAAGCTTCCAGAGAATGCGGCGAAAGTCGGTACGTATCTAAAGAATTGCCTTAAGGAGTTAATGGACAGACGCGAACTCATAGGTGATATTCGTGGAAGAGGCTTAATGATTGGTATAGAATTAGTAAAAGATCGAAAGAATAAAATACCTTTGAACGAAAAAGATACATTCAAAATTGTAACGGATATTAACCTGCTCGGCCTTCTTGTAGATTCCCATCCCAGTTTTATAGGATTGCTCCCGCCTTTAATCATCGATGAGGACATCGCTGATACAATAGTGAAAATCTTGGATAAGGCGTTAGATGCCCGTAGATCAACTCGTATCGCTCGTAAGGCTCGTTTGGTTAAGGAATTCGCAACTGCTAATCTGAAATATAGGGGAAGTAGACAATAATCCATCCTGCTTTTTGAATACAATTAGAGGCTTTGCACTTAAATTAGGTGAAATAGATGATTAAAAGTGCAGACAGTTGATTTTAAGTGCAGATAAGATAGATTTAAATATAAACAAATGCGGAATTTGGTACAACCTTTGTTTCATCACGATCGATTTGCTCTCTACTACTTCTTACCATATTTCCTCCTCTATAACTGCAATTTTAAACCATATTCATGTTATTGGTTCAAAGTCAGGACAATCGTCTAGGCAACCATCTAATGGTATTTCATTGCCTAACCTGCATCGTTCACTTTCCACGTATTCTTCGCCGTTAAGCGTAACAGTTGGAATACGATACTGTTCAAGATATTTGCATTTTATCATGTTCCTTCTCCCCAATCCACAATATTATAACAAACATGTCCTTTAAAAACATATCCTTAGAACACATGTTAAATTGAAAATGGGGAGTCACTATCGGGGAGAAACGTTGAGGATATGTTTTTAAAGAATTAACCTCAGGATTATAGTAACGTTGAAATGAAATCAACATAATAAAAATTTTTAATCATTTTAACTTTTTATTCGCTGGCGAGGTGATTTGTAGGGTTCACATGCTATATGATCACCACATTTCTCGCATCTGCCGCATGATGAACAAATAAGTACTCCTTCCTTTCCGCAACTTACACAAATTGCAGGTATAGGATTATACATTCTTCTCGCCATAAATACACACAAATAATTCATAATTAAAATTAAGTATAAAGAGATTCCCTACAATAATTACAATTGTAGTGGAAAAATAGGTTTTTTGAGGATATGTTTTTAAAGAAAGAACCGACAGATAAACAACCCAAAAATTTATTAATCAATAATTGTTAGATTTTAAATTGTGAGGTGAGGTATGGCAACATATGTTATTCTTAGTCGAGTTTCTCCTCAAGCATTTTCAAATCCTGAGGAGTTTAAACATTTAGCGGCTAAAGTTTCTGAGAAAATAAAAAGCGACTGTCCTGGCGTTACTTGGAAGAATAGTTATGCAACGATGGGTCGTTTCGATGTCATTGATATCGTTGAGGCAGATAATCAAGAGCAAGTTGAAAAAGCTGCAATGATAATTCGTGCATATGGGCATTCATCGACTGAAACTTTATTGGCTACGCCATGGAAGGAATTTCTAAAAATACTTTAGAAGATCCTATAGGTATTATAAAACGCTTAGAAAATATTTCAAAATAAATAGATTAGTTTCTTACATAAAAAAATATGAGTTTAGATGCGAACCCAAAAAACATGTCTTCTCCTAAGATTTTTAAATAAAAATACAAAGCCTTGTTTTTCAATATTTTTTTTACTAGTAATGTTTGAGATATTATCATGGAGATGGTATCACTTCCAGAGTTAGAAGAAACACTGGAATCTTGGAAAAAGAAGAAAAAACAAAAACGGAAAAAGAAAGAACAGGAAGAAAAAGAAGAATCTGAAAAGAAATAGAATAAAAAACTATATTTTTTTCCTTGGTTGTGGGATTGGTTTTTTAAAGTAACAGATATTTATGAAAATATGGATTCGAAGGAGAATTTATGAAGTATAGAAAAAATTGTAGACATTATTTGGATGCAACAAAAATAATAAGGGGGATAGATAGCCCAGAAATAGAAGTTATTGGTGGACCTGGTTGTCGTCGTCAAATGATGATAGCAGATATTGGTTGCAAACCTGATTGTGAAGGATTTATTACTCGTTAACACAAAACATGAATTAAGTTTTAGATGTATAGATTTTTAAAGAAGTAATTGATACAAAATAATAAGGTGGAGGTATAGGATATGCCAAAATGTGAAAAATGTGGTAAATCCTTTAAAACTAAAAGGGCGCTACATATACATTATAAAAAAGCACACAATAAAGGATATGCCTAAATGAGTCAGTTTAGAACGAAGAAAAAAAAGTAATTGAATTATTTGATGAAAAAACAGGGGGCGTAGTAAGAACAATCTGTTTCAGTAGTCCAAAAGAGTTTGACGAATTTGTAAAAATTTTTAAAGAAATGAGATACCCAGGTTATGGTTGGAGATATAAAGATAAAGGGAGAAAGAAAGGAAAAAATAATCTTGTCAATCATTACTACAAAAACATGATTTTCTACGGATATGTTTTTAAAGAAAGAACAACAGGGTTATTGTAACGTTGAAATGAAATCAATATAAAAAATCTTGTTATTTTCACATATTTATTGGAATTAATTAATAAATTATCATTTGCCGTTATTGATGTTAAGATAATTTTTTGTTACATTTGTTGCGAATATTTTCCAATGATTACATTAATAAGCTCCTATGTTATTATTTTTTCAAGTATTTTATATATTTAGGGAGGTCGGAAAAAATATGAACAAGAAAATAATAGGAATTTTTGTTTGTACGCTGATGATTGCTGGCACACTATCAACAGCAAGCACGATGAATAGTGAAGAAAACGATGCGAAGAATTACAATAATGGTGATTATGCACCAGCTGCCACCCCGGCTGATATAGAAAATGCAATAAACCTTGGAATAAGCTGGCTTGTAACTCAACAGGATCTAATTGGGCCTGGAATTAATCCATATTATGGAAGCTGGGGAAAAAGTTACTGTCCAAATGCAACAACCGCTTTTGTTCTCATTAAACTTCAGGATCGTGCGTATGAATTAGGAAAGGATCCATTTGAAACAGATATGGGTCAGCCGGATTACTATGAATATGCTACTAACGTTATCGCTGGTTGGGAGTATTTATATGACCAATTTAGAATACAATCTATATTTCTTCAAAATCATATACTTGGTGCATCAGGTAATATAAATGATAATCCCGACACAAATAGCAATAGTTTTGGTGTATATATCGATGTAACACAACCAGTGTACTCAACGGGCATTTGTTTGATGGCAATTGTAGCTAGTGGGACTCCAACAAGAGTTGTTATTCATCCAACGAGCGAAGTCCACACATGGACATATAAAGAAGTAGCACAAGAAATGGTAGACTGGCTTGCTTGGGCTCAGGGTGATATTGGACCTAGTAGTGAAGGGGGCTATAGTTATGAACCGCTCAACAATGCATTTAAAACACCAGGCGGGAAATTTCCTGATAACTCTGTTTCAGGATATGCGTATCTTGGGCTTGCAGCAGCAGAAGCAGGACAGTCAGCTGTTCATGGAGCAACACCATTTGCGTGTATAGTTCCTGGTTGGGTGAAGACAGAGCTTAAAAGCTGGATTGCCCACATACAAGACCCGACAATCCCGGCGCCCACTGGTGATGGTGGTGGTTCTCTTTATACGACCGACCCCCCAGGGGACATCTATATGAAATGTAATCAATTAAGGACGGGGAATCTGCTATTTGAGATGACCTATGCTGATTACGGTCTTAGTGATCTATGTTTTAAAAATGCTCTAGCTTATATCGAATACCATTGGCGAGATGAAAACGCATACAACGCAGGCCCAGGATGGGGGTATGGTAATCCCGGGAGTTATCCGCATATGGGTTATCAAGCAATGTTTTGTCTCATGAAAGGTTTCCAATATAGTAACATACCGCTGATAGACACAGACGGTGATACTATCCGTGACGATAGCTGGTACAATCAGGATCCACCAACGGGGTCGCCATATAAAGAGGAGGATTTCGCCAGCGTTCTAGTGCGTCTACAAACCAATGATCATTGGACAGGAGACTTTCATGATGTTAATCCTTATATTTTATCTACTGTGTGGGCTCTGCTTACATTGGAAAAAATCTCTGTTATTCCTCCACCAAAATGGGAACAGTTGCCAGATATATACCAAACTGGTATTGATATTCGTGTAGATCGCAACGATGGGGTGGAGAGAATGATTGCAGATGATTTTCTGTGTGATTCGACCGACCCGATCACCGATGTCCATATCTGGGGTTCATGGAAAAATGACACAAGAGGCGTTATCACGAAAATTCACCTGAGTATTCATGCAGACATCCCTGCAAGTCCGAGTGTGCCTTGGAGTAAGCCTGGTGCTTTGCTTTGGGAAAAAGATTTTGATAGAACACAGTTCACAGAATGGTTATACTATGACAACGTTAATCAATCAGAATGGTGGTGGGATCCCTGGACCGGCGAACTGATCCCAAATAATCATCATCAAATCTGGGAGTACGATATTGATATTCCTCCTGAAGAGGCTTTTATTCAAAATGGAACAGAGGAGCACCCTGTTATTTATTGGCTTGATGTCTATGTTACTTCAATGAATGGGTCATTTGGCTGGAAGACATCATGGCAACATTGGCAGGATGATGCAGTACGTACACCAGAATGGACGGAATTATTTTACCCTATTGGTCATCCTTATGCAAATCAAACGATAGATATGGCATTCCGGATCACCACCACCAAACCAGAATGCTGTTACAATATTACGTTCTCCACCATTAACACTCCACCGTTTTATTTAGTACAGGTCACAAAAAAATGGAATGCATGTCCTGAATTTACAACATCTAGTGTACAGATAGTAAATAACGGGGGATCTGGAATTTTGTTTAAAAGTCTACCTTCATGGAGTTTCTTTCTGACTTCTAATCCCTGGCAACTTTCAGGCGTGATCACTGTTCCTTGTTCACTTATTACCCCAATGTTTTTCTGTATTTTCGGAACAAGACAAATAACCATCACCGTAACTATCGATGATTGCCCTCCAGTGACGAAAACAGCGACGGTAAACTTGTTTTGGGTGAATTTTTGACCTGTGATACTCTCCACTCGTTTCTCTTTTTCTTTTTATATCATTTGATTCGCACAAAAAAACCATGTTGTTCAAACCGTGTCAATGCTTGTCTGATATTTGATATGGTGTAAGAAAAATAAGTCTTTTTTTGTTACATTTGTTATATAAGTCACCAAAATATTTATATCGGGATAGATGCTATTATTTTAAAATATTTTATTTATTTAGGGAGGTAGAAAGATAAAAAAAGGAAAGTCGTAGGAATTTTTGTGTGTATGTTTTGAACAATATATTTGTAAAAGGGAAGAATAAAAAACTGAGGAAAGAAGGGAGGTTGGCAAAATTTCTGATTATTCATAGTAGTGCCCCTTATCATATTTTATGGTTGCCACCCCCTTC
>CAYHAK010000073.1:0-6097 GCA_964354625.1 uncultured Candidatus Bathyarchaeia archaeon
TCAGCACTTTTTGTTACCGCCTGTTTAAGTAAAATATTGTTTTTCTCAATTGCTGTTCCACTTGCATACTCTGCTGGCAAAAATATTAGAAAAGAATCAAACACAACTGGGATTCCGGGTTTAAGATTTATGAGTTGGATTATGTATGGCGTTGCACTAGCTCATTTTAGCCTATTTTTTATGTGGCCCTTGGTTGCAGCCGGAAACAGCCAACTCCCAGATGGACAGATAACTATAGACGCTGCGATGTTTTTTATCGCATCAATGTTAATGATTGCAGAAGCGTGGAACTCATATAAAAGCAAAGATTAAACATCTAATAAATTTCTCGCGCGCGGGAAACCCCTTTTCAACTTTTCTCATTTTCTCTTTTCTTGAATTGGATGCCGTGAGGTTCGGGCTCTGAGAGATACCATTTGTTCATTTTGGCGATATAATATTAGAGCAGATGCCAATTTGGCTCAGGGAAATTGGAAGCATGAATGAGTATGCCAATCTGATAGGAAAGCAGTGCAATTGGATAATTTTAAAGATACTAACACACGACTGGCAATTGACCTGCGATGACAGAGTGGTAGCCACCTTGAAGGCAAAATTGAACCGCATGGTTAGCATCACTGTTGGAATATTCCTAATGGTTGTGTTGGTGAGTACCTTGCTTGTACCTGGGGATCTCTGGGTGTTTTATGCAACATATATGGTGTTTGAAGCAGTGTTTATCATACTTTGTATGGATGCATGGAAGTGGCCTACAAAGGAAAATAGCCTTAGGATGTAAAATGCATGAAAGCAATTGTGTATACAGAACGCGGACCACCAGCTGTTTTCCAGCAAATAGAAGTAGAAATACCTACCCCCAGAGACGATGAAGTACTGGTAAAGGTTCATGCCGCCTCAGTAAATTCATGGGACTGGGAACTCCTAAGAATGAAGCCATCCACGGTCAGCCTAGGAAGGCGTTCAGATCCAAGATACAAGATACTCGGAGCAGACATAGCCGGGCAGGTTGAAGCCGTTGGCAGAGAAGTAAAGCAGTTTCGGCCAGGTGATGAGGTTTTCGGGGACCTATGCCAGAGTGGTTGGGGCGGTTTTGCCGAATATGTTTGTGCTCGTGAAAAGGCATTATCGTTGAAACCGGCCAGTATGACATTCGAGGAAGCAGCGGCCACACCTCAAGCAGGACTCCTGGCCCTGCAGGGTCTACATAATAAAGGACATATTCAGCCGGGGCAAAAGGTTCTGATCAATGGTGCGGGTGGTGGTGTAGGTACGTTTGCCGTGCAAATTGCCAAATCATTCGGGGCTGAAGTGACTGGTGTGGACAGCACGATGAAATTGGACATGATGCGCTCAATCGGTGCAGATCGTGTCATTGATTACACTAAAGAAGATTACACAAAAAGCGGGCAGCGTTATGATTTAATCCTTGACGTCAAGGTTTATCGTTCGATTTTCGATTACACGCATGCGTTATGCCCCAGGGGAGCATTTATAGCGGTCGGAGGTTCCTGGGCTCGAATTTTCCAACTTCTGTTACTAGGACCATTGATTAGAATGGGCGGAGGTAAGAAAATGGGAATTCTGGCTTATAAACCAAATAAGGATTTGGCTTTTCTAATAGACCTTATTGAAGCCGGGAAAGTAGTACCTATTATAGATAGACGTTACCCTTTGACTGAGGTTCCTGAAGCTCTCCGATATCTTGGAGAAGGACACGTCAAAGGAAAAGTTGTAATAACTGTGGAACATGATAAAAATAATAAACCCAATAGAATAAAAGATGAAAGGAAATTAAAATGAAAGCAATTGTATTCGAAAAATATGGACCACCGGAAGTTCTTCATCTCAAAGAGATAGAAAAACCTTCTCCTAAGGAGAATGAAGTTCTGGTTAAAGTATATGCGACCACAGTTCATCGTGGGGATTCTAGAATGCGTAGTTTCACAGTTCCTAGGGGAATGTGGCTTATGGCACGAATAGCTCTAGGCATTAGGGGACCAAGGAAGAAAATACTAGGCATGGAGCTATCAGGGGAAATTGAAGCCGTAGGTAAAGACGTAACACGGTTTAAGAAAGGTGACCAGGTTTTTGCTTCTACTGGACCGAGTTTTGGTGCTTATGCCGAGTACAAGTGTTTACCTGAAGACGGGATTTTAGCATTAAAACCGACTAATATGACCTATGAGGAAGCCGCCGCTGGAATTCCTACGGGGGGTGTTCATGCATTGAGACTTCTTAGAAAAGGAAATATCCAGAGAGGACAAAAAGTTCTGATCTATGGCGCTTCTGGGAGTATAGGTACTTTTGCGGTTCAGCTTGCCAAGTACCTTGGAGCAGAAGTTACCGGAGTTTGCAGTACTTTCAATTTAGAGTTGGTAAAGTCTCTGGGAGCCGATAAAGTAATTGATTACACTAAAGAGAATTTTTCAGAAAGCGGAGAACTCTATGACATCATCATTGATGCCGTTGCGATGATCTTGAAATCAAATCGCAAGAAATCACTAGCTCCGAATGGGATCTTCATATCAGCTCATGATAAGGTAGGCGACGAAAAGACTGAAGACTTAATTTTCCTCAGGGAGCTTATTGAGGCAGGAAAGCTAAAAACGGTAATAGATAGAACCTATCCTTTGGAGCAGATTGTTGAGGCTCATAGATATGTCGACAAAGGGCACAAGAAGGGAAATGTCGTCATAACTGTGAGTCCTCATTAAATAAATATTTTAGTATTATCCAATTAGATAATAATAAAATAAATGAGCAAGCCAGATACTCCCAAATACCTCCTCCTCCATATCATTTATTGACATCTGGCTAGGTGGCGAAACGCCTATGAAAATCCTGTTCTTGTCGGAGGTGGGTTGTCGTCCATGGTCGTCGTGGATGCCGTGAGGTTCGGGCTAAGAGAGATGATCGAAACCTCCCACTTCTTCCAATATGCAATTCCACACTCAGGAAGAAATGGATATATTCATAGGCTATAAAAATTATTCAAATAATTCGATGATGAAGTGATGGTCGGCATCAATCATCGTTCTCTGTTCAAGGCGTTCCTCATTTCATGTTTGGTCTATATTGGATTCTTAATCATCGTACATATACTGGACATTTGGGGGGAGAACGTGATCGCGTTCCTTGTGATCTTGGGGATACCGGTTGTGCTCTTCATTCTCGCGTTATTCACTCTTGTTTCGGGGATTGTAAGTTACTTCACGCAAAAAGGCAGTATTTCGTTGCCTAGAATGATGATTTATTTCATGATCTTCATCCCAATATTTTGTATTATCATATGGATTGTGCAAAAGATGACTCAGGGGTTCGGTTGATAAGATGTCGTTGTCGTTTTGTCACAAGCCGGTTTCTATGATATATGGTTATGAAAGCGGGATTCGGCTTTTTTCACCTACAGCAAGGTCAATCGTAACGGCACTAGGTGATAGGGATGCCGTGAGGTTCGGGATATGAGAAATGAGCTGAGAACCTTTTAGGTTTCAAAACACCCTGATTGGGTTTGAACCAAATTAAAAGCCAGTTATATCATTTAATGAATTTTGAGGAGAATTTATCAAATACAGCAGGTCAATTCTCGCTCCATTCGATTGAAACGCTTATCTTTTGAGGCATCTTTCCCCCGAAAGCTTTCTTCTGGACATATAGTGTGCCGATAATGGGCGTCGATGTTGAGTCTTTTACATCTTCCATAAATCGGAATGTATTTTTCGTCGCTTTCTCAAAGGTCATGCTCAATTCCGTCTTCATAATCGTATCTCCAACTAAGATATGCGAATCACGCATTTTTACTGTTTCCTAGGGGTAAATATCTGCTTTTTAAGCATCCAGAGAGCATCGAAGAACATGAATGGGTGGAAGGGGGATGTTACCCGGTTCCTGGTCCACTTCTATCCCGCCACCGGGGTCAGGCCATCAGAGCTGCGCCGGGCATGGTTCGAGGACCTGGACATCGAGAAGTGGACCTTCACGGTTCGCTTCCCCAAGGGCCTGGGGTCTTATGGGGAGCAGCGCGAGGTGATGGTCCTGCCTCAAGCGCGAGAGGCCACCCTACGCTATCTCCTAGCCAGGGAGAAGTATCTCAAGAGCAAGAGGCTCAATGGCATCAAAGCCCTGGTCCCCAACTGTCGGGGAGAGCCATACTCGATGAACAACTTT
Organism: uncultured Candidatus Bathyarchaeia archaeon; assembly: GCA_964354625.1. GTDB lineage: Archaea > Thermoproteota > Bathyarchaeia > Bathyarchaeales > Bathycorpusculaceae > DATKKK01. Next base: position 4,168 of record CAYHAK010000073.1, read on the forward strand.
GAGCTTTTGAAGCAGGAGGTGGAGAGGAAGTCCGGGGTCAAGTTCAAGATCAAGGACTTCCGTAGCACCTTTGCCACGCAGACAGCCAGATTAGACCCCAATTTGATTCCAGACATATCGACGCAATTAGGTCATACCTCGATAGAGACCACTCAACGGTTCTATGCCCAAATGGACCGTGAGAGCGCCGGAAGGAGAATCGAAGAAGCTTGGAAGAAGAAACTAGCCTTAACGCCAAAAACCCATTTAATTGAAACGAAAAAATATTTGTCTGGATATGCATAATGGTGGGTCTGTCCAGATTTGAACTGGAGTCAATTGGTCCCGAACCAACTAGGATAAACCAAGCTACCCCACAGACCCGATGAGGCATTTCGCCTAAACAAATCGAAGTATAAAATAACTATTATCGCCAGTGTTTTTGACGCGGTCTTGGTCCATCACTGGTTGGCTTTCAAGACCGAAAGAGCCTCGTCATCGGTCAGATCATACCAATACTTGTAGGCGTCTGCCACGGCGAAGAACGGCGCGCTCCTTACATTTAGGCAATGCACCTCATCTGCCTTTTCCTTGACCATTTCGACCGCTCTTTCTGAGCCGGTGGGAACCGCTACCACCACTTTTTTTGCGCCTCTGCTTCTAACAAACTTGATGGCGGCGAGCATTGTGAACCCGGAGGCCAGACCGTCGTCGATCAAGACGATGGTCTTGCCATTCATGTTCGGATAGGGGGCGCTCTTGCGGAACAAGCCCTCCCTATAGCTGACGCTCTGCTTCGCTCTCTCGATCTGTCGTTCGATCACCTCATGGGCGAGGTGAGCAACCTCGATAATGTAATCATTCAAGACCACAGTTCCGTTCGGTCCGACCGCGCCGATGCCCGCCTCCGGGTCGTCAGGCATTTGTATCTTTCGCACCACGAGGGCATCCATTCGAAGGCTCAACAATCTGCATACTTCCGCAGCTACCTGAACCCCCCCCGCGGGTATGGAAAACACCATGGCTCCCGATGCGGAATACGACATGAGCGATTCGGCGAGCTGCAATCCAGCATCCTTTCGGTCTTTGAATACGCGCGTCTTTTCTCGCAGGTTCAGATCCTCGGACACCCATTCCATCTTCCACCCTGTATTCTCTAGTGAGGCGGGGTATTTAATAAATTCGAACCCTTTGTTGCCAGAGGGGTTTCTCAAGGCTGAGCGGGAATCAAAATAATCGCCTTTAGTCGTATATCATGTTCGACAAATTTATATACGCTCATACTTCTGCCAGAGATATGCGGGAACAGCTCAGGGAGAAGATGGCGGGGGAGATCACGCTTTCTACGGACGCCGGTAAAACGATAAGGAAATGGCGAGAGGAGTTCGGAGTCTCCCAGCAGCAGCTAGCTAGGCAATTGAGGGTTTCGCCCTCCGTGATAAGCGACTACGAGTCTGGTAGAAGGAAATCGCCAGGGATCGTGATAATTCGCAAGATCGTGGACGGCCTAATCAGCTTGGACGAGGCCAATGGGGAGAGGGTGCTGAAGAAGTACGACCTGGGGGAGAAGAGCGATAGCATCATCTCCATAAGGGAGTTCAAGCACTCTTTGATCGCGTCGGAGTTCGTGGATATCATCGGGGGCTTCAATATGACGAAGCAGGTCCCCCTGGAGAGGGACATCCACGGCTATACCATCATCGACTCGATGAAGGCCATAACCTCTCTAAGCTCCATGGACTATCTCAAGATATACGGATGGAGCAGTGAGCGAGCCCTAATTTTTACTGGAGTTAAGTTCGGCCGCTCCCCCATGATCGCCATCAGGGCGCATCCCCTCAAACCGGCCATGGTCTGCTATCACAAACCAGAACACGTCGACGACCTGGCGGTCAGGTTGGCCACGCTCGAGTCCATCCCCCTGATAAAGACGGACCTCTCCCTGCTGAGC
>CAYHAK010000074.1:0-5763 GCA_964354625.1 uncultured Candidatus Bathyarchaeia archaeon
AATAACTCCAATCAGAATTGAAGGCATGAATGACTTGGCTCTCACGACGTTCCCTTCCTCACAATATAACTAATCCTACATTTAATCAAGTCTTGTCCTAGCGCGCACCATGCGGGAGTATTACTCTTGCTTGCTTGAGAAGGCTACGCACACGGAAACATCCACCGCAGAAAAAGCATGTTCTTTGGGGTTTAGCTCTCTATAGCCAGTTACAGTGCTTTAGATAGAAAAAGATGGGAAATCTACATACATCGCGCTGTTTCATACTCCATGGCGCGATGCGTCCAGATTTCAACTCGTTTCATTCTTTCTCGTGTTTCCTTAACAGTTTGCATGTTTTCACCTCGTTTTACTGTCCAGCAGATGTGCTAAAAGCAAAAAACGGAATGCTCCGGTTTCACGATTTCAAAGGCAGAAATCTTGCCAGCTCCAGCAAAATGGGGGACGCCGCGTATTAACTCACTTGATTCCAAATGAGTATTGAGAACACGCGCGTAGTCTGCTGACGTGAAAAGGTTTGATGATTCGAAGCACTTTGTTCCTTAACCCACAATACGAAATCGGAACCATTCACACGTAGTCTAGGGCGCGCATCTCAATATGCGGTATGGCATCATTGTGCACCGAAAAGCAGTTTCTTTGCTCATCTATTATACAGAAAATCGGCATACCTTTTTTCTAGTCTGAGGAGATGTCTGCCCTGAAAGAAGCCAAGCGGTCATCTTTCTCTTCGTCCTCGATTTCTGTCAGCATTGCTCTCATCTGGGCTTTCATTCTTCTTCGTGCTGTGCGCTCAATTGCCTCCTCACGAGTCAAATAACGACTCTGTGAGTTAGTTCCCGAAGTGCCATCAAACCACTCTCCGCCCAAATCCAACTTCTGTTCTGTCCTCAGTATGATTGCATCGGTTTTCTCCCGTTTGGTCTGCTCATGAAAAGTGTCTACGACTTTCTCGTCAACAAGCATACCCTGCTCGTCATAAATGGATACTATCTGAAGCTCATTCTTGGGCGGGTTCTTGATGTGAAACGATGTTTCGTACTTGCATTCCGGGCAGTAGAACCTTATGTTATCGAATTTCCTGTCATGACGAAGCCTGAATCTCTTGCTTGCGCATTGAGGGCAGCCAGAAACTGCGAGACCTGCCATCAATGGGTTGTTGACGCTTGCCGATTTCAAGAACTGCGCTTCGGGCGAATAGTCTCCATTGAGTTCGCTGAATTCAGCCCAGTCAAACTTTCGTGGTCTCCCTCGGCGCTGAGAACCCAAGCTTGTGCACCGTCTTCATCTTTCAAATGTGATTTGCGCGAACAGATATATTAGTCACACTGCTGTTTTGCATGTCGGCGCTACTCTGAGAAAGAGCGCGCGAGAATGTGTTTCTGGTTTATGGGCTCACTTTCGGCTTTGTCTTATGCTGCATTGCAGGACTTTCGGGCATAAGAGGCAGTCGTCGGGCATCATCATGTCCCTTGATATTGAGGAGACAAGGCTTGAGTAGTGAGCGCATTTTGCCGGTGATTCGAAGACTTTAGGGTATTCTGTGGGTTTGATGTCTACCACTTTGAAGCCGTCTACCACGACCTCAATCTTTGACTGGCAGTGAGGGCAAGCGTAGTGCGTTTGTCTTGGGTAAGTAGAGTTGTCTGTCAGGACGGTTGGTCTGTCAAATTCTCGGCCGCACCCTTTGTATGGGCATTTGAGTCTGTCGTCATGGAAATGTATGTGCGGCAATACTTGTCGCTCCATCAACCATTATCGGTAATCTTAATATGTAATAAATGTTTTCGTTTAGACGCTCAACACAAATACTCAAACCGAACAAGAAGCCTCGGGCGGGCGTCGATCCCGCGACCTGCAACTTACGAGGCTGCCGCTCTACCTAGCTGAGCTACCGAGGCACAGCATACTAGCTTTTCACAACTCACATATTTAAGTAGCGTACAGCAGGGAGATGTCTGCTAGGCGATTCTCAGCTCATAAATGATGCTCTTTCTATGCAAGTTGAACCCCAGTTTCCAGTAAAGTTCGATGGCTTTCGTGGGGTTCGAGTCGTCCACGTAGAGCATAGTTTCCTCCATGCCTGTGCCCTTCAACCACTCCATCGTACGAACCGTCAATCGCGTAGCCACACCTTTCCGTCTGTGAGATTTCAGGACACCTATATCCCATATCCATCCCCATTTCAGGCCTTTCTCCTTGTTGAGGCCCTCGTCTATTGCTCCGCCTGCGTACCCCACAGTCTGGCCGGCGACTTCGGCAAAGATCCACGCCTGCTTATCGAGCCAAGGCATGTCAAAAAGCGTGTATTTGGTTTCTTCGAGTGTTCTTGGCCTGAAGTTGTGGTGCTCTTTGAAGGTCTCGTTGTCGAGTCTGTTCAGCAACTCAATGTCAGCGTCACTTCTCATGCTCAGGTCTCGTATGGCCACGTCCGTGTTCTCTCCGACACCGCGTGGAATGCTCCTAAGGCTTCTCTTCATCAGGCTCGTGTATCGAGCCGCTTTGAAACCGAAGCTCTCGTAGATGTGAACACAGCCTTCGCGGCCGCTTTGCACCCAAGTCTCAACTGTCTCCATACCTCTCTGCTCTAGGCTTTCCAACGCCTTCTCAACAAGCTTTCGCGCTATCCCCCTTCTCCTGAATTGAGGGAGAACACTTAGGTTCTGGATGAAACCTTTCTTTTCTTCCCTGAGCGGATCAACGTGAGCATCAACCATCCCCGCGACTTCACCGTTCCATTCGGCTATCATGAAGCCTTCCGTCGTGTAGCCTGGGCTAATCTCCATCTTTTTCATCTCTTCAGGCGTCACGTGCCTTATGTCATCGTAGTCAGAGAAGGCCGTGTTGTATATTCTCAGATACGAGTCTTCGTCGAATCCTTTTTTGAAATGTCTGATCGTCAGCAACTTTTTTACCTTGAGGCTTTCATAACAGCATGCATTGAAGCACTTAAGCTTTTCTAACCTGAGGTTGAATGGTGGGGAACAATGAGACAGCGTGGAAGACCTAGCGAGCGGGAGATAATAGAAATCATCCAAGGCAAACTGGACCCGATGCCGGCGATGCCTGTGCCTTTCGGTGATGACGTCTCTGCTTGCAGTCTTGGAAAGGGTCGTCTTGCCGTGTTGAAGACGGACATGCTCGTAGACAGGACCGATGTACCGCCAGGCATGAGCCTTTGGCAGGCAGCGCGCAAGGCAGTAGTCATGAACGTGAGCGACTTTGCGGCAAAAGGCGTGAAGCCGCTGGCAATGCTTGTCTCGCTTGGGCTACCAAGCGGCTTTGGCAAGGAAGAGATAGAACAGATCGGCAAAGGCCTAAATGCGGGGGCTCGCGAATACTGTTCCTACATCATCGGCGGAGACACTGGCGAAGCGACCGATCTCACCATCAGTCTTTCCGTTTTCGGAGTCGCCGAGAAAGGTGAAATGCCTTTGCGGAGTGGCGCAAGGCCTGGAGACGTCGTTGCAGTGACTGGGCTTTTCGGCAAGACCTCTGCCGGGTTGAAAATAATGGTCAATGGCCTCGAGGCTGCGCAAGGAATCCGCAAGCCTCTTGTTAGTTCAGTTCTGATGCCTCATGCACGCCTAAACGAAGGCTTGGCCTTGAAAGCGACAAAGGCAGTCACGGCTGCAATCGACTCAAGTGACGGTCTAGCTTGGAGCTTGCACCAGATCGCAATAGCAAGCAACGTAGGTATGATACTTGACAGGCTTCCCGTTGCCCCAGAGGCAAAAGCATTTGCGAAGATCGGCAAACTGGACTCTGCGGAATTAGCCCTCTACGGCGGCGAGGAATACGAGCTTGTTCTGACGATCAAGCCCCGACTCTGGAGCAAGGCAGAGAATGCCGCTGAGAAAGCTGGCGGAAACCTGTTGCGTATTGGGAAAGTGACGAGGACACATGGCATCATCCTGCAGATAGGTGGAAAGAGGATTGTTGTTGAGCAACGTGGGTATGAGCACTTCGTGCACAACGCTTGACTTTGAGAGCGCCAGGATCATACTTGAGAGGCAAGTGCGTGGTCAATAATCACATTCCTAGGGCTTCTCCTAGCATTACATGAAGGGCTGTGCCGGATGCTCTGCCTACTGCTGAGATCAAGTATACACTCTGTATTCCGCGCACGGTTTCGTGCCTGACATGGGTATCCACGCGATTACAGTAAGAAGCGTGGACTTTGCAGTTCCCTCTTTTCATGTTGGATTTTGTTTGTCTGGGGAGAAAAGCTATATGGGAGGGTTCTTGCTTTGTTTTAAATCTCGTATCGTGATTCTGTTTTCTTGGCGAAAAATGGGCAAGCTACTTTCTTCTTGTGTCGGATTTCTTCCTCTTGGTCTTGGCAACTGTCACGGTAGGTGTCTGGCTTGACTGTCGTATATGCGCATTTGGGAACGTGCGTTCGATTTCTCTTCTGAGTTTCTGGATGTCGACTTTTCCGTAGGTTTTCAAATCTACAATTGGATGCTCATTCTCGTCGCGGCTTACTTGAAGCGTGTAGCCTGAACCGATTTCAATTTGTGCAGGTTCAATCTCAAAACCGTCTTCGACGGTTTCGATCTCTGGGGCCCCGGGTTCACGTCTGTTCTTCTGATCGAGCAATTCAACCACAGGTTAGAAAAGGCGACTGTTTGGATTAAAGGCTTGTTAAATCTGAATAAGAATTCGGGGTCCTTAGTCTAAGTGCGGCTGTGATCATTCTTCTTCGAATCCAAGTAGTAGTTCAGTATGGTTATGCAATGGGCGGCTAGGTAAGGTTGTTTGCCGAGGCTGATTTTCTGTCCGTAGCGGAGTGCATAGCGTTCTGCCGTTTTTGGCAGGCCCACTTGGTCTCCGAGAACGAACACAGGGTCATCGTTGAGGTCTACTTCGCGCATGTCTTTGCCTCTTTCTTCAAGAATGTAGATCTGGGCTTGGTTTGCCTTCGCCTTCAGCAGGGTTTCGAAGCTTGTTTTGTCGTTGGCTATGCCGGGGTGAGGCTTGCCCTGGAGCACGTTCTTGAGGATCTGCGACCAGGCGTTCTGGTCGGTGCGCACGTCAAAAAGCGTCGCCCCGTCTATCCGTACGCGTACTGGCGGCGTGGGCGGACCAGAAAGCATCGCGTGGAAAACTACGTCCCGCCTCAGTCCGTGAGACAGAAAGAGCGCGGCAACTATGCACTCATGCACCACGTCCAGCCTTCCAGCATCGTGTAGATTGCCGAACCTTGAGTCTGTCCGACCTCTGCGGGAGTATAGGACGAATTCTCGCGTGAGTTTTCCCTCGTTCTTGCTAAGGGTTCAGGCTTAGGATAAAAACGTGCCGCGCGCGCTTTCCGAGCTCATGGAGTACGTGAAGCTTAGCTTCAAGATAGAGGGCACATGGTTCGAAATGAACATGACCTTCAACTCGCAAACACGCCTCTACTCAGCATTAATTCCAGCCTACAGCCAGCTAGAGAACAAAACGATCCAATACTACGTGACCGCGAAAGCCAAAGAAGGTAGCATTCTAGCCTCAAGCGCGCGCGCTACACACACCACGTCCCCGAATGGGTCATGGCAGACCTCAACCGAGACGGAAAAAGTAAACCTCTTCGACATAGTGCTAGCATGCAGACAATACAGCAAACCATAGAAGACACAGTGACAAACACCTATCTTCTTTCTTCAACTTGGACTAATGGAAAAACGTTTAAATGCCCACATGTCACAATCATTGATACGCTTAGCCCTGGTAGTATAGTCCGGTCTAGTATATGCGGCTGTCGCCCGCAGGACCCGG
>CAYHAK010000075.1:0-5606 GCA_964354625.1 uncultured Candidatus Bathyarchaeia archaeon
TGAAGCCTGCACCAAGCGTCGTGCTTTTCAGTGTGACTTCCAGCTGGTTGATCAGGTGTTGTCCTGCAGCCAGTCTGTGACCGTGGTCACTGCGAATACACGTCACAAGCGGGTATGCTGTGGTGTCTGCGCCCGGAGCGCCATCCCAATCAGCCGGATAGTTTAGCCAGCCGTTGCCGTCAGTGTCCGAGAAGCCTGCCGCTGCCAGCAGGTTTGCAGCTTCCTGTGGATCATACGGGTATGGGTAGTTGGCTCCGATTACGGACGGATCAGCCCATTGTGCTGCGCTTGTCGCGGACATTGGCGCATCAACTCTCACACCGAAGTACTGCAATAGGATATGTGCTACGATGTAGTCTTTGTCGACCAGGCGTGCGATGGCTTGCCTGACTTTCAGCTCGTTTGTGGCTGACCGTACGCCTGGGTATGACCTGATCGTGTAGTTGTTGTTGATGTCGAACTCGTACATACCTTGCTCGTCAACCCTGCAAATCTGAACGTCCGGATTAGCCTCAACAGCCTCCTTCTGCTCCTTAGTCAACGCCCACACTAGAAGGTCCGCTTGGTTAGAAACCAACATTGTCAGGCCAGCATCAGGGGAACCCCCCCATGTGACCTCCAAATCTGATAGTCCTTCAGCATTCACTGGTCTAACGGAAGCAATATACATTGAAGTGAAAAGCGAAAACGCAAATACAGCTGCCAATATCTTTCTCATCCTTTTTCTTTCTCCTTTCCATTCGTTTTAGCACGCGAAAACGTTCTCTTCAATTCTCTATTCCCCTACACAAACTATTGTTCAACCGAGCAGATAACGGTTCCGATAGAAGCTTCATCAGTAGGGCCCGCGGAGAAGCCCGCGCATTCTCGATGTCCTCCCCGGATATTGGAGCAGATTGTGCATTGTGCGCTATGTATTTATGGTCTATAGGCTAGTATACGTTCAAAATGGTTGAGGGAAAGAAAGAATGAAGAAAGCGTTGGTCTTTTCGATATTTACCTTTGTCATTATGCTTTCAATTGTCCATATTGGGTTTGCGCTGTATCCTTCGACTATTCCTTGGACAGCGTACCGATACGATGTTGCACATTCAGGAGCCACGCCTTCAGATGTTCCTAGCACGAACAGTACACTGTGGACATGTGGAGTCTCAGCCTATGGTTGGGATACGACATCTACTCCATTGATAGTTGATGGAAGAGTCATCTTTCAAGTGAATGGTAAGGTAGTTGGAGCTGACGAAACAACTGGTGTGGAGCTCTGGAGGTACGAAGCATCCGGATTTCTTACTGCCCCTACGTATGCCGATGGCAGAGTCTTCCTTGGTATCATGAATAGTGCTGGTGGGCTCATCTGCATCGATGCCTTCACAGGTGGAGAGCTCTGGAAACAGGACTTGTCCCCGAGTTTTGTGATGGGCAGCCCTCTTGTCAGCGATGGCATGGTATATGTTGGAGTGACAGGCAACTATGCGTACGCATTCGATGTAGCTGGAGGTTACAAATGGGGATACAAAACAGATGGACCGGTTTATTCTTCACCAGCAGCAGACGGAGATATGTTGTTCTTCGGAAGTGACGACACAAAGCTATACGCTCTGAATGTTTCCGGATCTACCCCAGTTTCATCATGGAATTTCACAGCGAATGGTGCGATTCGATCATCTCCCACAGTGGCTGGCGGCATGGTCTTCTTCGGGTCAGACAATCACACGCTTTACGCTTTGAACGAGACGACTGGCAAACTGGTTTGGAGCTGGGCTACAACAAATGCGGCTGAGTTCCGCAACAGCGTTTCAGTGGCCAACAATCGCGTCTTCTTGACATCTACAGATGCAGGCAAGATTTATGCGCTTCGCGCCGACGTCGCTCCGGGTAACTACACTGAAACAGATCTCGCCATTCGCAACTGGACAAAGGAGATTCCGGGAGTCTATGGTTTTAGAGAACCTGTCTACGCCGGTGGAAAGATAATCGTGACAAGTACAGCCTCATCTCTCTATGCTCTGAATGCCAACACTGGTACTGCTCTTTGGTATCGCCGATCCAATTGGAATCCCAGTTATGGGCCCCCTGTTGTCGCAGACGGCAGAGTCTGGTTCAGTATGTATTGGAGTGACCCCACTTGGTTACTTAATCTGTTCTGCATTGGGAGCCCGTTTCCACCAACGACTGATCACTATACAGTAAATGCTGGCGGACGGGACTTTGACGTAGCAATAGAGTCGAATTCAACTGTGACTGATTTTAGCACAATAGCGCTAGAAACTGAAGGCAAATTCGGCTTCAACGTTCAAGGCATAGGAACAACTGGCATGTGCAACATCACAGTTCCGAACGACATGCTCGGCGGAGAGTTCAACGTCACAGTAGATGGAAGACCACCACAGTATTTAGCGCCGCCACTAAGCAACGACACGTACACCTCGTTGTACTTCACCTACAACACCACCTTCTCACACGCGGTCGAAATCACTGGAACCAACTACATACCAGAGTTCCCGACAACAGTCATCCTGCCCCTGCTGATAACAACGTTCTTGATTACGCTCGTTCAGTTTAGGAGAAAACGCAACAAGTAACTCCCATCCTTTTTCTTTGCTCATGCAGTCATGTTAGTAGCGCGCGCTAAGAATGATAACGGTTATCAATAGCATGCGATTGATCGATCCTATGCAGCATGTTTCTTCCCGGGTGCAGGTTTGATGGCGACGAAAAACAGACGCTGTAACTCCGTTAGTGGGGTATCTCTTTGTTGTCGCCCAAATCCAGGATACACTGCCTTGAAGCTCCAGCCTGTTTCCTCGAAAAGGCAAATCAGTTCGTGAAGGCTCCAAAGACGACTGTCAATCGTAACCTGCTTCTCTAAGACGAAGTTCTTTTCGCTTTTTTGAACTAAATAGGTCCAAGTAGTGCGCGTGCGTGAAGTTTTCGTGTCAAATGCCCTGTCTTCCAGGAGTATCAGGTTCTCATAGCGAGAGAATCCTTGCGGCTGGAAATTCCTAACAATCCAGTCTCTATTCATGATCTCTAAGGCAAAAAACCCTTTAGGCCGAACGAGACGGCAACACTGACGTAGAATGGCAGCATTAGTTTTGTCATCATAAAATCCAAAAGAAGTGAAGAGATTAATGACGCCATCGAATCGCTCTCTAGCAAGCACTGCACCGATCCTGCGCATATCCGCAACTTTGAAGCGCACTTTGTCAGCCACTCTATGGCTTTTGGCACTTTTTCTGGCGATTTGGATGTAGTAGGGCGACAGGTCCGTTCCAAGAACACCTATGCCTCTTTTTCCAAGCTCGATTGAATGTCTGCCGATGCCACAGTTTAGGTCCAGGATTCTTCGAGGCTTGAATCCCTCCTCACTGAGATATTTCAGAAAAAGGTCAACCTCGTCGCCTGCAATTGAAACGCGTCCTTCTAGGGCCTTGGCAAAGAGTTCAGGATGATTCACGAAAAGGTCTTCTGTCCAATGAGTCATAGACTTCCCCATACATTAGTAGAATACATCTGTGCATATTTCAAATTGTCTATCTCAGTCTGATCTGTCTCGCGCGCGACTGGGAAGAATGGAGTCAAGAAAAACCGAAGAAGCAGCAAAGAAAGAGAAGAGGAAACTCTAAACGAGCGTGGGCGAGAAGAGAGAAAAAGAATGTGGAAAGTCAGGTTAGAAACAGTTTCGGAGTTACGTTCTGTCTGGCGCGTGTGCGCTCGAAGCCAGCTTTGTCTACTAGGAGATATCTCTTCTGGGTGGTAGTGTCCCACGCTACGGTTATGCATAAGTCCAGGTGCTTGTCTACGGCTAATGTTATTAAGTGCAGTTCGCTGCCCCAATGTCTTATCATGACTGTTCTGCCTGACAGACGCATGTAAGTGGCGTTCTCCACTCCGTAATCTTTGTCTGGCGTTATGAACTGGAAGAACTGGTGCGCCGTATCAATCTTCAGTATTGTTCTTCTGCCATAGGTGTCTTCAAACACGTAGTTCCATGAGAACAGCGTTACGGCTGTGGTGCGAGTCTTCTCGACATTACCTGCGTTGTCGGTGCTGTTGTACTCTATTGTGTAGGTTCCTTCTGCTAGTGTGGTTAGGTAGAATGGCCCAATGTCAGCGTACGTTAACCAGCCGCTGTCGTATGTTGCATTGTATATTCTATATGCTGTCGAGTGTACACCTGATTCTGTGTCCATGGCTTCCAAAGTGAACCGTGTGTCTGGCGTAACATAGGTTGCGTCTGAGATGTGTTTTGGTTCACCTATCATCAATGCTGTCGTTGGAGGAGTATCGTCAAGAATCACTAGAGGGCTAGGATATATATCAAGCGGGCCTACTACTCTTGTCACAGTCAAATCTGAGCCGAGCAATTTTCCTGGTTCGATTTCTCCATTGTAATCGAATTTGTCGGTTACTACCTCTCCATAGTTGCCTTGAATCGTCAGTTCGTATGGACCTTCTGAGATTCCTACCAATTCAAGTCTGTAATTGCCTAGCTTCGGATTAATGATGACGATGTATTGGGGTTCAGAAAATGGCCCTGAATATATGGCAGTTGGAATATTGTTTTCTCCAAGACGAGTCACATAGTTGTAGCCAACAAGGTTGCCTTCTGGATCAAGTATTCTCAAGAAACAGTTTGATCTCAGAATGAACGTAAGATACGACAGTCGTTGGACTGGTGGGGTTGGGTCTCTTGTTTGCATTGAGAGTATTGCGTAAGCTGTGGGCAATTCTGGAACGAAGTCTTCTCCTGAAGGAGACCAGTATGCTTGGTCGGTGCCTACATTTGTCATTTCGCCTAGGCTTGTGATCTTGTTGTAGAGGTCCTGATACCAGTCATGTTCACCGATTATCTTCTCGCCATACATCGTGAGTGCTTTTGCCATTGATAGGTAGTAGTAATATTTGCGTGAGCCGGCTCCTGGATTTGTGTCCCAGGTGTAGTGACTGGCGACCCAGTCGATGGCTTTGGTCACTCTTTGGTCATGTTTTGGCACTCCTGATAGCAGCAGACCCCAAATGCCAGCGCCAGTCATGCTTCCAAATGAGCTTGACCCTGGAGTGTAGGCAAATCCTCCGTCGAAGCCTCCATTATTGTATGGTTGCACAGTGTAGTTCTGTCCCTCAATCATCAACGTGATTGAAAAGTCCACTCTTTGGCACCTGTGTAGGAATACTTGGAGTTTTGCCCAGGTCGGATCGTCTCTCGGTAGTTCGGCTGCGTCTAATGCAAGTGCGGCAAATTGCGTGTTTGAGAGGTCTGGTCGAATGTTGTATCCATATCCGAACCCACCGTAGAACCAGCTGTTTTTACTTACGCTGCCCCACAGGCAGTTCTCATCCCATTGTGAATTCACTAGCCAGTTTCTCGCATTGTCAATCCTTGTTCTGTGAGCATCATTATATGTTGCTACCAAGGCAAGTATGGCCAAAGATGTTTCATATTCCTTGCTACCAGAAGCGACGTAAATCGAGCCGTCGGTCTGTACTTTCGACAGAATGTACTGGACGGCTTGGTTTACGTCGGTGTCAGTTTCATCATACCCAGCGTTGAGAAATGCCAAAGCACAGAGAGCGGTAACACCTACACTGCCTCGCCAAGAACC
>CAYHAK010000076.1:0-2617 GCA_964354625.1 uncultured Candidatus Bathyarchaeia archaeon
GGAACACCTTCTCTTGTCAGATGAATCGTGGCGGCGTCAGTAGAACCCCGCGGCAGAACTTCCATTTGATACGGGATTTTCTCTTCCTCTGCTGTTGAGACCAAGAGCTCTCTCACTCTTAGATGAGAGATCAAGCCCAGAAAGCCCCCTGCAGTATCCATGACTTTGATTGCTGGACCTGCGCCAAGCTTTGTGACTTGGTCTTTCTCGGCAGTGCCTGGAATGTCTCCTGCAGGTGTTATGTCGACGGCTATGGCCATGTTGGGAGCGATCTTGAAGGCTGCAACTTGCGCTCCACGGCAGCCAACTTCTTCTTGGACATCTGCTACACCGTACACGTTGGCTTCAAGTTTCTCTTTTGCAAGGTTCTTCATGGTTTCAATTATTACGCAGACGCCTACACGGTCGTCAAACGCCTTGCTGGCAAGTATGTTTCCCGATCCGAGAGTTCTGAACGGACGTTCAAAGGTGACTGGATCTCCTATTCGGACGCCTAGCTTCTCAGCCTCGGCTCTGCTCTTGGCTCCTACGTCAATGAAGAACATCTTTAGCTCGGGAATTTTGTTTGCCTCTTCGGGTGTTTCAGGGAGCTTGCAGTATGTTAAACCGTTGATAGGCCCTTTTTTGCCGTGGACGATGACAGGCTGAGAAAATAAGGATCGCGAAAAGACTCCGCCGATTCTTTCGAAGTGTAGAAAGCCTTTCTCATCTATGTGTTTGACGAGAAGACCGATTTCATCCATGTGCCCTGCAAGCATGATCTTTGGGCCGTCCTTCACTCTGGCCTTTTTCAGGGATATCACATTGCCGAAATTGTCTGTCTCAATTGAATCGACGTGCCCTTCAAGCTCATGGTAAATCATCTTTCCAATGTCAGTCTCGTATCCCGAGACTCCATGCGCTTCAGTCAGACGTTTCAAAAGATTCTTTATTTCTTTCTCCAAGATGATTCAGCTCGCATGTTGAGAGCTTTGCACTATGCTGTCTCAATGATAAAAGACTTTTCTGTATTTCAGAAGAACGTGCTGCAGAGAACTATGTATAGTGTATGCTTAGAACCCGCAAGCTAGTTTTGGCATAAAGTATCTGGGAAGACCAATACTTGAGAGATGACGATGAGTCAGATTTCTATGGAAAGATGATATCCTTCAAGGGAAGAAACAACGAAAGTTCGAGGCCAAAAGGCAAAACGCAAATTCTAATTACAAGGATAACGCACTGAAGCTTTTGTGGAAGATGTATTAGTCAAGTGTGACGTTCTGGTTGTTGGAGGCGGCCTTGGAGGTTGCATGGCTGCCATAAAGGCTAGTGAACACGATGTCAAAGTCACACTGGTCGAGAAGGCCAATGCAAAGCGTAGCGGCAGTGCCGGAACAGGAAACGACCATTTTTGGTGTTACATCCCTGAGATCCACGGGAAAGCGGGATTGACGGTTGAAGACGTAGTGAAGGACATGAGCTTCAAAGGAGCTTATGGAAAGTTAAGAGAAGGCTTCATCGATCAAGAACTCTGTGAGAGCATTGTCAGAGAAACCTATGATAGAGTTCTTGACTTGGAAAGGTTTGATATTAAGTTTAGGTTCAAGAACATATACCCGTGGAACTACTTTGTTGAACCGGGTGAGCATGAAGAGGCAAAATTTAGAATCGTTCCACAATTCCAGTCAGTTCCAGATACTCTAAACTACGAAGGCCGTGACATAAAACGGAAGCTGATCAAGGAAGCTGAAAAGCGAGGTGTTAACATCATGAACAGGGTTATGGTCACACGTCTTCTAACCCGCGAAGGCTCTGTGGTTGGCGCCACTGGCGTGAACACAACGACGGGGCAGTTTATCGTCTTCGAAGCTAAATCGATTGTGCTCCAAACTGGCGGCTGCAACCGCCTATACCTCACTCGAACGGGATACTTATTCAACATGCAGGACTGCCCGAACTTGACAGGAGATGGAGAGGCCATGGCCTTAAAAGCAGGAGCAGAGTTGTTCGTTACTCCAGCGGTGAAACGCGGATATGGAACTTTTCAGTACCTTAAGAACTTCACTCGCTCTTCTGGCGCAGCTACAACCTGCTACCCCGCTGGAAAATACATCAACTCCAAGGGGGAGGTTGTCATAGAGCACCCAAGTTCCAGGGAACCACTTCGTGCACGACGAGAAAAAGTGGAAGCCGACATTAGGGAGGGGCGGTTGCCCTTTTATCTTGACCTAACCCAAGCCTCCGAGGAACAGATCAAGTACGTGGAGTGGTCCTATAGCAACGAAGGTCTCTGTTGGGCTTTTCTAGAGATTATGCACGATATGGGCTTAGATTTCCGAAAGGACATGTTCGAACTAGATTTGGAAAAGCCTGGCACTATAAGCGGAGGAGGAGTAGGAATTTTCGTAGAAACGAGCTGCGCAACGTCCGTCAAAGGTCTATTTGCGGGGGGAGAACTAGTTCAGCCTGCTGGAAGCGGTTCGGGCCCGCAAGCAGTCGTGCTAGGTTGGAGAGCTGGTGACAAAGCTGCCGAATACGCTTCGAAAGCTCCCGAATCCATGGTAGATGAGAGGCAGATCGAAGATGAGAAGCGTCGTGTACTCGCTCCGCTCAAGGCAGAGAACGGCGCAACTTGGCA
>CAYHAK010000076.1:2717-5564 GCA_964354625.1 uncultured Candidatus Bathyarchaeia archaeon
ATGAGAAGCGTCGTGTACTCGCTCCGCTCAAGGCAGAGAACGGCGCAACTTGGCAAGAGTTAAACGCCGCCCTTAATGGACTAATGACAGACTACAAGGACTACGTTGGAGGCTTGATTCCAGACTTCAACGATGTCATAAGCAAGCGCGGTCTAGAGTCCTTGCTAGACAGGTTAATGGAGCTAAGGAAGGAACCCGTTCATGCAAAAAACCCACATGAACTCATGCGCTATCTGGAGGTTCTGAACCTCATAGATGTTGGCGAACTGCTGGTTAAGGCTGCCCTAGATCCGAGAATCTACGAGAAAGACCAGTGGTTTATGGCGAAGCTCGTAGAGAAGGAGCCAAAGTTCTTTCAAAGACCCATAGTCTACAAGTACCCAATCGAGTAGGTGAGGAAACTGCCGCCTAAGATAGACCTAAAACTGTGCACAGGATGCAGAATATGCGTAGACATATGTCCTATGGATGTGTTAGGGAAAGGAGAGAAGGCCCCGATCATAGCGTACCCAGATGAGTGCTGGCACTGTGGAGCTTGCATGATGGACTGCCCCAAGAAGGCCATAAAACTGGTGCTACCCGTGCCCCTGCGTCCGGTCGCGATACGCATTAGACGAGAATAGAGAAAAAGAAGGGATACACCGAGATTTCGCTACTTGGTCCGCGGTGCAGGTTCAACCCTGCCGCATATGTCCACTTTTACACTTGACATTTAGAGCAGAAAAACAC
This sequence comes from uncultured Candidatus Bathyarchaeia archaeon, assembly GCA_964354625.1. GTDB lineage: Archaea > Thermoproteota > Bathyarchaeia > Bathyarchaeales > Bathycorpusculaceae > DATKKK01. The sequence continues at coordinate 3,447 of CAYHAK010000076.1, forward strand.
GTGGCCTCCTCCAACGCTCAGCTTTTCTATAGGAGTCCCACATGCTGGACAGTTCTGCTGTTTCATGTTTGGACCCATGGCTGGCGTGTAGCCACCTTGGTTCCCATAAATATCCAAGAACTGTTTTTTTCCATTCAACCGGATTCTCTCTCGAAGCACAAGCTTAATGGCGTCATAAAGGGCTTGCCGCTCGCCCATGTTCAGTTCTGAGGCTTTTCTCTTCGGGTGAAGCTTAGCCCTGTATATGATGTCTTGAAAAGCGCTATTGCTCAGTCCCACAATAATAGCATCTTTTCCTACAAGTACTGACTTGAGCGCCATACTATTGTCTGCTAAGAGTTTTGAGAAGTGATCGAAGATGAAACCTTCCTCTATGGGTGAGAGTATCTCAGGATTGAAATCTCGTTTGAAGATGTAAGAATCTTTCAGATCGCTATTCTTTATAACATGGATCCCACCCATGCTGGTGAGTTTCACTGTCAGTACTGTGTTATCGCGAAAATCGACTCTTAGGTGGAACTTTTCTGAGGTCGCCGTTTCACCTGTGTGATAGAGAATCTCGCCGCCGTACTCAGGGCTGAGAATAAGATTCACTTCATTGTTGAGCTTCACATGTATAGCGTTGCCCCTAGAAATGACAGATTCAACTTCTCCGTCAACAAGCTGGTCGAAAGATCTTAGGTCTTTGTTCATGAACCCTATCTTCTGCAACCTTTCGTAGTCTTGTAGACGATAAGCCTTTATGCGCTTGCCCCGAAGTTCACTGTTCATCTGTTCTGCAAGGATTTTTGCTTCTGGGAGTTCAATGCTCATGGTACAGCCTCAACGATGCTTGCTTTTGTAGCGTACCTATCTTTAAATCGTTTATGCAGTTGGTCACTTACTGAGAAGAAAGGGAGTTGTTAGAAGAATCTGATTTTTCTGTTTTTTTTGCTTTCTAGGAATCAATTCAAGAATTATCAAGATGAAACGAAGAGTGAGAGAATTAGCACTGGGCTTTCAACATAGTGGTGCGGGGGATGGGATTTGAACCCTCAAAGTGTGGATATATCTCCCGCAAATCCCACTTTTTTCTTCGTAGTAGTGCAGTTCGGTCACTCAACACTAACCTGACGATATCTCCCGTCGACCTCTCCTTTTTTCTGTAGTTCTTGTGTGACAATGTCCTAGCTCGGCGTGGCTTCTTTAGACTTGGGTGATAATTGTCAATGCTAAGAAGATGGCGTATGCAAGGAGCAGTATTATGCCTTTCAGTTTGCCGATTTTCATTGTGATCATGTATCCGAAGAATAGCGTTGCAGTTATCAGAAACACGCTGCCATTCAGCCATAACGATTCGTTTGAGACGTATAACGGATTGATGAGTGTTGTGAGCCCCATTACGATAAGCAAGGTGAAAATGTTGGCTCCCAGACAACCTGCAACTGCCAGATCACCGTGTCCTTTTCTGGCTGCCGCCACTGCAGTGGCAATATCTGCAAGAGAAGTCCCCAATGCGACAACAGTCATTCCCAGCACTAGTTCAGAAACACCAAGAATGCTCGCGATGTTTACGACTGACAGGACAAGAACATGTGCTGTTATGAGCGAGACAAGTATCCCCAGCGTGAATGAGAGGTAAGGATTCTTTATTTCGTAATGCCTACCGGTCAAGCGCGTCAGCAACTCGATCCTGATCACGATCTCCTCCGTCTCAGTCTTCCTTTCTTCAGGCGCCTCCATTTTCTCCTGCTCATACACGTTGATTATGTAGAAAACTGCCAGTGCGAGAAGCACTATTCCCTCGGTTTGCGATACCACGCCATCCAGCATGAATGCAAAGGTCGCTATTGTCGCTACCATCAAGAATATGCCGTCTCGGACTATCATCCTTCTGTGAACCAAAAGAGTTGCGAACAACGTTGATAATCCTATCATGAATGCAATGTTACCTATGTTTGACCCAATAATGTTGCCGAAGGCTATTTCGTTTTCTCCTTGTGTGATTGCGAATAGCGAAACTAGGAGTTCGGGCAGGATGTACAAGAGCGAGACAAGAAGTATTCCCAGCGCGATCTTCGTCGTGTTGAGCTTGTGAGTCAAAGCAACCACGGAGTCAGCTGTCCAGTCCGCGCTTTT
>CAYHAK010000077.1:0-4771 GCA_964354625.1 uncultured Candidatus Bathyarchaeia archaeon
GGTAAGGAATGTGAAGTTCCATTCCAGCCAACAGGAGATCGCCCTGTCTACTGCCAAGAGTGCTGGGCTAAGAGAAGACCGCCAAGAACAGAAGACAGCCGCCGAAGAGAATATCCCCGAGAAGGCCGTCAGAAAAGACCGTCACCGGCTCCAGAAAATGTTGATCTCCAAATTTTGGCCGAGTTAAAACGTATTCGGGAGGCTCTAGAGAAGGGGGGAGCCTAACCGTTCTCAATCTAGACGTTGTGTGAGTGCGCGCGCGCCTATATTTCAAGAAATCTTTGACGTTTCGGTCTTGTTTGCCATGTCGATAAACGATTCTGGGAGGAGACTTTTCACGCTTAGCGACACCCGCGCGCGCTTAGGGGGTAAGTTCTTGTGTATTTCTGACCCCTTGTACTGCAGTGTATACTCGATTCCGATAATACCTATATCCTTCTCTCCTTGACGTTGACTATCAACTATATTCTGAATCGAGTATACAGTCCTTAGCCATCCAATAGAAAAACATGTTTTGTCCTTTCTCCGTCGTCCGTCGTGGTCGTCGTAGTTCGTGGTCGTCGTCGTAGTCCGTCGTCCGTTTTGGTTGGTTGGTTGGGGTGAAGTTTTATCCAAGCGCGCGCTCCTGACCTCCAATCTCCAGGGTCTATTTAGAAAATGTGCCTTTGGTTTGAAAAAGTGATTCTCGTGCAAGTACCGGAACTTCACTATGAACACGCCTGTACAGTTCCAAAAGTGTGTTCCAAGCGAAAGCTAATAGACTGGAAGATCCTCAGTAAAGTTGGAGGTTAACTTGCCTACGGAAAGAAAACGGATAGTCTTTCCCTTCACTGCCATCATTGATCTAGACAAGCTCAAGCTGGCTATTCTTATCAATGCGATTAATCCGAAGGTAGGTGGCCTGCTTATCAGAGGACCAAAAGGATCAGGTAAAACTACGATCGTCAGATCTCTAGCAGACATTCTTCCGAAGATCAGAGTCGTCAAAGGCTGCCCGTTCAACTGCAACCCTAGCGACCCCTCCAATATGTGTCCGAAATGCCGCGAAAAGCACAGGGAAGGAGCGAAACCAGCAGTTGAGGAAATGGAAATGGCAGTGGTTGATCTCCCCTTAGGCGCGACGGAAGACAGGGTCGTCGGAAGCCTGGACGTAGAGAAGGCGATAAAGCTGGGAATAGGTGCGCTGGAGCCCGGAATACTTGCTGAGGCAAACCAGAACGTGCTGTATGTAGATGAGGTCAACCTGCTTCCCGACCACATAGCAGACGATCTGCTTGACGCCGCGGCGACAGGATGGAATATCGTTGAGAGGGAAGGAATCTCGGTAAGCCACCCTTCCCGGTTCATATTCGTGGGCACGATGAATCCGGAAGAGGGTGAATTGAGGCCACAGCTTCTAGACCGTTTTCCCCTCTCGGTGACCGTCGGCAACATGGCCTCGGCAGACGACCGAGTCGAAGTCGTCAAAAGGAACATCGAGTTTGAAGCAGACCCCGAGAGATTCAACGAGAAATTCGACCCTGTTCAGGATGAACTGCGGCGCAGGATAGATCAGGCGAGGAGCCTGCTGAGAGACGTGGTCATATCCACTAGCATTCTCGAAGGAATCTGCAAAGCCTGTCTAGATCTGAGAGTTGACGGCCTGCGACCTGACATCGTAATCGCAAAAGCCACCTCAACGCTAGCCGCATTTGAAAACCGAACCGAGCCAACCCTAGGTGACGTGCTGATTGCCGCTGAACTCGTCTTAGGCCACAGAACGCGAGAAGGAGGTTTCGTAGAACCGGCTACACGCGAAGAAATAGTCAGAGTGTTCACCGCGCAAGTCAAGAAGCTTTTCGAACTCGAGAAGTCAGGCGAAACAACAAAAGAAGAAGAGAGTAAACGCAAATTTCTGAAAGGAAAATCCATTTTCTGGGTCAAGAAAGACGCCACAGAAGAGGAGGAAAAAGACGCCAAAAGAAATAGCATCCTCAAAAAGGCGCGCCGAGCAATAATGGAAGCCCATTTTCTCCTAAACAGGCTCCTCCGTGGCGTCATCTTTGGCATGGGCAAAAGGATGAGGAAAGGTCCGGAAAACGCGCCAGCCACAGAGAGCCTGCAGGCAGGATCAAACAAGCTCAAAGGGCAAATTTACGAGGAAACCAGCGAAGCCAAGAAAGGGAGAGGAATCCCCACCATAAGCAATGCAGTAAGGCCAGCCGAGATATCTAAGGGTCAGCTAATCATGAGGAGCTTTGAGAAGAAAGTCAGATCGCCTTCCGCTTTTTTTCTTAAGATGGGAAAGATCACGACCAAGAAGCAATCTGTGTACGCTGGAAGGCACGCTCACACCATAACAGCTCTTCACAGGGGCAAGCCTTACGGTTGGAAGGTTCCGCATGGTAGGCCCACGGACATTCATATGCCCGCGACTATTCGAGAGGCAGCCAGAAGGCAACCTTACCGCGAGAAGTCCTTCGAAACGGCCTTAAGCATAAGCCTCAGCGACGTGCGCGAGAAACTGAGGTCCTACAAGGCGCCACTAACCATGATATTCGTGATCGACCTGAGCGGCTCAATGCTCTTGAGCCTCAGTTCAGTCAAGAATGCCCTGCTCATGCTGCACAGCGACGCCTACCGAAGCAGGGATCGCGTTGGAATAGTGGCCCTGAAAGGGCTTAATGCAGTCGTTGTTCAGCACCCGATAACTAATCTTCGCGTCGTAGCCAACAAGCTCTTGAACCTCCATGTGAGCGGCCATACCCCACTGGCCTCTGGGATGTACAAGGCCTGGGAGGTACTAAAGGAGACGAAAAGACGCGACCCATCAACAATACCCGTGATGGTTCTGATAACAGACGGAAACGCCAATGTGCCGCTGAAAAGGTGCTTGGAGACAGGTGAAATCCGCGAAATAGACGAGATCAAGGCCACGCTGAGAGAGTATGAGGCCGTAGCTGAAAGGGACGTGACATCCGTCTCCAAAGTGGTCAAGCGCGAGGGAATACGCGTCGTCGTCATAAACACGAATCCGCACATGTATGGAAAGGAAACCTACGGGTTCAGGATAACGGAACGCATAGCCTGCCTTACGGGCGGAAACCACCATACGATAGGCACGTTAGCGACTGAGGAAGGCTTGGTGAACAACATGATTGGAAGCTTGCGGGAAGATCAGAGAAGTATAGCCTCCGAGAGATTTCGCACGTAGGCCTCAGCGCGTTTTCACAGGTTCCTACGCTTCAACATGATTGCAGGGAAAGAAGGCTCAGAACACGCTAAAGCGGTGGCTTGGTGCGCCACTTGGCTTCATCTCCTAGACGCATCCACTTCTTGAAGTCCTTTGCAGGCGGCATTGTCGCGAACAGCTCTTTCCTTCCGGCCTCGAGGCACCTGTCTTCTTCTCCCAGAAACGCAGCTGCCGTCAAGAGCTGGTGCCCCGCAGTCCTAGCCGCACTGTCAACCTCTGCTGTCTTCTCCTTCCAATTTCCGTCGCGCAGTATGTGATGCTCCAAAATGGTCAGAGGCACGGCTCGAACAATCTGTTCAAGATTCTTCAGGCCAGCTTGAATCTGCTTCTCTTCCGCCTTAAATCCAGCCAAATATGATGGAGGCCCCCCGATTATCAGCATTTGAGGCTTCTCGTCTATTATCAACCGTAGCGTCCGCGCCGATATTGGACCTTGGACGTCTGGTGCAAACATGAGCTTCTCGTCCTGACACTCAACTGTTGAGAGTAGAACCCAGCCGAGCGACGAGTCCTCAGGTCCGTGAGGAACCGGTTCCGAAAATCTGATTTTCGTTTCCCCGAAAATGAAGGAGTTCCTATCTGCAAACTCGATTTTCTTAGCGTGCTTGCTGCTGGTTTGCTGAAACAGCCAGCCTCTACGCCTCTGGCTGCAGTTTATGGCCTCCTTAGGATTCTTTGCCAAGACAGTCTTTCCTTCGTAGACCTGCCTCGCAGTCGATTCTGGCTCTGTCCAGTTACACAACCAATCCTCATAGGAAGGCGTATGATGGTCAAAATGGTAGTGGCTCACCGTTACGATGTCGGCTCTTTCAGCGGCGTAAGCGATTCTCTCTCTACAGTGTTCTATCACTTTGAATTCACTTGGGTGGGGTGGCAAACCGAAGCGGTTTGGGCAGAGTGAGACCCCGGCATCTAAGAGTATCTTTGCGTCTGCCGTTTCAACAAGTGTACACATTGATCGCACGCCAAGGCTTTCGGCAGCCAAGGGAGTGACATGCATGTAACGAAACATAGGAGTCTGACACCGAGTACGATTCCTATAGCTTCTTATTTATGTCCACGCGTTATCTCTTTGGCGAGCGATGACGACACTGGCCCCGCTGAAATCAGTGATTGGGATCTTGAGTACTGAGCACCGTCTTGACACTATTTCAGTTCGCAACAATTACAGGATTCATAAGAACTTTCGCACAATGCGCAATTGGATGCTAACTGCGCCCTCGCGTGCGCGCGGATTGTGCGGAAAAGTTGTGGCCGAACCGAGTTAACTGGATTTAGCGCGCGCTAACCTTAAATAAAAGACCTATGAAATCGAAGAGAATCTCGTAGCGCGCATGCCTGTTCCGAAATTGGTTCTAAATGGTTTTTGTTCCCCTTTTGGTGCTCGCACTTGTTCCTAATTCCCATTCGGAATCCAAGCGCCTAAGAGTGACCCGAGCGCGGGGAACAGAACTAAAACCATTTTTGACCAATTTAGGAACACGCATGCGCGCTTGAGCTATTAGGTTTACGAGGTGCGCACGAATCGTCGGGAAAAAA
>CAYHAK010000078.1:0-4726 GCA_964354625.1 uncultured Candidatus Bathyarchaeia archaeon
ACGAACCTGTGGGGTGTACTGGCTGTCCTGCCCGCTGCCTCGGTGTTCGTTGCAGGCATGTTTCTGCGCATATTCCCAATAAGATATGCAGCAGCAACCAATGTTATCGGCACTGGCGATACTTCCTCTGGAAGGTTTCTCTTTTTCGCGAACTACCTTTTCGTGAAAGATGGGGTTTTCAATTATCCGACCTATTGGTGGCTGGCTGTCGACGTTGTTGTGCTTTTTGCCTTTCTCTACCTGTCATATTTCTTTTTGGTCTGGAAGGGCTTCTTTCGGCATGGGGTCTTGAGCCTTTGGTTCACGTTACTGCTGGTCGGCGCCTTCGGTTGTTTGGTTGTCCCGTTTTTCGCATTGGATTACTGGGACAGATGGATGTTCATGCTTGCGTATCCTTTCACTTTCTACGCTGCAAACGGTCTGCGGCGGTTGCTGGAAAAGCATAATAGTTCAAGACCCCAACAAGGCTTCGGAGCCTTAACTACAAAGATGGAAGCAATGCTCATCGTGACAAGCTTGCTGGGCTCGGTCTATCTAGCAACGCCGACCTTGATGAGCACTGTCAACGTTGGCATCTTCTCGGCTTATCCTGCGTCCATGCATTTCTCTTCTGCGCCCACCGTCCCATACCAAGACGTTGACAGCGTGGCACAAGCTATGAATTGGCTCAATGAAAACATGGACAACAACTCATGCGTTATCCTGCATCATGCCTTCTTCCAGTGGGGTCAGTTATACCTCGACAAAACCCACGAAATCGTGCACTTCAGCAATAATGTCGACTCGACGGTAAGTCTTAGTCTGCAGCATGGGTTCCAGCATGTGCTTTTCGTTTGGTGGAACCAGGACCTCGGGTGGTATGGCATCAGTGTTCCAAGCTACTTTGTGCAAGTGAAGGATTTTGGAAGACTGTCAGCCTACAGCTTTGACGCGTGATGGCAATGAATGAAACTGGGAGAAGCAGCGTGGTCTTGAGCAAGGCCGCAGTTGTCGAGTCAGGAGGTTTCGTAGTCGTCGGTATTCCTGCTTACAACGAAGAGAATACGATCGCACGCGTGATTCTGCAGGCCCAAGAGCGCGCCGACAAAGTTGTAGTTTGCGATGACGGCTCAAAGGATTTGACCGCGGCAATTGCAGAGCGACTAGGTGCTGACGTTATCAGACATGGCCGCAACCTGGGGTATGGCGCGGCTATTCAAGCCTTGTTCAGACGCGCCTTGGAACTCAATGCAGATGTTCTGGTTACTCTGGATGGAGATGGGCAGCATCACGCAGTTGAAATCCCCACAGTTGTGAAACCTGTCCTTGACGGCAAGGCCGACGTGGTTGTTGGTTCACGTTTCATAGACAAACGCTTGTCCAGTTTGATGCCTTGGTACAGGCGTGCTGGCATAAGGTTCATCACGAAGCTCACGAATGGAGAATCCGAACACAATTCTGTTAAGGATGCACAAAGCGGATTCAGGGCCTACGGTCGAAGCGCTCTCGAAAGGCTTGTGCTTTCTGAAGACGGAATGGGTGTCAGCTCCGAGATACTGATTGGCGCCAGAAAGCTAGGCTTCAGAATTCGCGAAGTCCCTACATCGTGCAGCTATGACAGAGATCTTGGGACTTCCACTCGAAACCCGATTCGACATGGCTTGGATGTTTTGTCATCGATCGCGAGGATAATAGTCGAGGAAAGACCTCTAGCTGTACTGGGACTGCCGGGGATATTGTTCCTGGCTGCTGGAGCTGCTTTTGGAGTCTGGACGCTGCAGATATATGCAGTTCATCGTCTAATAGAAACCAATGTCGCCTTGGCCTCAGTTGCCTTCATTATGATTGGCTTCTTCTGCCTATCGACCGCCATAACGCTGTATGCCATTTCGAGGCTGGCAAAGAAGAATGGCAACCACAAGACGTCTTGACCTCGCGCACGCCGCAAGAAGCTTTGAGATCGAACTTGTGCGAATAGGAGCCTTCAATCCTGGAGAATTGTCGAATGGCTGATACGAAAATTCTCGTAACTGGCGGTCGAGGTTTCATCGGTTCGAATCTTGTTCGCGAACTGGAGAGCCGTGGTCATGAGGTTTGGACCTGCGACATAATGCACTGCGAAGACGAGAAACACGTTCGCTGCGACGTGGGCAAATACAGGCAAGTTGAACGCTTGTTTGAGGATCACAGCTTTGATTACGTCTATCATGCAGCTGCAGAATATGGCAGATGGAATGGCGAAGACTATTTCGAGAATCTTTGGGTGGCGAATGCCGTAGGAACGAAGAACATTCTGCGGCTCCAAGAGAAGAAGAGGTTTCGCATGATATTCTTCGGCAGCGCAGAAGTCTACGGCGACTATGATGGCGTGATGAGCGAAGACGTAATGGAAAAGGTTCCCATAAAGCAGATGAACGACTACGCCATATCAAAATGGGTCAACGAGCTACAGATAATCAATTCGGCAACGATGTTCAAAACCGAGACTGTTCGAGTAAGGCTGTTCAATGTCTACGGATCAGGAGAACACTATACGCCTTACCGCGGATGGATACCGAAGTTCATTTTCAAAGCGCTCCGCGATGAGCCCTACACGGTCTATCTTGGCCACAAGCGAACACTCGAATATGTCACGGACATTTGCAGAGCATTGGCGAACATCGTTGAAACCTTCAAACCGGGTGAAGTTTACAACCTGGGGGGAGACAAACAATACGAAATCAAATACGTGTCCGATCTGATCCTGAAGCAGCTCAAGAAAGATGATTCCAAGATTAGCTATGTGGAAGCCGAGCCCTACACGACACGGATCAAAACGCCCGATTCTACCAAGGCCAAAAAAGACTTGAATTTTGGACTGACAGTTTCTGCTGAAGATGGCATCGCTAGGACAGTGGAATGGTTCAAGACGCTATACGGAAGATGAGGCAGCTTTGGAATCCAAAGAGATCTTGAGACGCTATACAGGAAAGAGAATTCTGATTACAGGAGGGGCAGGGTGCATAGGGAGCAATCTCGTGAAGGCCCTCCTGAGAGCAGAACCAGAAGAAATAGTTGTCTTGGATGATCTTTCGGCGTCGTTCGAGTGGAACCTGCCCAAAAACGAGAAAGCATCTCTGATCAAAGGAAGCGTTCTAGATAAAGGAAAAATGAGAGATGCTTTTCGATTCAAGCCCAACTTCGTTTTCCACCTTGCAGCGCACTTTGCTAATCAGAACAGCGTCGATCATCCGGAGAAGGATTTAATGGTCAACGGAATTGGCACTTTGAGGGTTCTGCAACATTCATATGCAGTGGGCGTTGAGAGATTTGTGTTCGCTTCTTCTGGCTGCTCGGTTTACGGAAGCGAAGCGCCTCTGCCATTGAAGGAGGATTTTGTCTCGCTTCATCTGGACACGCCGTACCAGATGAACAAGCTGGTAGGAGAGCTGTACTGCAACTACTTCAGCGACTACTATAAGATGCCTGTGGCCATAGCGAGATATTTCAACGTCTACGGCCCGGGAGAGGTTCCCGGGAAATACAGGAATGTCATACCCAACTTCACCTATTGGGCCATGCGTGGTCAGGCGCTTCCGATAACTGGTACTGGGATGGAGACGAGGGACTTCACTTTTGTCGAGGACATAGTTGACGGAACGTTAAGAATGGGCGTCATGCCTGAAGCTGTCGGAGAAGCAGTAAATCTGGCTTCCGAAACTGAAACGCGAGTCATAGATTTGGCAAAGTGGATAAACGAGATTACCGGAAACAAAGCGGGAACAGAATTCAAGATAAAAAGGGACTGGGACAAGGTCACAAAACGCAGGGCCTCAATAGACAAAGCCAAGCGACTATTGGGTTACCAGCCCAAGACTGATATGCCGAAAGGCTTGAAAGCAGTGCACAACTGGTTCAAACAGAACTGGGACAATATCCACAAATCCGCAAGATTCTAGGTGCGTAGATACAGAGTGGAAGAGAAACAACTGCAAATCACTGCTGAAATCCTGAGCGAGCCTGATCAATTCGCTGACCTGAGAAGGTGCACAAAATGCATTCTGCCTGAAACGTTTCCAGGAATAGAATTCGATGAAGAAGGAACCTGCAACTACTGCCACGACTACAACAAGGTGCATGTGAAGGGAGAAAAGGCACTTGAAGAGGAGCTCGCGAAGTACCGTAACAAGGGGCAGAAATATGATTGCATCGCTCCAATAAGCGGCGGTCGAGATAGTGCGTTCACGCTTCATCAGATTGTTAATAGATATGGTATGCGAACGTTAGCGCTCACTGTGGACAGCGGCGCCATCATGCCTGAAGGCCACCGAAACATCAAGAGGATAACCGAAGTCCTTGGTGTTGATCATGTTTGGATCAAGGATGAGAAGCACATCAAGACTGCAGTCGAGAACACCAAAGTTAAGTTTCGCGCTTGGCTAAAGAAGCCGTCGATCAACACTATAGTTCCTGTGCTGAACGTCGCGGACAAACAGATGAATCTTCGAATCTTCAGGTATGCCCACGAGCACGGGATCCCACTTGTTTTGGGTGGCAACAACATTGGCAATAGCACGTTTGAGCAGGAGCATTTCAAAACCGGGTTCATGGGAGTCTTTCCAGACGAGCGCGGAATGTACTCAACATATGACAAGCTCAAGCTAGCGTTCCTGTTTGGCTGGGAATTTCTCAAGAACAGGCACAATTACCGTTGGTCTGTCTTCAGAGAATATGTGGGTGGGGGTTTTGTCTACTTCTTTGAATCTCT
>CAYHAK010000079.1:0-4649 GCA_964354625.1 uncultured Candidatus Bathyarchaeia archaeon
CGCAATCTTTATTTGCGATAACCTGATTGAGATTGGAAACGTGATTTGTAATATCTGTAAGTTGTAATTCTTTAGATGCGAGAGTCTGGTTGAGGATGGTGATAGTCTGGCTTAAGCAGGAGACCTTATCAAACTCAAACATTTTCCGAATTTTTTCGATGAATGATTTCAGCAGTTTATCTTCATCCGATATTTTATCAGGCTGATCGTCTATTGAAATTAGATCCGAAAAGTTCGGGAGCTTATCTTTCGAAATGATAAGTATTTGACGATAAGCTGGATCTTTATTATCATACGGGTAATAATGGATATTATAAAATTCATACAGTTCTGACATAATTTGAGAGAACTGAGTATTATTTTCTGTCATAAGATACGTCGAGATCATCTCGAACCAACGGGGAAGATACCCATTGGGGATTCTTACGCAGTTAAGGTTATTATTTTCAAAAATTTTTATTGTATGGGAAAGAGATGGCAGGCCATTTGAGATATGTTCTTTTAACCAAATGTGGTCGGAACCGTGACTGTTCCTGTAGACCTCATTTGCAAAAAATTCGCATTTCCTGACTTCATCCTGATCAAACGGTGCTGCAATAATCGTTGCAATATCAGACAGGGGGATAAGAATATCAATGAATTTTTTACGATCGATTTGGGAGATATGTTCGTAGACATCAATTGCCACAACAAAATCATATTTCTCTATGAATTCCATCATGAGGATATCTCCCTCGATGAAATATTCTTTGTGAGAGTATTCCGGTGGATACTCTTTATCCAGACAAAAAATATCATCCAACGGGAGAAATTTTTTCAGGTTTTCTTCAAATCCTGCACCAACATCAAGGATTTTAAATTTTCTCTCTTTGGTACGGAACTTATCGATTATATCCGAAACGAGTTTGTAGCGCTGGTATTGATCGAATGGTAAGGATAGACAATAATCCATTGATAAAATATATTAATTTTGTACCAGATAAACGATTATGTGTTGTATGAAAAAACAAATACGATTTTAATTAACTAAAAATAAGATTAGGAGCTATCGTAATGAAATAGATATTATGATATGTTGCTACTCACTCAAAAGTGGTGTACAAAATGAGTATTGATAATTCAACATTCCCCAACAATCGAATTTTAGGGGGTGTAGATTCACCAAATCAGATGCAGATTCTTGATTCAGAGGATATTCTTTGCAAAGGATGGTATTATTCAAATGATGGCATAGCGTCAATTGAGATTTTTATTGATAATACCAAAATCGGAACTGCTACACAATGGGGGGAGAGAATTGATCTAAAAGCAGCTTTCCCTCATTGTAAAAATATTGAGAAAGCAGGATTTATTTTTTATAAGAGTGTGTTTTTGGAAAACGGGAAACATACAATTCTTTTCAGAATCGAGTACGGTAACAATGAATTTTTTAATGAATCCCGTGATATTGTTGTCGATAAAACAGTTTGTGTTATTGACCGAGTTAATATTGAATTGACGAATTACTGCAATTTAAACTGCCGGTGGTGTGCAGGATCTGGTGAGAGAGAAAAAGGATTTATGGATTTTAAGACATTCAAAACAATAGTAGATCAGATTTTATCTCCTAACGTGATAGTCCACGAAATTCATCTTTATAATGTTGGTGAAAGCCTGTTACATTCTGATTTTTGTAAATTTATTGAATTTCTTGGTAAATTGAAGAACAAACCAAAAGTGGTTCTTGTTACAAACGTTACGTTGCTTTCTGATTTGATTATGGATTGTATCATCAAATCCAATGGAATCGATGTCATCCAATTCAGTGTCGATGGTGGAACTAAAGAAACCTTTGAATGGCTACGGTGGGGCGCCAAATGGGACGATACCATTAATAAAATAAATCGTTTTCTTGAAAAAAATGATAAGAATATAAAAACTGGACTTATCACTATTGATATGGGAGCTCGCTTTAGCGAGGAGTTTCAGCAAATTATAAAACGAATTGACTTTTTTGATTTCAGACCTCCCCATGACTGGACAGGACAGGAAGAAATGAAAGAACGTAATTTTAAAAGATCTTTTAATCCCCATCCTTGTTGGCATATTCAAAATAACCTCGTAATATTATGGAATGGAGATGTAACATTGTGTTGTGCAGATCTTCATGGGCGTGGTGTTTTTGGTAATATACATGAAAAAAACATTGAGGATTTATGGAAAGGGGAGAGATTGATCATCTTTCGAAAACAGGAATCCAATAGAAAAAAAGAGATTGATTTATGCAGAGAATGCTCTATCTCTTAAATGTATTTGGAATATATTTCAGTTATAATTCCCCTGGTGAACAATGACCTCTGATGATATGAACGATCCGATTGTCGGGATGACCGGGAATACCTCCTGTAAAATGCCAAAATCCCCTGAAATTCCCCCCGAATATAATCAGGATGGTTTACGGACCCTTCACAATCATGACTTCATGAGAGATGAAGAGTTTTGCAGAGCATATGAACGAGGATGTCGCACAGGCTCTGATGATAAGTGGCACTGGCGCGTACACATAGGTTTATGGGCAGCGTTCTCTGCAAGTAAACTGGAAGGAGATTTTGTCGAGTGCGGTGTAAACCGTGGCTTCATGAGTTCAGCAATCATGGAGTACCTTGACTGGAATTCTTTGAACCGGACGTTCTATCTGTTAGACACCTTCGAAGGACCGGACCTGCGCTTTGTCTCCGATGAGGATCGCCAATGCGGAGCAATTTTAAAGTACGAACAGTTCTGGGAATCCGGTTATTACATACGGGGCGTTGAATCTGTGAAGGAGAACTTTTCCCAATGGAAAAACGTTCGGATTATCAAAGGGTCTGTTCCGGAAACGCTTCATAGAGTTGAAACAGAGCGTGTTGCGTTCCTTCACTTGGATATGAATTGCTCACCCCCCGAAGTGGCGACCTTGAACTTCTTCTGGGATCGAATGACGCCTGGTGCAATCGTGCTTCTCGATGACTATGCATATATCGGCTATGAATCCCAGAAACATGAAATGGACATCCTTGCCCGGGAAAAAGGTGTTATGATTGCGGCTCTTCCTACCGGACAGGGGCTCCTAATAAAGCCCCCGGGGAGTGTGTCGCAAAATGCAACACAACATAATCGAACGGGTGAGCAAAGCAATGCTGCAGGGCACTTCAATAATTGGATCCGCTCATTATTGCGTCTCTGTTGAATTCTGTCTGAAAATAGCTTCTAACCCAGCATTTTCAATGGATTGATCGACGGAGTGCTTGGTGAAATAATGGGGTTAATATCAATTCTCGTCTATATATTTCTAGCCTACCATTTTATTGAATAGTAAAAAACGATTTATCGTGATATAAGCCCCCATTATTTTCCTTTTAAATCCCAAAAGTCCACCCCGTGCTGTTCTATATTCTCTCTCGGTTTTCGATATATTTAACTCAGAATATGATTACCACCAATTATCCATATAAAAATTCCTTATTGATTTTCCTATTTTTAATTATCAGATAAAAATTCCATTGTAGCTTCTAAATCAACAATTCCGGCAATCCATTCGGATTTATTCACCCGAATAAACAGGCAATCTTCTCTCATATCAAGATATTCTATCTCGGTCGGCGCATTAACAATTGCAATTCCAACGGTAATCGAGTATAATCCCTGTGCTAGTTTGAGAGGGATGGTATATTGTACGATGACTCTTGAATTTTTCTTCTTGTTCGGAAAAGGAATTTTCCTCCACCAATTATTTGTTCCGTAAACTTCGCAAAATCTGTTCCTTATAACACATCCGACAGATATTAATCCTGCAATATCCTGATGGAGTAAAACGTGAACTTTGATTATTGCTGTCTTACCGCTATCATAATTCAACGAATGATCCCCATTCTCATTCAGGATCTCAATTCTAATTATTTCAGCCTTCTTTGTTCCATATCTTAATTCCTGACCAGATATCCGGGAATCATCAATATCAGGAATGTATTCATTCGGCTTTTTTTCAATTTCATTTTTTTCTTCAGATATACCCATCAAATGCATCTTTTTAACTATCTTCCCCCACCCCCACGCGCTCCACCCGTAACTCAGATCATCTCCGGATCCCGAAGTTCTAAACGTCAGGGAAACCATCTTCCCGGAATACTTCTCCAGCGTAACAAGGAAATTATGCCATCCTTTATCCCCGATATTCCGTTTCGGTTGGAGTAATCTGGAAAAAATATTTTCATTTACCCCATCACATTCCACATCAATGTCAAATTTCACCCCTTGCGGGATCTTGTCCCACGCAGCAGGTAGAATCCCGATTGCAAACGCAAGTGAAGATTCCGGTTCAACAGGAACCGTATACGTGATCCGGGATGGCGGGTGCGCAAAGATCACAGGTCGGGGAGTGGACTGGATCTCGACTGTTTGAGGCTGAACCGGAATACCTTCTGCACTCTCAATGTTTGCGTAAGAAAGGTTTTGGACAAAATCAAAGACCGTTTCATATCCCTCACCCGGAACTTCACCATGCTCGATCAGGTTCCCCTCGCTGTACGTCCGTTCTCGTTCTGCAATAAGCGCATAATACTTGTTCACAACCGTATTCGGATCACCCCGCTCGATGACCCTCCCTCCATCAAGAAGCAGCGCAGATGTGC
>CAYHAK010000080.1:0-4624 GCA_964354625.1 uncultured Candidatus Bathyarchaeia archaeon
GAGTTCTAATCCAGTCCCGAGTTGCATTGGGAAATTCACTCCACAAAAGAGCAGCAAGGCCGGAAACATGGGGGCAGGCAACAGAAGTTCCGCTTCCCATTCTGTAGTATTGGTACTCTGGGGGTTGGAGGGTTCCGTCGAAAAGGGCAGTCGTGAAAATATCTACGCCGGGGGCTGCTAATTCAACCCAGTTACCGTAATTAGACCAAGATGCTTTTTGATCACTCTGGTTTGTTGCAGTTACGGCAATAACTTCATTGTAAGCAGCAGGGTAAAAAAGATTGCTTACATTATCATTTCCAGCAGCAGCTACAAGTAACACCCCAGCATTGTAAGCATAAATAATGGCATTGTGCAACACCTGGCTGTCACTATATGTTCCTAAACTCATACTAATTATTTTTGCTCCATGACCTGTTGCATGGTAAATTGCACTAACTACATCGTCGACATAACCTGTTCCATTTTCA
Organism: uncultured Candidatus Bathyarchaeia archaeon; assembly: GCA_964354625.1. GTDB lineage: Archaea > Thermoproteota > Bathyarchaeia > Bathyarchaeales > Bathycorpusculaceae > DATKKK01. The sequence continues at coordinate 471 of CAYHAK010000080.1, forward strand.
TCATAGATTTTTTCAGCCATGACTTTGACCTGAGCCAATCCAGCTATGCCTATTCCATTGTTTGTTACGGCCGCAACGACGCCAGCAACTTTAGTTCCATGGCCATAATCATCCATAGGATAATCATCGTTGTTTACCCAATCGTAGCCTCCTTCAACGTAGTTTGCTTCAAGGTCTGGGTGAGTGTAGTCAATGCCTGAATCAATGATTGCCACTAAAGTTGAATGGTCTCCGAAAGTTGCGTTCCAAGCCCAATCTGCTTCTATTTTCTGCGATCCCCACTGTAGATCCCAGTGAGGGTCATTAGGGATAGATTCAAGTTTAACTTGGAAGTTAGGTTCGATGTATCTTACACCAGTAGCTTTTGTTTTTTCTGCCAAAGGTCGAATTGATGCGAAGGGTATTTCCGCAACAATCGCTATGACTTCTTTTGCTGTGGAGACATTTTTTACGATTTTTCCGCCATGCCAAGCTATCAATTTCTTTAATTGGATATAATTGTCCTCGTTTAAGCCAATTACAAGCTGGACTGAATCATTTTGCTTATCGAAATAGGCAAAGCTACTCCACTCGGCCCTATCAAAGTTCCAATCAAAGCTCCATTTTTGGTCGTTTAGGTTAGCAGGACAAACTGTTTCAGCTGTTTCGATGGTAACCGTTAATATCATAGTAGCTAAAAACAGTACTAACATTCTGTCTATCTTTCTTTTCAATTTCTTTTCCTCCTTTTATTCAATTTACTCAAATTTCAAGGTGCAGAACTATCTATATCATAGTAAAAATAAAAAGCGCGCGCTTCCATCAGCCCTAAAGTAAATGGTTCCGCCTTCCGCCTTGACTGGTTGGACGTTAAACGCCAACGTCAACATGCTTGTTAACAGCAACGTGAGCATCATTACCGGAACAATCTTTCCTTTCATAAACAGTGTTTTCCCTTCTCCTGTACAATCATAAGTGCACTCTTGAGACAATTTATGTTTCATGGAGACATCTTCTATGCACCTTAAACCAGTTTTTGATCATCTGACAATCGAGTAAGCATTTTATTCAAGCCCACACTTCGCACACTCACTCAGTGTGTCTGTGCGTTGTATATGGGTAGGTATGTATGGGTAGGTGTAGGAGTAGGGGTGGAGATAGGCAGAGATTGTGATTATGGTTGTCAGTTAGTGGTAGGCAGTCAGTTTGTGGTTGGCTGGTTGGGGTAAAGTTAGCGCGCGCTATCCATCTAATTAACTCGAACAATATCACGGTCACTCGAAACGTCGTTTCCAACTCCAGCAGCATAGGGATTCAACTCAGCTCCTCAATAAACAACAACGTCACAGAAAACCAAGTAACCGCATGCGGGGACAGCGGTACATATACAGATTACGGCTCAGGCAACCGCATAATCGGCAATAACGTTACTGGGAACCAATATGGAATCAGCGTCATTGCAAGCTCAAACGACTACGTCTACCACAACTACTTCATAAACAACACTCATCAAGTCGTTACTACTTTCTCAGGTGTCAATTATTGGGACAATGGGTATCCGCTTCCAGAAGGTGGAGGAAACTATTGGAGCGATTTCAAAACAAGGTATCCTTCAGTCAATGACGCCAAAAGTGGTCCATACCAGAATGTCACTGGTAGTGACGGAATCGATCGATCGAGGATGCGCGCTCAACTGCGGAGGAAAACTTTTTGCCTTGGTACAAGAATCTATGAGGTGTCATATGCGCTTTGGAATTTGAAGAGGAAACACAAATGGTTAAGGTTCGCATGTCCGAGATGAGTTGGGTTGATATCCAAAAAGCTTTGGATAGAGGTTTTAGTACGGTTGTATTCGGTGTGGGCTCAAATGAACAGCATGGTCCTCATCTGCCTACCAGTACGGATTCGCTAATTGCTGAGGAGTTGGCTTACAAGGTGGCTCAGAAACTCGGTAAAGCTCTCCAAGCGCCTACTATAAACGTGGGATGTTCCGAACATCATATGACGTTCCCTGGAGCTATCAGCCTTAGACCTGAAACGCTGAAGAGCTTGATCCGCGACTACTGCGTTAGCTTGGCAAAGCAGGGATTCAAGAACATCATCATACTTCCGTCTCACGGTGGAAATTTCGAGGCTGTGCGACAGGTGTCCGATGAACTCAATCTCAGTCTTGAAGCAACTAAAGTCGTATCTTATACGGATCTGAAAGGTCTTCTTTCCCTCCTTGCTGAGTTTTCATCTAAGCGTGGAGTTACGGCTGGTGAATCAGGGGCTCACGCCGGCGAATCCGAGACGTCAATGGTTCTGGCTATGCGCAAGGACTTGGTCGATATGAAGCATGCTGAAGAAGGTTTTGTGGGAAGTTTCGAGGATAAGATGGATCTTATGTGGAGTCAAGGAATCAAGGCCGTAACAAAGAACGGCGTAATCGGTGATCCTCGCAAAGCAGAAGGCAGCAAAGGAGAAGAGTATCTGGAGCTTTGGGCAGAGAAAATGGTAGACTTTGTCCGAAAACAGGTTAACATCTGATCGACCCTGCGCGCGCTGGATAACGTCGGTGATCAGCACTTTTTATTTATATCGAGTAACAGCCTTAATGTCGCGCGCGCGCTATTTTCACGATGCCCAGAATGTCCACATCAAAGTCACCGTCAACATCCCCCAAGATCGTCACCAGAATCCGGCAAGCGGAGAAATCGTTGTTGGTTGTGTTGGTCTCTGCCAGAAGTACGTCTGCATGAGCGGATATTGTATGGTCGAGATCGCGATCGATCGATCGATCGATCGCCTTCTGCACGCTGCTCCGACTATTGTTGTTTTCTAAGAACAGCGGCACAATCATATCGATCGATTGTGATTTGGAATACCCAACTCTTTACTCTTTCTGGATGTAGTCTACAAGGACGCGCGCACATGCAACGCTTTGAGGATAGCTAGGCGAGTGCAGCAGCGTGGTGTGTGTCAGGGCCATTTCTGTCCATAATGGCTTGTGCAGATTACTACATCGAAGATGTTGATGACGCCGTTGCCGTCAATGTCGCAGTTGGATTCCGGCGGAACTGGAATGACTATTCTGCCGTATCTGGAGGTTATCTGCACCACGTCGAAGATGTCGACGTCGAAGTCGCCGTCCACGTCGCCTGGAATCGTCAACGTCACAGATGCATAGGTATATGTGTTGTCGACAATGTCCGCTTCTCCGGCCACCGTGCTGGCCGCAGCTATGATGCCATATCTGCCCTTGCTGAAGTTGCCACTGTTCCAGTTGAACGTAACCGTGGAGGAGCATCCGTAGGGCAGAGTCACGTTCTTGGTCCCGATTGTGGTCCCGTTGGCTTTGAGTGTGAGGGTGAAGGTTTCGGTGAGGTTGCCTTGGTTCTGGACGGTCACGTTGAATTCAGCTGGGTAGCCTTGGCCAACCACTGTCTTAGAGGGCAAGACGTCGTTCACGGCCACGTCGTGCATTGGCCGAGCCACGACCACGCGGATCAGGAAATCCATATCAGGATTGATGAGAAACCAAGTTGCTCCTTGATCGCTGCTCTTCTCGCTTCGATAACGGTAAGGCGTGTGGGTGTCTGCGTACACGTAGCCGAACCCGCTGGTCCGCCATATCTCCACGAAAAAGTGGTCGCTCACAAACCTCAACCCGTAAACGTCATAGTCATGCCACCCTACGGTCGGGTTGGAGAAGTTGGCAGCCAAAACTGGCACTCCAGCTTCGTGGTCTCGGAGCCTAATCGTGCCTGCGAAATCGCCCGACGCCCCAATCCAGTAGATCCGCACCGACGTGACCACGAATTCGTCGTACAAGGCAAAGTCACTCAAGTTGAACCGCTGGCGCAGAAACTGATCTGACTGAACGGCCGCATAAGTGTCTCCGGAACCGTCATCGTAAGCCAGCTCCACGTCCCGCGAGAAGCCTGTCACGGTGAACATGTAGATGTCCAGATTGCCGTTGCGATCGTCGGTGTAGACGGTTCTGTTGCCTGAGCTGTCGTGCAGGTACTGATTGGCTGGGTTCGAAGTGAGCTGGTGGCCGAGGCCGAGGGAAATGCTGTAAAGCCATATGTGCGCGTTGCCGTCCGCGTAGCTTTCGTAGGTTACGTGGTCACCTGAAACAACGGGGTTTCGTTCATAGTCGGGTCCTGCGGTGACTGCGATGGTTTCGCCCG
>CAYHAK010000081.1:0-4589 GCA_964354625.1 uncultured Candidatus Bathyarchaeia archaeon
GACGCTCGCGTAGACCACGAGGCCGCCCGCCGAGAGTCCGACGTAGTACATGTAGTTGGTGAACCACAGCCCCCACGGGCTACCGTCGCGCTGGGCCATGACACCGGCGCCGTGGGTCACGAAGATGATCCACGAAACAGCGCCGAGGGCGACGAGAGTGCCGAGCAGCGCCACCCACGTCCAGAACCGAGGACTGGCGTTGGCGACCGCGCCTATGTTCCAGTCGATCCCGATGAACCGCTTCACCCCCGCCTGCGGCGCGTCGGCAGCGGCCGTGGGCCCGTTCACGTCTCGCTCGGTGGGTGGTGTTACCTGAGGCATTCTCGGCTCACCCCACATACCAGATGACCGGACCGCTTCCGAGCTCTTCCTTGAGCCGGAACGCACGGCGGGTGCGGAGAATGACGGAGACGTCGCTGTTCGGGTCGTTGAGGTCGCCGAACGTGCGCGCGCCCACCGGGCACGCCTCGACGCACGCGGTGGTCTTGCCGTTGCGGGTCCGCTGGACGCAGAAGGTGCACTTCTCGACGACGCCGGCCTTCTGTTCGAGCGGCACGTCGGGATTGATCTCGTTCTTGGGGACCTCGGGCTCGACCCAGTTGAAGTGGCGAGCGTAGTACGGGCAGGTGATCATGCAGTTCCTGCACGCGATGCACTTGTTGTAGTCGACGAGCACGATGCCGTCGGGGTCGCGCCACGTTGCCTTGACCGGACAGCCGTAGACGCACGTCGGCTTCATGCAGTGCATGCACTGGACGGGCAGGTACCACTTGTCCGGCCTGCCGCCATCAACGTAGTTGGCGTCCGAAGTCTCGAGGTCGATAGAACCTTGGTCCATCTCAAGGACCTGGATGTAGGTGAACCCCGAGTTACGACCGATGTTGTTCTCCTTCATGCAGCCGTAGACGCACTTGCGGCAGCCGACGCACGCCTTGACGTCGATGACCATCGCCCACTTCTCCTTGCCTGGAGGCGGGGCGTACGAAGTCGTATGACCGGGGTAGTTCACCGGCTGGTTCTCGTGGAGGATCTCTGCGAGCGGGTTCTCCTCGACGCCGGGCGCGAAGCCCTGTGCAGCCGTGCCGGCTGCCGTCTCCTCGGCCGAGGCCGACGCGCTCAGGAGCGCGGGTATCGTCCCCGCAGCGATGATGCCCGCACTCGCGCCGAGGCCCTGGAGGAACCGGCGCCGCGAGAGCGTGGGGCTCTCCGGTGCGGTGGCGTTGGCAGGCGGGGTGACGGTGCGCGGAGCGACTTCGTCCGGCGTCCCGCCGCTTGCGCCGGGCTTGCTGTCCTGACTCATCGGGTCGACCTTCCTGAAGAGACCAGCCTCACCGTCAGACCGCCGACGACTACCACGCCGAGGACGGCCACTGCCGCGTACCAACCGGGGAATCTCACGGGCGGCGCCGGGGGCGGGGCCATGAGGGGGGTGAACGCAGCGCGCTCGCTAAGCACCTTGAACTGAAAGCCGTTGCCGACGAACGGACGCAGCGGCTCGGCATACATGAAGCCGGGGGTGTGAGGGTTGTGGCAACCGGCGGCGGTGCACTTGCCAAAGTGCTTGCCGTGCGTGCCGGCCTTCCACTCCTTGTACTTCGTGGAATGGCACCGGTAGCACACCAGGGCGACGTCCCCCTTGATGTCGATGAGGGTGCCGTCGGCGAGCTTGAGCTTGCCGGGGTTCTTACCGGGGTCGTCGTGACATGCGAGACACGCGTCGTCTCCGGCCCCGAGAGCGTCGTGCCCGACCAGCTTGATCTCGTGGCCCGTGAACCCGTTCGGGAGCTTCTTGTTCGGCGTGTCGCTTCCCTCAGGCACGATCACGGGATGACAGGCGGTGCACGGGTAGAAGAACAGCTCGCCGCTGGAGGCCTGTCCAGCGAACGCGATCCCGGGAGTGAGCAACACGACGAGGAGTCCGAAGATCCCGAGCAGCACGAGCGATCGAACCAGCCGCTGACAGACGAGGCTAGCCGAGACGCGCGAGGCGGGTGTGACCATGTTCCCTGCCGATCTCGAAACGGTGGTGCTCTGCCGGAGGTTCGAGGTGACACGGAGTCAGTTCACCCGACCTAGCGCGAGTATCAGGGCGGGGACGCCCTCGCGCATTGGGGGCGGATTGGCGAACTGTTAGGGTTCTGTGAGCAACCCCAATAAACACCCCTCCACGGCATATCGGCTGCTTGACGTGCTGTTCGGGCGGTCTGTAGCGTCGGTGAAGAGCACCGCCCGAGAAGGTGCTCCGCCGAGACGGGTTGCCCTAGATGAGCATTCGTTCACACAAGGTCGTCCGGGTCGCACTGATCGTCGCGGCTGCGTTCGTCGCGTTCGTCGCGCTGGGGCTGCTCCTCACCCGGGTCACGGCGTCACCGCGCGTCTGCGGCTCGTGCCACGAGATGACCGCGGCCCTCGAGTCGTGGAAGGCATCGGGGCACACCCAAGTGCGCTGCCCGCAGTGTCACGAGAAGCCGCGGCCCTGGTATCAGTTCCCCCAGACCTTGGCCGGACGCAGCGCGATGCTCACCCGCGATCTTCGGGCCCACTGGTCGGGCGACGGCGTGAAAGCCCTCTCCGCCTCGCACGAGACCACGCCGACGATCACCGATGCAACCTGCCTGCAGTGCCACGGCACATCGCGCAAGATCAGCCTGCGGTTCGGGACGCTCATCAACCACGAGGAGCACGCCAAGCGCAACAAGTCGTGCGTTTCGTGCCACCTGTGGACGGCACATCCGAACCCCAACGCCGAGCGGCCGATGCTCCTGATGGAGCGCTGCTTCACCTGTCACGGACGGACCGCCTCGGCCAAGGCCCCCGGCACCTGCGACGTATGCCACCCCAAATCGTTCAACCTTCGCCCGGTCTCGCACAAGCCGACCTCGAAATGGCTGAAGGACCACGGTGCGGTCGCAAAGGCGGACAAGCAGCCGTGCCGGATCTGCCACGACGCGAGCTTCTGCACGGGTTGCCACGGCCTCGAGATGCCGCACCCGGCGAACTGGGCGAAAGGCAAGCCACCGGCGCACTCCAAGTTCGCGAAGACGAACCGCGCAGCGTGCACGAAGTGCCACGCCGAGAAGCCCGACCTGTGCAGCATGTGCCACCACAAGGGCTGGGATCCCGCCAAAGGGCCGTGGGTCCGGCAGCACCCCGCGCTCGTCGCTAACACCGGGTCGTCGTACTGCCTGAAGTGCCACGACCCGGTGTACTGCATGAACTGCCACGTCCGCGGCATCCGGCTCCCGAACGGCACCGAGAGCGGCGCGTCGGAGAGCGGCAGCGACGGGTAGGCGCGGCGCCTGGCGCGACCCGGGTCGGCCCGAGCCGACCCGCGACGCCCTGACCCCGTTGTCGCTACGAGCCTTGCTTCGCGGTGACGTTCTCGATCTCGAAGGCGAGCGCCGTGAACCCCTCGGTGCGCTTGGGGTCATCGAGCCGCCGAGAGGCCCAATAGCCCTCGGGGTCGCGCTCCTGCTGCCAGACGAGCGTGCGGATCGCGCGCGCCTTCTCGGCGGCGTCGTCGACGACACGGAACCGGCCACGCATCACCACGGACTCGTAGGGGTGGGCGCACTCGCCGTGCATGTACTCCCCCGCATTCACGACGGTGCCGCAGGCGACCGGGTTCCTCGCTATCCATTCCAGCTTCTGGCCATCGTGAGCGACGTGGAAGTAGAGCCGGCGGGCAGAAGCGTCGTAGCCATAGGTCAGGGTGACGCAGTAGGGCTCGTCGCCGTTGGCGAGCGCGAACGTCGCGAACCGGCCCCCGGTGAGGAGCCTCTCGACGTGCTCGGGATCGGTGATTGCGCGGTCGTCTCGGCGGAGGTGGTAGGTCATGCGGCGCGTCCCCTCGGCTCGGCAGCCCGCCGAGCGTACCAAAGACGCGCGGCTGATGCGGCGGCGCGCAGTGCAGTCTACTCGACCTTGCGCACCTGGTAGCGGATCAGGGTCTTGGGCTCCTTCGCGCCGGGCCGCGAGAGGTACTCCTCTTCGTGTGGACCGGCGATCTCGTAGCCCTGCTCGGAGATGAAAGCATGAAGACGGTCGATCGTGGGCACTTCGTCGGCGTACTCGCCGATGTGCAGGATCTGCGCCACGGTGCCGTACTCCCACGTTTCGACCACGACCGGCGGCTCGGGCACCTTCTGGGGTACTTCTTCGACGTCGTCGGGAACGGGGAGCCCCCACGCGGCCTTCCACTCCTCCCGAGCGAGACTCTGCCAGTCCGGCCCCCCGAACCACCTCGCCCGTGGCGGGGAGACCTTGAAGCTTCCGCCCTCGGCCTTGCGCTGGAACTTCAGCGTGTAGACCGCGCCGTACAAGGCTTTGAACACCGTCTCGCCGAGGTCGTTCGGATCGCCGGTCGTGTGGACGACCGCCATCCGCTGCGGAGGCATCTCTACGATCTCGGGATCGGTCCTGAGTTTCCGAGGCATCCTTCTGGCCTCCTCGGTCTGCCCATCGAATCTCGCTCACAACGATACGCCAGCGCGGCGGGATCGGGGCACGCACTCGCCGCAGGACGACCAGCAGGCGCTAGCTGAACGGCTCCACCGCGTTGTTTACGGCAGAACCCGCGTGATCGGTCG
>CAYHAK010000082.1:0-4547 GCA_964354625.1 uncultured Candidatus Bathyarchaeia archaeon
TACCGCCCAAAACCTCTTGAACATAATACTGAAAATTCGGCGAGGGCATTTCGTTAGCAAGATCCATTATTATCCAGCTGATGACTAGAATTCTATAGTTGCCAGTCATGAACGAGAATTCCCGCTTGACAGAATCTATTATTCCCACGGACATTTCCCACTGCAATCCTTTGCGGTCATTGATATAAGCATTGGCGCGCTCTCCCTTCGAAACGATAACAAGAAAAGGGGGGAGTCTGTGTGGGAGACATCACCACCTGTCGCGGGTGCAAACCCAAACTGTGAGCTTTCTGGTCGCGGGCTTAGCAGGCTTGAGCGACCGAGTCCGCCGCCTACGATTAGCGCACGCAATTCGCAACAAGCGATGCTTTGGGGGCTAGCTTTCTGGCGCGCTGAAACAGGAACATAAAACTTCAGAGAGCCAAATCTTGTTGGACAACTAGGGGAAGTTGTTGCCACATATGTTCTGAAACAACATGCGCGCCAAAAACCTTAAACCACGTTCGCAGTAAATGAGTAGGACGGAGACAACAAGAAATGGTGTACTGTGTCAAATGTGGAACTCAGAACCCCGATGATGCACGAGTATGCTCCAAATGTGGCGCTCAGCTTTACACAACTGGTCGGAGCGAGCACTATAGACGCATGGAGAGCGAGTGTTTCGGAATTCCCAGAGGAGGCACGATAGTCGGTCTGGCAATCGGTTTGATAATCTTGTTTTGGGGAACTATACTGCTTCTCCAGCAGGCAGACATTGTTTCCAAAGACTTAAGCATCTGGCCATTTGCAGTAATCATCTTTGGCATATTGATGATTGTAGGCGCTATGTACGGGCTACGCCGCAGATACTAACGTTGCTCTTTTTCTTTCAACCCACAATCAAGCTTGCAGCTGCGGCAGACTCTTGTATGATCCCACTGAGAGAGAAGCATTCTTGTCCAAATCCAAGAGAAGATCAAGCCAATCACGTAGATGTCAAGGAGCACATTTCTGGAGAGCATGTCAACTCCAGCTAATATCAAATAGGCGCCAATGACGAACAGCGTGTTCAACGCTGATCTAGTGATTCCTTTGAACACTAGTTGGAAAAAGCCTATAGTCACGCCAATTGACCCGAGCAGAACGACTGCGCTGGAAAATTGCCCATACTCCCATCCGAGAAAGAAATAAAGGATCGTTCCAAGAATCGCAATGAGTGCACCCAGGAACAGCCCCGTACATGCTGCACAGATTGTGCGTCCTCTTGTCTGCATTATGTGGGCTGAGAATTCTCCGCAGTTGGGGTGATGCCCCTTTATGTTGAACTCTACATCGTTACGTCTGTCTAGCGCGCGTGCGGAAGCTGTCGATCCTTTCTCTCTTTGTGGACCAGACTGCTCTGAGCATTTGCGTGGAAAGAAGGACGCTGAACCTCCAGATATACAGGCCGCGATGAAAATGGTGCCTATTAGCGGTTTTCGCCAAGAGAGATTTTCCATATGTGCTGATGGAAGCAAGGCAAACATCAATGTTGTGAGCAATCCGAACACTGAGACGCAAATGGAGAAAAACAGCGTGAAGTTGGCTGAGGTGTATTTAGTCATTTCTGTCATCTAGAAGAGCGCTCTCAGCTGCCTCAGCAAACCTTTGCCTGCCATGTACCAGTTGACTCTCCTCTTCATATCATTACTGGAGAACAATCCTCCGAGCCTTCTTCCCCATGAACCGTAGAAGCTTCTGTAACATTCGTATAGTTCCTCTTGCACTTCATTCCTTGAGAGTGTCTCGGTGGGCATTATGGCATGAATCATGTCGTAATGTGACCAGTTTGTATCTTCAATCCATCCGTTGCGTTTTGCTTCGTCATAGATCTCGTTCCCTGGAAATGGTGTTAGAATGCCAAACATTACAAAGTCTGGGTCTAGTTCGTCTGCAAACTCTACCAAGTTCTCTATTGATTTGACTGTGTCCCTTCTATGGCCTATTATTAGCATAACATGGGCAAAAATGCCATTTTCCTTCAATAGGTTCACGGCTTGTTTCGCGTCTTGAGGAGTCGTGCCTTTCTTGTAACTGTCAAGGATTGATGGATCTGAATTCTCGACTCCCAGGAGAACCCAGTTGAGTCCCGACTTGCGGAGTCTCGGCAAGTCCTCCTTGTTCCTTATTATGTCGTCGCATCTTGCCTGCACGAACCATGTTACCTCGTCGGGCATTTTGCGTTTGATTATCTCATCCGCAAGCTCGCTAGGTCTAGTGCCTGCGCCGAAGTTGTCATCAGTCAACCAGATGAATTTGCTCCCGTAGTTGCGGTAGCAGAACTCCATCTCATCTGCAACACGTTTGGGCGATTTTACTCTCCATTTCCCTTGCCAGTGTCGCCATTGAGTGCAGAAAGTGCATTCGTGAGGACACCCTCTCGCGCCTTCGATCAACGCGTATGGAGCGTTTCGCCCGGCCATCATGGCAAAGTGATACTTGTGAACAGTGTCTTTTACTAGGTGATACCCGGGATAAGGAAGGTCGTCCAAGTTCTCAATTAAAGATCTGGGGGAATTGTGGACGATTTTTCCCTTGTTTCTGAACGAGATTCCATCTATTTTGGAGAACAGCATCTTCTTATTGACGTTTTTTATAAGTTCTACAAAGGTTTGTTCTCCTTCTCCTCGTATGATCACGTCAATGTCTTGAAATTCCTGTAGGCTTTCTTGGGCTGTGGCTGTGAAGTGTTGACCGCCTGCAACTGAGAGAATTTTAGGGTTTACTTTTTTGGCGGTTTCAAGCGTTCTTGCTACTATGTAGGTGTTGCATGTGGCCAGTGAACTTGAGGCCACGATGTCAGGATTGGAAGATGCAATGTGCTTTTCCATATCTTCCCAATCTACGTGTTGAGCGTTACAATCCAAAACCTCAATCTCGACAGCCTTGGCTTCTCTCTCCAAGTACGCTCCAAGCTGGATAATGCCGTAAGGAGGAGGTAGATACTCACCCATGATGAACCATTCCTCCTTTGGGGGTTCAATGAAGAGCACCTTCATCTCTTGTTCACCATGTCTTTGAGATGTGTTGTTTTCGTATTTTAATAGCGCGCGCTCGTGGCTGGAATAGTGGAACGGAGTTTGGGGTTTCGGTTTTGACATGGCCCTCTTGTGTGGCAGGCGGCGATCTTCCTCTAACGATAACTGTTTCTCTGTCAGAGTTGTAGCATTTCGCCTTTTCCCTGTTTCTTTTTGCACTGGTCGTATGTGTCCGTTGCTCGTCGTATATGCGGAATTGTGATTGAGCCGCCTACGACTAGGGCTACGTTAAGGGCTTCGAAGAACTCGCTTTCCGTGACGTTTTCCTGTAGGCATCGGATGACATAGTAGGTTATGCAGTCGTTGCAACGCAGTACAGTGGAGGCCACGAGGCCAAGCAGTTCCTTCGGCTTCACGTCTAGAGCGTCCTTCTCATAGGCGCGGCTGTCCAACGCGAAGAACCTCTTGATACCAAGATTTCCAGCCTCAAGAAGGCGCGCGTTCATGCGTTCACGATATTGCCTAAACTGCTCAAGCTCATCCAACGCTAGCCACCGAGTCTCCGTTCACTACAATCTGGGGATAAAAGGCTTGCGCGATTTTAGCGCGCGCGCTTGCGGTGAGCGAAGCTGACGCAGGTCGCTGAAGGCTGGTTTCTTCTGAAAACGCGCCTCACGTCTTCAAGTCTTGACCCCACAATCTCAATGTCATCGATGTTTCCCAATCCTCGTCTAAAGGCCTTCCGAATATGAGCGATTTCCATGGGTTCAAAACCCATCACTCTTGACGCAGTTGCATCCGTCGCAACCACATCCTTGCCAGCGATTATCAGGTTCATTTTGACAGGTGTTCCTCCGGAAGGCCCGCGTCCCTCCATTCCAACGAAACCATCTATCACCGTCAAGGCTGGCCTCAACACCGTGTTGATGTCGACTATGACCTTGCTTATTCCTCGAGCATGATATTTCCCCTTGAACTTGTCAGGCAACAAACCAAACATGTTTTTCATGCCCAAAGTAACGTGCGTGGACATGTGCGTCTTCAGTTTGGCCGCGCTTATGATCGCTGCCTCAGTGACGAGACGTGGAACCGTGATGCTCTTCAGAGCCTCGCCGTCAGGAATATCGATTTTGACTTTGTCCTTCAAGTGGCGCAGGTTGAGGCATTCAATTCCGTTTCGCTTGCACATCTCCTTCATGTCTGTGACCTCGAAGGCCTTGTCGGCACTAGTCATCGTGGCATCAGACTCCACAACAAAAACCTGAACTGGCAATTCCTTCAGTCTTCTGACCATGGCCTCAACCACAATCGGATCCGTAGTCGCCCCAGAATCCCAGGTCTTTACCGTTATGAAATTGACCTTAATCAAAACCTTTCCATAACCAGAAATCGTTGATCCGTAATCGACCAAGTCCAACGCCTTGAAGACGGGCTCGTGTCCTCTTTCGCCTTTGACAACTGCGACTCTTGATTTCGACATGACGACGAAACTACAAAAACACCTGCCCTAACGGACTCTTAAACGTACCGCGCTCTGGAAACGGGGCTCAT
>CAYHAK010000083.1:0-4545 GCA_964354625.1 uncultured Candidatus Bathyarchaeia archaeon
TGCACTTTCAACAGTGAGTTCAGGATAATTGAGCAAAATCTGCAGGGTCAACTCATTAGGTGTGTCTATAACTATCTCGGTGCCAACTAGAAAACGTCGTGCAAACTCCTTCAAAGCATCTCGTTGCTGCGACAAGAGCTGTTGTTGACTTTCGGCTCTTATGTGTATTAAGCTATAGCCGACCAAATAGGCAGAGACTGCCTTTCTTACTATCGCGTTCGAGTCATCCTTCACAGACGCTCTTATGAAGGCATCTTCCTTCCTATCTTGTTTTGCCAAGCCTGAAGGCGCCAATGATAACGAGCCATCGGCTTCTTCGCGAAGAACTAAAGAGCTTCCTTTTCGCAGTTGATTCCGCGTAACCCATTTTCTAGGCAACGAGATAATGTAAGTTGATCCTCCTGTGATCTGCAGCTTTCTAGATTCCTCATTCGCCGTTCTTGTTGCGGTGGCCATACTGAACACCTACATACTGATGTGATGTTTCTACCGATAAATGCTTTTTCTATATAGACTCAATATACTATTGGGAGAATCTATATAACAAAAGATCACGTCCTGCATACTTGAAAAACCAAATAAAAAAAGGAGACATGTGAAAAATGAACTACAAGATTGTTGCAATCCTAGAAGGTATAGTTCTCATTAGCCTAATCGCAGGCTTTGCAATCTATAGCCTCTACTTCACTAGTCAACCGATCAGACTGAGCGGAGCAGGAGCAACTTTCCCAGCACCACTGATTCAGAAATGGAGTGCCGAATTCAAGGACATGACAGGGACACAAGTGAATTACGAGGGAATAGGTAGCGGCGGTGGCGTGAAGCAATTCACAGACAAGACAATCGACTTTGGAGCAAGCGACCCCCCAATGAAAGACTCGGAGTTCTCAGCTGCGCCGGGAACACTGCACATTCCTATAACGATAGGCGGAGTAGTAGTAGTCTATAACATCCCAGGAATATCCAACGAACTCAACTTCACGGGCGACATAATAGCAGACATCTTCAGCACTAATATTACAAAATGGAACGACCTGAAACTCCAAGCCCTCAATCCAGGCACCACCCTGCCGGATGTCACCATAGTCGTCTGCCACAGATCGGACTCCAGCGGAACAACCAAAGTCTTCACAAGCTTTCTCTCAGATGAAAGCCCATCATGGAACGCCACTTACGGAGCATCTAACGTAATAAACTGGCCATCACAAACGGTCGGGGGAAAAGGAAACCCAGGCGTAGCAGCAGCAGTACAGCAAAACCGAAATTCAATCGGGTACGTAGAGTTATCCTATGCCCTACAAAGCGACATTCCATACGGAAAAGTCCAGAACGCAGCCGGTCAATTCATTGAACCTAAAACAGAAACACTAGCTTCAGCGGCGTCCGTAGTATCCTTAGTTCTCCCGCCTGGAAACGCCAGTTGGGCGTCAGTTGGAAGCTACTTCAACCTACACAAAGTGGATGAACCCGGCAACTCTTACCCGATCACCAGTTTCTCATATGCATTAGTCTACCAAGAACTCAACGTCAGGCCAGGAATGACTTTAGACAAAGCCAAGGCGCTAACTTGGTTCCTTTGGTGGGCAATACACGACGGACAAAATTACGCTGCCGGCCTTTCATTCGTTTCATTGCCACAGATAGTCATAACACACAACGAAGCCACGCTGAGAACGATATCTTTCAACGGTCAACAAGTCAACAACTGGACATAGAAGAGGAAAGGATGAAAACCAGAGAAAAGCATCCCAAGTTTCTTTCAAGGTTGAGTCCGATTTTCAAGAGGAAACTGTCGGGTGATTCAGCATTCAAGACCATCGTCATGCTAATCGCCTGCAACATTTTCATAATCTTAGGGCTCATGTTTTTCCAGATAATCCGGAATTCATGGCTGTCAATTCAAACGTACGGCACAGGATTTCTGGTGGGAACGACATGGCGACCCTTTCCTCCCAATCCTAGTAGCATGCCCTCTTTCGGAGCATTACCACTGATTTGGGGCACTCTTGTAACCTCGGCAATTGCTCTCGTTTTGGGCGTTCCAATTAGTCTGGGAATAAGTCTGACTCTTTCCGAGTTTGCACCGAAAAGGTTTAGCTATTTCATCTCCTTTTTCGTAGAGTTGTTGGCCGCAATCCCAAGCGTCATTTATGGCTTATGGGGAATATTCGTTCTGATTCCGTTTCTCCAGGTTAATGTATACCCATACTTGCAAGCAGCCCTGGGGTTTTTGCCGACTTTTCAAGGCACAATACGCGGTCCCTCGGTATTGACCGGAGGCGTGGTTCTGGCAATAATGATTATTCCAACAGTATCAGCGATTTCGAGAGATGTTTTCGCAGCAGTTCCAAACAGCCAGAGAGAAGCCGCAATTGCATTGGGCGCTACAAGATGGGAAAAAGCAAAGATCGTAATGAGCTACGGGCGATCTGGCATGATAGGAGCCATAATGTTAGGGCTAGGCAGAGCTATGGGAGAAACGATGGCAATCACTATGGTTATTGGAAACTCCTTCAACATGTTCAGTTCGTTCCTAGAACCGGGTTCTACGTTGGCATCTATCATAGCAAACGAGTTCACAGAAGCCAGCTCTCCTCCAGTCTACATCTCTGCTTTGATGGAAATAGGGCTAATCTTGCTTGCTCTAGCGATAGCAGTGAACGCTATGGCCAGACTGGTTATTTGGCGATCAACAAGAAAAATCAAGGAAGTGGGGTTGATCTAAAGTGAGGGGTTACAGGCTGAGAAGGCTGGAGGATCGGGTAATAATTTCTTTGGCCTACTTGGCTCTAGTTGCTGCACTGATTCCGCTGGTGAGCATTTTGGCTGAGGCAATCCTTAGGGGATTGTCGGCAATGAGCTTTAGTTTCTTCCTCGAGGAGATACCACCCCTTGGGGAACCAGGCGGCGGGATTGGACCAGCAATTCAGGGGACTCTAATAGTCGTGGCATTGGCGTCTTCTATCGGAGTTCCGGTTGGAGTCTTTTCGGGAATATACTTGGCAGAATTCAGGCAGTCCAGAATTGCTTCGGTAGCCAGATTTCTAAATGACGTTCTAACAAACGTGCCCTCCATAGTATTGGGCATTTTCGGCTGGACACTAGTGGTTGTTGCTATAGGCTGGTCGGTTATAGCCGGCGCAATCGCCTTGGCGATTATGATGATTCCAATAGTCACTAGGACCACAGAAGAGGCAATAAAGCTTGTACCAGCGACGCTGAAAGAGGCGGCCATCGCGTTAGGAGTGCCGCGATGGAAAACAACCCTGACCGTGGTCTTGAGCAGCGCGAAAAAAGGCATCGCCACAGGAATTCTTCTGTCAGTCGCGAGAATATCCGGCGAAACAGCACCCCTGCTTCTGACAATACTTGGTAGCAGATTCTGGTTCAGCGGCTTTACCGAGCCTACAGCAGCTTTGCCTGTAGCCGTGTTCAACTTTTCTCAGTCGCCATTCAGACTAATAGATTGGCCTCGAGCTTGGGGTGCATCCTTGATTCTCATCTTCATTATTCTGGCAATCAACATAATCGTAAGATATGCAACCCGAGAAAAATATGGAGCAAGCAACATATGAGTTTCAAGATTGAGATTGACAACTTGAATGCATGGTTCGGAAGCAAACAGGTTCTGCGAGACATCACGATGAAAATTAAAGAAAACATGGTTACAGCCATAATAGGTCCATCAGGATGTGGAAAAACCACACTTATCAGATGTCTAAACAGAATGCATGAGTTGGTTCCAGGATCGAGAGTTACGGGAAGAGTCCTCCTTGACGGAGGAGACATTTATGGCGAAGGCGTCGATCCCGTGACAGCTAGGAGAAGAATCGGCATGGTCTTTCAAAAGCCGAATCCGTTCCCAATGATGTCAATCTACGATAACGCCGTAGCGGGACTAAAGCTGAACGGTGTCAGTGACAAGCATAGACTAGACGAGACAGTAGAAAGGAGTCTGAAGGCGGCTCATTTGTGGGACGAAGTCAAAGCAGATTTGGGGAAGTCAGGTGCAAGCTTGTCTGGAGGGCAACAGCAGAGGTTATGTATTGCACGAGCTTTGGCAATTGAGCCTGAAGTGATTTTGATGGATGAGCCCACGTCGGCTCTTGATCCGACCGCCGCTGCCAAAATAGAGCAGTTAATACGAGTCTTGGCTCAGGACTATACGGTGATCATCGTGACTCATAACATGCAGCAGGCGGCAAGAGTATCTGACTGCACTGCTTTTCTTTACTTGGGTAAGCTTGTTGAATATGGATCAACAAAGGACATTTTTGAAAATCCGAAGAGCGAATTGACAGAGAAATACATAACAGGAGAATTCGGTTAGGTGAAAGAGCAATGAGCAGAATCATAGACGTGGGTTTGGAAGAGCTTTCAGTAATGCTTTGTAGGATGGGCGAACTTACATACCAAGCTATCTCTTTGTCGTTGAAAGGATGCCTTAACGGTACGAAGGAATACTCTCAGGTTAGCGAGATGTCAGATGCGCTTGTTTCGATGTCTGAGCAGGCTGAAGACAAAGCATTTGAACTGATCGCAAGG
>CAYHAK010000084.1:0-4493 GCA_964354625.1 uncultured Candidatus Bathyarchaeia archaeon
TTGATTTTTTGTCCATGATCGCAGCTAGTTCTTCTTCCCTGACGAAATAGGGATCCAACATCTGAGCCGCTATTCTTCCGATCATGCGTCATACTCGAGATATTCCATTGTTATGGTGAGATCATCTTGAGCGGCATCGACCGCGGTAATATCATAGATCCTGATGATATACCCTGCTGGAAGGAGCATCCGCGGTACACCTTCGCTCCTGGATGCGTTTATCCCGGCTAGTACGAGCGAATAGGTGGCGGTCGTATAGGCTCCCACGGAAGTATTGAAGTGAAGCCGTAATTGACCATTCTGGCTTGCTGTGATCGCACCACTCGAACCACTAACGAATATTACGTTTGCTCCGTTGCTAATGGTCATCAGTAGATTCCTATTGCCTACGGTTGCGGTACAATAGATCTCTGCGATCAGCCAGAGAGGTTCTATTATTTTTCCGGTTGGAACTGTGATGATATTCTTGTCCGAATCATTAAGGGTCGCGTCACGCAGGTGCACGATCCGCCCATTACCCCAAGGTCTTTCTAGCCTAACATTCTGAGTCAATGTCCATTCACCGCCCAAGTTACCTGATCCGCCCATGCTGGATTTGAGAACATTATTTTTAGGGTTTCACCAGGACATAGTAAGAAATGCTCACCGTGGAAGAAGTATCTATATGTCGTATCCAAAGCTTGTCTATCGATAAGGTGGTAAGTCCCGCCTCCATCGATGAACCATAATGAGCATAGGCCGCTTGTCCCGGTTACGAATTCACCCGTAACCATGTCGATCATGGTAGGCGGTCTGTCCTGCGGATGCTTGTAATAAAAAATAAAGTAACCTGCGGCGGGTATGCTCGCCGGTCCCTCGGTATGTTTGACTATACAGCCCATCGGATCACCTCATGCGAACAGCTTGTCCACTACGAACTCGATCACCGCTTGCGGCTGTTCCGCGGTGTACCCTAGTCCCATTGTCTGGAAGGGCGTGCCACCAGATACTATGCAGGACTTGATCCCGCACCTCTTGAAGTCCACCATCCCACCTGGACCTCCACCGGCCACATATCCCGCATTATTAGCGAGAGGGATCCAGAATTGAGCCCCTTCGAATTCGGTATTACCGAATTTGATGAACGCCGGCCCGACTATTCCAGCGGTTTCGCCATCCACGCCGGCCTTGCCCACGCCCGATACCCAGTATTTCCTTCCTGCTTGCAGGGTATTGAGATCTGTCGAATTCGCGGCGACCAAACTAACCAAAGCGGCCCCATGCTCCCAGGCCCTTTGGGTCATAGCACCAGCAGAAGGGCACTCCTGGAATTGACCGACACCTGGATACTCTAGGAGCATCCAGGCCACGACCACGCTGTTCGCGGCGGTTTCGCTCTGTGCATAGATCGTTATCAGGGTATTCTCCGGGACCTCGATCGGTACTGGCAGCTTCGCCCGATGAAGGTCGAAACTAGCGGTAGCGGCATAGGCTACGACCGCTGGACAATCTATGCCGTTTGCATCGGCATATCCAGACGGAACGGCATACACCCTGGCAACATCATTGGTCGATGTGAAGGCCATGAAGTGCGTGATCTTTGGCTTTCCCTTTCCCGTTCTGGTGGTCAAGCTTGTAGGAGCCATGACCTCGAGGGCATCCGTTTCAGCGTTTATCGCTGCATCATAGGCGATTATTGCCTCGCACCATACCATTTTCTCACCCTCACATCTTGACGTAAGGGATCGAAGCGATCGGCTTGTTGACCCCTAGTTTCTGAGCTGCCAGAGAGCCGCCCACGCCTACCAGCACCGGAGCCCACTTGGTAAGGAACAGCGAGAACGAGAACTTTCCCGCTGTGTCGATCCCAAGCAGATTATACTTGAGATCCTGAGCCACTGCCTTTGGGTCCGACCAATGCGTATTTGCATAGGTGTCGTACATCTTTATCACTACGCCTGCCGTTGCCAGTATTGGCAATTTCCTCTTTTTTCCCATTACCATCCGTCCTTTGGTTTCCCGCTGCCAGATTGTATATTGTCTATCACCTTACTTAGTTTTTGTTCTATGACCGGCATCATCCGGTTGGCAAGCTGCTCTAGGATGAATTCCTGGCTAGTCTGCCCTTTCCGGGGCAGCGGGATGCCCATCAGGGCAGCCTCGACCCGATTCCCATCCCGAGCAGCCGCCCCAGAGAAGCCTCTGAGCTTGTTCAGTAATTTTACCGAGACATCATCGATCAAGGTTCCCATTACATTTTGAAGCGGTGAGATCTTGATCTTGACCTTCTCCCCTTCATCGTTTTTGCTCTCAGTTTCTAGGATAGGGTTATTCAACCATATCCAAATCTCTTCCATAAGGCCGGAAATAGCTTGTTTCAACTCGGGAGTCGGCTCTTTGAGGGCATTTATCACCGATTCCCCGGCATATTTGAGCATCATCTTACGTCCGATCGTGATCCAAAGGATGAGGGATCCGCAAGCCCCTGCTATAAATCCGATGATTAGTCCGAAATAGTCCATAAAGCATAATAACAACTCATATGAATTATATTTGCCGTTAGAAGAGAGAGAGAGAGTAGAGGCAATAAATTGTTATATATGTATGTAGATTCCCTAACCATGTCTAAAACAAGGGCTACAAGTGGTATAAGGGACTATTCGGTTCAAAGAACAGTTTCTTTGCCGTTTAGTCTTGTCGAGGATGTAAATGATGAAGCCGAATTGTCGGGTAAGTCTTTTTCTGCGGCCCTACAAATGCTCATACGTTTAGGCATTCGGCAGCGGGAACAGTTCCGGATCAATGAAGAAAGGATGCAGAAAGAACAGCTCGATCAGATGGTAGAAGCATCGAAGAAGGCTTGAAAATGGTGTTACCACTCTCAAAGCGGTGCGATCATTGCGGCGGTCATATGATCGTCAAAGTGAGGGCAGCGGCCGGCCGCCCGATCCTTGAATGGTATTATTGGTGCTATGTCTGCAATATCCGCGAGGTCTTCATGGAAGAGCCATTAGAGGATGATTGAATGAAACAAGCAAAGCAAACTTTCAAATGCTCCTGCGGAAAAGAGTACGCTGTCGTTAATGTCGGAGCGGCTACAATGATAATAGATGCCAAATTGATCGATAAGATTATAAATGCTGTAACTGAAGCCACCAAAGATGAATTTGTTAAGGAAGAGATGACCTTTTGAGAGCGATCCGAGCAGCGATGGCAACGATCGCTTTAGGATCCTTCCTGATTTGGATCTATTGTGTGATCAGGATCTACCTAGGGCAATTCCCATGGTCTGATCTCTTTATTGATGGCATCCCAGTAACCTTCCTCGAGATCTCAATAGCAAGTTTTATCGTATTCCTGACCGCTATGTTCTCTTACCTCGTGCTCGAAGAGGCATAGGGATGCACCCATCTCAGGATCCCGGGAAAGGCGTAATCAGTTCTCCTTGGCTCGACTAGACAAGACATTCCCCCCTCCTTTTCCCCGGATCCCCTTTTTCTCCCCAAAAAACGGCCGCAAAGCCTAGACTTTCAAAGCTTTTTCGGTGTCCAATTAGAGGTCTTGACCATTTGGATCCATAATCTCATAAGGCGATAGGCTAAAATAAGAGCCATAAAGGGTTTCATATCACACCGATGGAATTAATTTTCCTGCCCCTTGAAGCACTTGACCTGGCAAAGCGATCAGGGCTTTCATGATTTCAGGATTGCTGACGAGCTTGTACATTATCATCGCCTCGATCGCACCGGAGCAGAAAAGCCCCAATGCGGCCACCTGAGCCTTCTCGTCAGCCTCAGAAACCGAGCCGCCCGACATCCCTTCCACGGATCCAATGGCGAATAATTGAATGATAAGGCCCGGTATGCCTAGCGGGATCCCCGCCACGGTCAATAATTGAGCCGCTGCAATGTCCTTCTTTACATTATCCGATGATGTCGTTTCACCGCCTACGAAAGCCATGAGCAGCCTGGTCATAGGCGGAACGATCCCATTGACCGCTGCCGTCCCGCCCAAGATCATTATCATAGCCTCCATTGGATCCACCTTCTCGAATATGGCGGCTATGGTGTCCTTGGTCTTCTCTTTCATCGAGATCACTTACTCTTTGTCCGCTTCACCGGTAGAACGTAGTAACGGCCCTTCTTATTCTTATATTTCTTCCAATGGCCAGGACCAGCGGTCTTCCACTTCTTCCGGCCGCCAAAGAACTTATTGGCATTGGTCACGCATTGCTTCCGGCTCTTTCCCTTGATCTGAAAGGCTTTCATTGGCTCGCCTTCCTTATACCGTTCTGTTCCCCTACTAGGAACCCAACCATCGCTCCGAGGATGCCCACGACCGCCTCGCCGGTCAAAGTGCCCGTATATCCGAGCAGGATCGTCCCGATCCCTATGATCGGGATTGTGGCGAGCTTTAAAAGAAAGCTCTCAGAGTACTTTTCGCTCATAGTTCACCTACCTTTTCCCAATACCATAGTACGCCGTAAAATGATGAAAGAGCAGCGGCCCCGCCAA
>CAYHAK010000085.1:0-4381 GCA_964354625.1 uncultured Candidatus Bathyarchaeia archaeon
CAAGCTACATAGCCACAGGAATGGAAAACGTGCCAATATTCATCAAAGCAGACAATGCCGAAAAGGAAGTTGAGAAATACCTCAAAGGCAGTAGTTGACAGGCTCAGCTGCTTCCTAGGTGTGTATTGAAAGGTAAGATTTGTAAGGTTTGAACCCCACTCTCGCGTAAGTGCGTATCGCCGGAGCGTTATCGCTCAGAACGTGGATGAGGGCCACGTTGGAGACCTTCATGATCTCCTTGACCAGCGCGGAAACTACGGACGTAGCGTAGCCTCGGTTTCTGTACTCAAATCGCGTGAACACTATGCTGATGTTGCTGGCGAAATCAACCAGGCGAGTCATTCCCGCTGAAGCGATCTTGCCTTCTTTCCTTATTCCAAGCCAACAGGCATCTTTCATATTCGTCCTCAGCCCCTCGGCTGTAACATCGCCCCACCAAACCGGATCCTCATTCCTCATAATCTCGCTCAACTCCTCAGCGTCTTCTTCCCCAAGCCTCTCCGGTAACGTACCTATTCTGACCGCTTCTTCGCCTTTTCGGAGGCTCATCAGCATTACCACTTCCTTGACTCTCGGCGTGAACTTGGACAGTATTACGTCCTCGCAATCTGGCGGCGCCTGCAAGTCAACCTTCTCCAAATCGACCTTGTCAAGTAGTTGCCTCACTGCCTCGCGACTGCCTCTGAGCTGAACCACAAAATCCCTGTAGACCAGCAGCAAGCCCTCTATTCTGTTCTGCTCCATTGCCAGCCAGATCTTACACTGGTCAGGCCGATATTTCAGGTCAAACATGAAAAAGTAATAGTTCAGTGGCTCTCGGTTGATGTGTTCCCAAAGCCGCTTCTGGAGACTCTCATCCAGAGATTCAACGTCCAATGCACATTCCCCTGGGAAGAATGTACTTACTGAATAGAAGAAAAGGGTTGGGTTCTATGCGGCTTTTGCCGGTGGCGTCATTCCGCATTTCTTGAGCAGTTTGTTCCAGTTGCGGTCGGTTTGCTGCTGGATTTCGTCCTGTATCTTCTCATACTTCGGCGTGAACAGATGTCTGAAGCGCCCTTGAGTCTGCAGGTATTCTTTTACTGGCTTCTTCTTCTGTGGAGCGAGTGCGATGACTTTGCTTGGTGTAGACAACTGGAATTCGCCGTTGACTGCCTCCCACAGCGGGAATATGCAGGTTTCCACCGCCAGTCGCGAGAGTTCTATGGATTTGCTTGAGTCGCTGCGCCAGCCTCTTGGGCACGGTGCGTACACGTGCAGGAATGCGGGTCCGTTGACTTCTATGCCCTTGCGGGCCTTCTGTATCAGGTCTTTCCAGTAGTAGGGTGCGGCCGTTGCCACGTAGGGCATCTCGTGAGCCACCATGATGTCTGCGATGGGCTTCTTGCGTTCGGTTTTGCCCGGCACGACTGAGCCTGCCTGCGAAGTTGTCGTGGAAGCGCCCAGCGGCGTGCCCCCGCTCCTCTGAATCCCCGTGTTCATGTACGCCTCGTTGTCGTACAACACGTAGAGAAAATCATGCCCACGTTCAACTGCACCTGAAAGTGCCTGAATGCCGATGTCGTAAGTGCCACCGTCGCCTGCAAAAGCGATAACGTCCACCTGCTCGTCCTTTATTCTGCCCTTCCTTCTGAGTATCTTTAGTGCGGCTTCGATTCCTGAGGCGTTTGAGCCTGCAGTCTCGAATGCCGTGTGAAGCCACGGTGTCGCCCACGACGTGTACGGGTAGATCGTTGAAGATACTTCCATGCAGCCCGTAGCGTTCGTCACAATTGTAGGGCCGCGCGTGGCCTTCATGACCAACCGCAGCACGGTTGGAGCGGCACAGCCTGCGCAGGCCCTGTGGCCTGACAGGAACAGCTCCGGCTTCTCAGCAATGTCTTTCGCCGTGAATTTTCCTTCTGCAAATGACATACTCATGTTCCTCCTTTCACTCCCTCAATCCAACATACTTGACCAGTTCGTCAACGTGCTTGGTTTGCACTATCTTTCGCAGGTCTTCGTATATCGCGCGTATTTGGGTTGGGCTTACGTCTCTTCCGCCGAGACCGTAGACGTAGTTGACCATGTAGGGCCGTGTCTGCGCGTCGTAGAGCGCGTGGCGGGTTTCATGGAAAAGTGCCCCTCCGTTGCCTCCGAAACTCATGCTCTTGTCCATGACGGCTACTGCCTTTGCCTTTTCAAGCGACTCGGCGATCTGCTTCGCTGGGAAAGGTCTGAACGTGCGAATTCTCAGCAACCCTGCCTTAACACCCTCGGCGCGTAGATCCTCTATGACAGTTTTCACAGTTCCAGCAGTTGAGCCTGCGCACACGATGACTATTTCAGCATCCTCAAGCTGGAATCGCTCAAGCAGTCCATCGCCATATCGTCTGCCAGTGAGCTCCGCGTACTCGTCATTTATCTGCTGTATGATCTTGAGTGCGTTCTGCATGGCCTCTTCCTGCTGGCGTTTGAACTCGAAATAGTAGTTCTGCAAGGCCACGGGTCCCATAGTCATAGGGTTGGCTGGGTCAAGCCTGTAAGGCACGGTCTTCCCCTCATGCGTAACGACGTTGGGCAGCTGCCGCATCCCCACAAGCTTCCTAACGACATCGTCTGGCATCACCTGCACGTTTTCCAGCGTGTGGCTAAGTGTGAAACCGTCCAAGCCGACCATAACAGGCAACTGAACATCCAAGTGTTCCGCTATCCTGAAGGCTTGAAACATAGAGTCGTAGACTTCCTGGGCATTTTCGGCATACATCTGTATCCAGCCGCTGTCGCGTTCAGCCATGGCGTCTGAATGGTCACCGTGAATATTGAGCGGCGCTGAGAGCGCTCGGTTTGCCACTGCCATCACTACGGGCGCGCGGCATCCTGAGGTCACGAAAAGCATCTCATGCATAAGCGCCATGCCTGCCGAAGCCGTGGCGGTGAACGTTCGTGCCCCTGTGGCCGAGGCCGCAAGACACGCGGCCATGGCGCTATGCTCAGACTCAGTGCACACGTACTCAGTGTTCACTTCACCGCTAGCCACGTATTCACTGAGCTTCTCAACAATAATGGTCTGCGGCGTAATCGGGTAGGCAGCCACGACGTCCACGTCTGCCTGCTTCACGGCCAAAGCCACAGCCTCATCACCGTTCAAGCCTTGAACTACTTGCTTAACAACACTCTTCATCTTTCGCATCTCCTACTCAATCTTCATCGTTATCGCCTTTGTAGGACATTCGTTGGCACATATTCCGCAGCCCTTGCAGAAGCTGAGATCAAACTCGATGTCGCCCTTGTCTTTCTTCCAATGTATTGCTCCGTCTGGACAGTAGATCGTGCATAGCAGGCATTTAGTGCATTTTTCAGTGTCTCTCACTGGCGTGTAGGTCTTCCAGTCCCCTGTAAAGTACGTGCTGCTTGACTTCCAGCAGACGCCTGCAGGCGAAATTTCTCTCCAGCCTTTGTCTTTGGGACTCATTCGGATTTAACCTCCTCATATGCTTGCTTAACTACGGCAAAGTTCTTCTCAGCAACATCAGGCCTAAACCGCGCTTTAACCATCTTCTCAACCGTATCCATGCTCACTATACCCGTGACACGGGCCACTGCGCCCAGCATGGCTGTGTTGGTTATAGACATACCCAAGATCTTCAGCGAGATCTCCGACGCAGGCACAGTCCAGAGCTTGCCTTTGTTTGAGCCCAGCTGCTTCCTGATTTCTGCGGCCTTGTCCTTGGTGTTAACTATTATGTTTCCGCCTTCCTCGCTGAGGCCCTCAGCGACTCTGACTGCCTTCAGCAACGTCGGGTCCAGAACGGCCACGACGTCTGGGTTGTAGACAGCGCAGTGGAGGCTGATTGGTTCAGTGCTTATCCTTGTGAAGGCAGTTACGGGCGCACCCATTCTTTCTGGGCCGAATTCTGGAAATGATTGGATGTATTTGCCTTCAGAGATGGCTGCTCGGGCCAGCAGCTCGCTTGCGGTCCAAGCGCCCTGTCCCCCTCTGCCGTGCCATCTCACCTCCAATATCTTCTTCAAATCACCATTACTCTCCATGAACGTTTCAGCCTAGATGCAGGCGGCAACATATACGCTTTTCTAAGCGAGCGCCGAGAACGAAACATCAAAGCCAAGTCAGCAGCCAAACGGATTTGAGAGTGCTTCCTGCAAGGAACAGCGCGCGCGCGACAACCACGTTGCGCACAATATTAAGCTTTTGTGAATGTTGACTCTATACAAAACTTCTATCCGACGATTTTTTACATGAACAAGAATCCGACGCAGACTTGACAGAACCTAGGATAATTAGACTTAAATATCACACAAAGCTGAACACAATAGCGCAACATGTGCCGCCGTAGCTCAGCCCGGTAGAGCGGCTGGCTGTTAACCAGTCGGTCATAGG
>CAYHAK010000086.1:0-4041 GCA_964354625.1 uncultured Candidatus Bathyarchaeia archaeon
TGGCCTGACAATGACTCGCCCGGCGTCAATGCTGCCGCTGAGATACAGGGTGTGCTGGCTGCACTGAAGGTGCCGAATAGTATTGTTCAGATCAGCTCTGCATTCCCTGATGGCTGGGACTTGGGCGATGAGCTGCCTGAGAAGTACACAGGCAAGCAGATCGCGGCGCTGTTGAAGAAGGAACTCAAGGCGGCGCAGTTGGTGGACGTTGAGGACACAGGCGTAGAAGAGCCTAAGGTTTCGGAGGCGGTGAACGAAGATCCAGATCAAGATCCTGCGCGTAAGTATCGGCCGCTGGGTTATGATGAGAATGGATATTACATCATGACCGATGAGGAATTTCTGATCAAAAGTTACAACAGCGACAAGCTAATGTCTCAGAAGGGTCTGGTAGCCATTCATGGTGACCGCGATTTTTGGGCAGCGCAGCAGTTTAACAAAGGGGGGCAGACCGATTGGATCGCCGCTGGCCTTAACGTGATGAACGAGTGTCGTGCGATGCACATCTATGACACCGGACGTATGCGTGGGCGCGGTGTGTGGATGGACAAGGACAAGGATGGTGGCGAACGCGCCATGCTGCATACGGGGCGCAACCTATTTATCAGCCGACCAAATCAGGAGCTAAAAGAAACATCTTTCGTGCGCGTGAAGTCACCTTGGATTTATAATAAGCGCCACGAACTTATTCACGACGCGAACTTCAACGTGTGCGCCAGTGATGAAGAGGGTCGGCTGATCCGAGAGATGTGCCAGCAATTGCGCTGGAGCAGTCCCCTTTATGGCGACCTGTTGGCTGGGTGGCTGGCGACTGCAATTGTCTGCGGCGGTATGGATTGGCGACCTCACATTTGGGTGACCGGCAGTTACGCTACGGGTAAGTCAACGATCATAAACAGGATCGTGAAGTCTGTCCTTGGCGACATTTCCCTGTATCCCAAGGGTGCAACGACTGAAGCTGGTATTCGATCTGCACTGCAAAGCGATGCTATCCCTGTAGCCTTTGACGAGAGCGAGACGGAGGAGAACGCAAAGGATCGGCTGCTCCAGATCTTATCACTGATGCGTCAAGCTAGCTCTGAGGGTAACGGTGCTATCTACAAGGGCAGTGCGAACCATGTGGCGCACGCTTTCAACATCCGCTCAGCCTTCATGCTGGTATCGATTGGTGTGAACATAAAGCAAGGCGCAGATCTTAGCCGCATCGCAGTGCTGACCCTTCGTCCACAGACTAGCTTTGCTTTTTCAGAAAGGAAAGCGTTGGAAGAAAGATGGAACCGGATGCTGGATATCAGTGCCATGCTGCCGCTCGACCTACCGCAGAAGCTACTTGCGAGGCAGACACACAATCTATTCACTCTGCGCCACAACATTCTGGTCTTCAAGCAAACGATCAGTAACATGATGAACAGTCCGCGCCTTGGCGACCAGCTCGGTACGTTGTTGGCTGGATCGCACAGCCTGTATTCCACACAGCGGTTGAACGAGCAGCAATGCGAGAAGTATCTGGCGAGGCACAATCTGAATGATTTCACAGAGATTAAGGAAGAGCAGGAAGACTTAGCACTGTTGCGTCACCTGTGCGTGCAGATCATTCGCGTCGAGACGAACCACGGGGTGCAGGATCGTGCTGTCGGTGAGCTGCTGCGTATCGTGATCAACAGGAGGGAGATGGAGGACGTTAGCTATACGCACGCAGCCAACACTCTGGCACGCTATGGCATGAGGGCAGAGACTGAGGGCAGCAGGGTAATAGGGATCTGGCTGGCCAACAAATGGCCAACGCTTGATCGCTTGGTGCAGACCGCACAGTTCTCTCAAGGGTGGGTGAATATCATTAAGCGGCATCATCGTGCGAGGCAGAGCGATTCTGCACTGCGCTTTGCTGGCTCGACGAGCAGGGCGACTATGATCCCCGTTGAAGAGTGGCCATTGGAGGAATCATGAGAAAGAAGAAGGAAGCATTGAGTACGTCAAATCAGATGGCCACTAGGATGGCCTATGGATGGAGCGATGAATACCTTTTGGGGAAGACGCCGGAGGATCTCATGCGTGCTTACGGATGCAGCATTGACGCCGCTAACCATGTGCTAAATAATGAATTGACACGAAGGAAATTGTGCCGATAAAGGTGCAACAAGGAGTTTAAATAATGTCGTTTAAAATTGAAAAGAATCATGTTGTGCCCGCTTCAGTTGACGGACTTGGTCGCCGGGAAAAATACCCTTGGTCGCAGATGGAAATTGGCGATAGCTTCTTCGTTGAGAAGGGCGAAGTTAGAAAAATTGCAGGTGCTGCTTGCCATGCGGGACGCAGAGCCAACAAGAAGTTTGTGGTTCGGGTTGCCGATGGTGGTGTGCGTGCGTGGC
The DNA here is from genome assembly GCA_964354625.1 of uncultured Candidatus Bathyarchaeia archaeon. Classification (GTDB taxonomy): domain Archaea; phylum Thermoproteota; class Bathyarchaeia; order Bathyarchaeales; family Bathycorpusculaceae; genus DATKKK01. The sequence goes on from CAYHAK010000086.1 coordinate 2,370, forward strand.
GATATGAATGATATAGTCGAGGCAATGGACGTTGATGGGCAGCTGTATGTGTCTGCCCATAACCTACCGGAGTTTCTTGCGCGTGCCACTGAGCGCGGTGCGGAGATGGAGTGGCTCAGGATTATGGAAATCGTTCAAGGGCGTATCGACACCCACAAACGCTTCATTGAGTTCTGCATGGATAATGATGTGAAGGTAACGCCTAGTATCTTTACTGCTATAATGGAACTGCGTTCGTTGTTGCGGAAAATAGAGGAGAAATCGGAATGAAGAAGTTAGTGATTGGATTTATCATTGGGCTGGTTGCAGGCGCAGCGGCCCCAGTGGCAGCGGCTTCCCTTGTGGGTAATACAGGATATTTGTTTGGCTGGACTGTCACAAAAGACGGCGATGAAATTTGCTACATGCCATTCGTCTGGACGGCAACTCGTGAGATCGAGTGTGATTAAATAAGGATATGGACATGGATTGGTTATTGGCTTTTATTTTTATCGGATTGTTTCTTCTTGGATATCTTACGGCGTTAATACGCAGCTTTGCATGTACCGAAAGCATTAAGCGCGATAACGAGCGACTGAACAAGGAGCTCACCCGCCTCACTGATCGCGACAGCCGTGGCCGTTTCAAGGGCGGTAAGTAGTGCCGAAATTAGTATGGACGCCTGAAAAGGACGCCGAGTTGATGGCTTATTATGAGCATGGCCTAAGGGCCGCCTACATAGCCGAGCAAATGGGCCTAACGATTGCTTCTGTGGAGTGCCGCTATAGAAGGCTGAAGAAGGGACTGGGGAAATGAATAACGCATTTGAATATCGTAAAGAATACAAGCTGACCAAGGGGTATAAGGTTGAGTTTGCATTGGATGCAAGCGCTGGGCCGATGGCCGCATTGCAGGCTGAGTGGTCGCCCAAAGTGCCGCCACAGAAGATCGTAAAGGGTAAGTTTCTGGAGGCGTATCGAAACGCCCGCAATGATTTCATTGAATCTCTGGGCTTAAAAACACTGATCATAGAGCAATAGAAATGAGCAGTGACACACCTTTATTCTTTGTAATCTTGGGGCTTGTCGCCCTCACCGCCTATCTGATCTCGACGGCCCCAAAGACAACCGCAGAAGAACGCAAAGAGATGGAAGAGGATTGGTGGGGATGACAACTGAATACGGACGTAAACACACAGACGGTAGCCGCTCCGGTGGCCAGCCTGTTACTAATGATAAAGACAGCGCAGTGCTTTTGCACTGCCCCAACTGCGAAGCCACCGAGCAGGAGTTGCAAGCCGTCCGGCAAGAGGTGAGCGATGCGGTAGTTGATACAGAAGAAAAGTATGGCGCAGTAATTCGGGACAACTTTGGCCAATTCATCATCCCTGCGCCCAAGCCTGACCCGCTGGCAGACGCTGTTGAAAGCGTTTTATCGGGATTTGAAGGCCGAAAACACGCAGAAAGTTACGCTAACCAAATCCGCGCCGCACTGGACGCCCGTGGCTTTGAGATAAGGGAGAAGCACGATGGCTGACAACAATTCCCAGAACCTTGCATTAAATGAAAGTTTCGAGCGCGTTGCGAAGGTGGCGGGGGCCAGTGACGCATCACTGGTAGGGAAATCTAGTCTGATTCAAGCATTTCGGTGGTTATCATAACCCTGCCTACAGCACCATACTTTTTGTGATACG
>CAYHAK010000087.1:0-3846 GCA_964354625.1 uncultured Candidatus Bathyarchaeia archaeon
GGTTGGGGTAAAGTTTTATCCCAAACCCAAACCCAACTTACGCCTACCCTATAAACCACTCACTGCTACACTCACTCACATATACACACTCAACGCGCGCACACACATGTAGCCGGCATAGAGCTTTCTTTCAGAAGTCTCTTATCACTCAGACTGCAATCTAACACTTGCACACAGAAGAGAAAGGTGGTGATTCTCAATGAAAAAAGACCTAATCATCACAGCCTTGTTGACTTTCTGCCTGACCGCAACAGTGTTCATGGTGGCTACATCACAGAGTGCAGAGTATGATCCATGGGTAGACCTGAATGATGACGGCAAAATAGACATCTTCGATGTGGTTGGCATGACAAGCAGATACGCAGCAACTGGAGACCCAACAAAGAACGTGACGATAGCTGGACATGCAAACAAACTGTCATATTCCATTTCTGGCCAATCCGTGGCTGCTGGCGACACTTTCTACTCACCGGGGATCGACCTCGACGGGTACTCGAAAGTCACAGTCAGCCTCTTCAGCAACACTGCCCCCGCCAACGCCATCTATATCCTGAATTCGAGACACGCTGGCGGGACGTATTTAGTCGCAGATGCTCAAACCACTGGCAGCTATGGGAGCCTTGTGAAGACCTACGACGCTCCGAATCAACAGGTGCGGGTCGTCTTTACTAACAATGATGCAGTATCAAGAGTTCTCTACCTAGACATCTACCTCATACCGTAAACAGCAACCCCAACCTCTCTTCCTTTTTCAGAATCCATGTGCGATAGAACCCAGGCGCGTCGAAAATGCGACGTCGCGTTCTCTTATACTATATCTAGTATAGATTTCGAGCGCGCGCAGCGCACGCCAACTTCGCGAATAAGAAAAAGGGGGAGGCTATGGCCACTTCTGTCCATAGTGACCAGTGCAAACAACCACATCGAAGATACTGATGACACCGTTTTCGTCTATGTCGGCATTCGGGTAGAATATTGGGTCTCCTCGTGTCTTGCCGTAGCAGCCAGTGATCTTTACTACGTCGAAGATGTTGACGTTGAAGTTGCCGTCTACGTCGCCTGGAATAGACACTACAATCCAGCCACCAGACACTGTGTTGTCGGTGCCGTCAGTTTCCCCCGGAACACTGTCTACAACTGCCCTCAGTGTGTAATTACCCTTGGTTGTGTACGTGGCGTTCCATCGGAACCTCACAACGGTGGACTCTGAGGGAGCTAAAGTGACTGGGACCTCACCAATCATGCCCTCTTCACATTCTATTCCGACGTGGAAGGTTTCGCCGACTTCTCCGAGGTTTGTCACAGTTGCGTTCATGAAGACATTGCGGTTCTCCCCGACCACCGTTTTGGTCGGCTCGAGCGAGATGGAAGCGACATTGTATTCTGGACCGACGCTGTAGAGCTTGCCATTCATGTCTCCGAAGTATACGTTGCCATAGGCCAGCACAGGTGAAGCGTCGATGTCTCCGCTGGTGCCAAATTCCCATTTGAGCTCCCCAGTGTCTTTGTCTCGACATTCTCCTTTGGTCCAACTATAGCCCCAGATAACAAGGTTACCCGCAACGACTGGAGAAGCCTTGATCTCTTCCCCTACATCGTCGCTCCAGACTACTGCCTTGTCAGTGGCGTTCAGCGCATAGATATAGTGATTGTTGCAGCCGAAGAAAACCACTCCATCTGCGACTGCTGGCGTGGAGTAGACGGGGCTTCCGGTCGAGTACCGCCAGATTTCAGTTCCGGTTGTCATATTCAGGGCATAGAGTCCTAGACCTGAACCAAAGAACACTCTGCTATCGGCAACCGTGGGAGAGGAACAGACTTGCCGCGCACAAGACCAGATGAAGGCTCCAGAGGTTATGTTGACCGCATACATTGTAGTGGCCGATCCGAAGATCGCGTAGGGTGTGGGTCTCGGATCTGCCAGCCCGTACGGGGGATTGTTAGGCGATGTACGTACAGGCCCGTCTGCAAGAAAACTCCAGATAACGCTCTTGTCAGTTTCATTCAAAGCATAGACGTAGTTGTTGTCACAGCCAAAGATGACCATGCCCCAACAGACGATCGGCGAACAGTTGACTGAGGCCGTGGTTTGGAAGCGCCAAGCAACTGTTCCGGTTGTTTCGTTTAGGGCATACAGGCCGTCTGCCGCTCCGAAAAAGACTCTGCCGTTGGCAACTGCAGGAGAAGAAGTTACAGTACGTGTGAACTGCCAGATCGGGTCGCCAGTCGTAGCGTTCAAGGTGCGTATTTCGGTTGGGCTTCCGAGGAAAACCATGTCATCAGCGACAGCTGGTGAGAACTGTATTGCTCCGGCAGCCGTGTAGTTCCAGCGTGTGCTATTGTTCGTCGGCACCGTGGAGAGGGAGCGTCCATTGTGTGATGGGTCGTGGCCTGCCATTGGCCAGAAGTCAGCGCGTGCATGCGGCTGAAGAGTTATGGCAAAATACTCGTACTTCTCAGGAGATGTCTCCAGCTCCACAAGAAGCCAGCCATCCTGTCTAGGATCCTCCAACTCTCCTCCAATCTCTGTGCATATACCGCATACGATTTCAAGTGACTCTGAATCTAGGTTTCGACTGGCTTTAATGTTAGCATCTCCAACCGTGTGCGGTCCGACCCATCTTACCGTTCCCTTGGCATCATGAACCGTATCCCAAAGCGACTTGTAAGATGCCAGCACAATGTTGCCATAGTCCGCCAGAGGCCGTGAACCGCCGATCGATTGGTGGACGGGCCACTGCCATCCATTCATTCCATCTCTGTTCACGCCATCAAAGGCTAGCCCTATGGTGTCGCCTTCGGAGGCTTGAAGCAGAGCTAAGGGGATCTTGAACTCAAACATCCTGTGGAGCTGAATAGGGTCGTACGGGCTTCTGCCGAGATCTGTTGCTGCTGCTAGTCCCTGGTGGCCGGGTAGCAAATCATCGAACGGTGAACAGTGCTCAGTGTAGTTCGCGTAAAAAACTCCTCCGTCCCCTAACGTGGTGAATCCGTCAGAAGTAGAGTGATAAGTCACTCCGCCATCACCCACCATGAACTCGTCATCGTGACCAGCCGCGTACACTAAATCGTGTCCAGTGTCAAAGCCAAACGCCAAGAAAGAATTCTGATGATACGAGCAGGTTGAAGGAACCTCGAAAAGGAAGTAGAGATAGTCTTCGTCGTTCTTGAAATATCCCCAATGGGTATCACCCCCATCGTCAAGCAACTCACGGGTCGTGTCAGCGTACTCGCCATTCGAATAGACGCCATCAATGACTGGTTCGACGCTCAGAGGTGCACATTCTATGGAAGCTCCTGGGTAATGGGCTTCGACCGTATTCGTAGGATGAAAACTACATAAGAACAGAGCAAGCAGCAAGGACACCGTAAGCACTGCAATTGCTGTCCTGTATTTCGATGTCTTCTGCTTTGTTTCTTCTTTGAACGTTCTGTTTCCCATCAATTGACTCACGCATTATACTCGTACGTTCACGAGATAAGTGTTCTGGGGTTTTCTTCTATAGTATAGTACTTCAGTTCCTTTCCGCACGAGCTAGCACGCGACTTCGGAAGATGTCTTCATATGATTATGCGCTTTGCCTCAAGTCAAATGAGCACAAGCGACCTATTCTCTTGATCATCTTCCTATATTCCAAGAAATCTTTGGCCTTTCTATCTAGTTTGCCGTGTCGACACACAATTCTAGGAGGAGGCTTCTCACGCTTAGAGGAAACTCTCAATGTTGAACAGCCTTTGATGCATTGCATCAGAAACCACTTGAGCAATCCTTTATTGTGCGAGTGCAGAGCGACCCAGGCAACTATGCGTATATTCTCAGACCAAGAGACCAGGCGATCAAAGACA
>CAYHAK010000088.1:0-3839 GCA_964354625.1 uncultured Candidatus Bathyarchaeia archaeon
TGTAAAAGCAGCCCACTGCGAATTGGATGACGCATACTTTTTGCCTAAAAACTGAAAGCAAACGTGATTAATTAAAGTAATAACGCTCGAGTTTGCTAAACCATCGTTTTAATGCGTTATTTACCTATATCATCCAATCAACAAAAGAACCCGGGGGATGCGCTGGAGTTTTTTTGGAATTTATGTCGTGTTGACCTCTTTTTCAGCCTCTAGACTTTGATCTGAGTGCTGAGAGGAGGTGAAATGACAGGGTGGGTCTTGTGAGCCAGGCAGTTGTGGAATGCAAGCTAAGTGCAGGTCTCTAACGCATTCCAAGGAATCGCCCCCCACCACTCGGCAATTATGCAGCAAACTCGTGCGGCCGTTCAGGCCGATGTAACGCTTTTATCAGAGGCATGATGTATTCGCGGACGCGTTACTTAAGTGATGGATCGAGAAGCACCCCTTTAAACACATCACAATCGCCTATATAACCACACGACGGACACGTGTAGATTACTATGTGTAGGGAATGATTACTAGAAGCACGTTGATAAAGCTCAGTTGAACACCGGGTCACCTTGTTTGTGCTCGCGATGTCAGAGCTTCCAAATTTCGCGTCACAGCACGGGCAAGTTAGCGATATACGCATAAGCATCGTATGTTTCATCACTCATTTTTTTCTATCTAGAGACGACTATCAAATTTTTTCAGCATCATTTTCACGGGATATAGCTCTTTCGGCTTACTGTTTCTCCCACGAGTCGCACTCTGATGCGCGGCACCCGTCTGGATGTGCTGCAACCGTCGAAGTATTGTAGCCAAACGTCCGGATTCGAGCAGAGCGTGCTATATCTTGATTTCTGGCGTCTTCGTTAAGTTTTTTTAGTAATTGAAGCAGCTATTGCAATATTAAATCGCGCCATTTTTGTGAAGTTTCCTTGTGTACTAATAGTATATTTGATTTATTCTTAATACACCCAAATCTCGGAATAATACATTATCGACGCAAGAGTAAAAAGGCTTCAATTCGATCAAAAGCGATTGATATATAGAGAATATCTGTATTCGAATTGGTTTTTTTTGTGCACTTCCGAGGTGAAGGTTAGGGTTGCAAATTTGCTTTGTGGACTCTTGAAGTTCACAGGTTCAAAAAATATGGATAAAGTAGCTGTCCGTGCAAACCTCAGGCAAGACGCTTCGCTAGTGAAGAGGTTTGGTCAATTACAGCGTAAACTAAGGGCTCTTCAGCGATCAAAGTCCGCCGAGAGATTGCCAGCGGCGCGGCAGCTTACTCTCCGTCACCCAACAGTATAACCTCCTCCTTGCGGAAGGCATCCTCATCGATCGTGAGCGCATCGTAATCCGGCAACGCCTCTATGAGCCGTAAAAAATCATCATCGAATTCCGCTAAGAACACCCTCATCTCTTGCCACGAGTCTGAGTCAACGTCATAAAGTAGGCATTGAATAGAACGGATGAGCTCACGCAGTTCTCCTTCGATGCCGTCGAGGTACGCCTCATACGCCTTTAGGTGAATCGCGCGTGCATCCATGAAGCCTCGTGCGACCTCGATCTTCGTCTTAAGGTGTAACGCCTGATCTCTAATCGCGTCAATCGTCTTGAAGGCTAATTCTTTGCCCCTATCGGAAACGCGCACGTTGACATATCCTCCCTCCCCTTCATTGAGCGTAATGTCCCCGAGCAGTATGCGGTGGCTGTTCGACACCATACGCTCCCGCAGCGCCGCTGCGCGCTTGCCCCTTCCCCACGATAGGTCCTTGAGGAGGTTTTCCTCAAACTGGTACTGCTTAAAAACAAAGAAGTTGCCTTTGAGATATGCGAGGGTCTCACGCAGTCTTAGATACCGTGTCTGGATATTCGTAATATACACCGACAGCTGTTCCTTAGCCTCCAGGGTCGTGTTAAACTGCCATACCTCGTCGGGAAGGCTGATGTCCTTTACGCCCTCTTTGAGCGTGCTTAATGTAAGTGAACTCGTGCCATAGATCTCAAGCTCGGCCTCGTAGTTTGCGACGAGGAGGCCTTTCTCCCGGCCTGGGCTCGCACGCACCGCCCTTCGTAAGTCACGTCGGTAATTGTCCCACACGACGATTACCCCCTGCTCGACGCTTGAAGCAGGTCTTTTATGTGCTGCAGCTCCTCTTGCATGCTCGTAAGCTCAATCCCCTTTAGCAGCGAGTTGACAAGTGCGATCTCGGTCATCGCCGCGTGCTCATCTAACTCACCCGCCCTGAAGCGCTGCAGGGTAGAAAGCTGCAGGGTGACGAGGTCGTCAGCACGCACCGTGCCATCGCCGTTACCCAGCTGCCTGGTATGCGCGGTTGTCTCCGACACCTTTCGGGTCCTTCGCGAAGCGACCAGCCCGCGCAGCGCCTTTTGGTCAGCGATCTCATCATCGTCGCGAACCGTAAGCGCTGGACGCACCCCGTCAATGCGGGCGTGCAGTTTGATCATTATGTCGTAGAGCTTGGGAGTCTTCACGCCGGCAAGGTCGCGCTTTTGCAGCTCTTCGGTCACCCGCGCAAGCTCGACGCCGTAGCTTTCGATTTGCGCCTGCACGGTCAGTCGGTGCCGCTCCAGGAGCGCCTCGAGCTCCATTGCCTTGTAGTTCTCGATCTGTTCCTTAAGCTCGCGTTCCCAACGCACAACTGTCTGCAGTCCGATCCCAAGCTCATCGGCGACTGCCCTTTGCGATTTGCCTTGCCCCCGCAGCTCAATGAATCTGCGCTTCATCTCTAAGTCTTTCATATACTTTTCACCATCTTTCGCGTTTCACGTTCGAAGCGGCGACTACGAGGAAAGACGCAGAAAAAAGCCACAACTACTCATGAAATAGTTGTAATAGCATAACTGCATCAACTGCGTGCGAAGGCAGACCACATTGATCTCAATCAAATACGCGGCCGGCTTTTGCCTTTTTGTCGCTTTTTCACCGTGAATTCTTTTTAACTAATATCGCAGGAGCGAAACGCATTCGATTCGTTTGATGACAAATGTCAAACTCTCATTTAGACGGATAGTCGCACAAGTGTATGTCGATGCATGACGGGAAAACTCCCGCCTAATAGGTCTCCTGCTAACGGTGTAGCAGTTGTTGCTTATTACGTTATTCCATACAACGCGATAGTAAATCAATCTTCGGATTTGTATCGCGCAGGTCCGCGTGCAGGACATTCGGCGCTTTTCTTTTTGTTTTTAAAGTCAAATTGTAGATGGGTAAGTCTCGCATATACGAACGAAGGTTATATATATTTAATTATTTATATAAAAATTAATCAATAATAAACAAAGAGGCTTTCGTCCTACGACAAGTCAGCGCCGTTGGCAGCCGCCACGATGGTAGGTTGATTTTTTTTTAAAAGTTGCTTTTGTTACCATTTTGTTACCTTTTTGTTCGCTTTTTCCGCTTAATGTGAACTATCCTATATTCGTATAGCGCGAAGTTTCACGGAATCTGGCCTCTACTCGTGCCTTTCGCTATTACCAAGGGCAATAAATTTGATTACAGGCACGACACTTCGATCCCTGGCGGGAGCCAACCCTGCAGAGATAATGAGCAATACTATCTTTGTCCCGGCCTCAAAAGAGGCGTTCTCGGCAACAGCGTAAGAAAGAACGGGACTATGCTTTTTCCTCAAGACTCGCCTGACTTGGCGCCCGAATGAGGAAGAAGGAGATCACAATGCCGGCGATGGCCAGTACCGCGACCGGATAAAACACTGCCACATAACTGCCGACCAGATCCCGCAACTGCCCCGCAAGAAGGTTTCCCACAATGGCTCCGGCCCCGAAAGCGGTAAAGACAAGCCCGTAATTCGGTCCGTGATACTTGGTGC
>CAYHAK010000089.1:0-3632 GCA_964354625.1 uncultured Candidatus Bathyarchaeia archaeon
CGAAGTTCGACATCCCTGAGGAGTATGTGCGGAAGGCTTTTGCGGAGGAAACGTTGCTGGACACTTTGGATTCGGGAAGGGCCACGTTTTACTTGGCGCTGGAGAACAGATGCAAGATTCTTGGCTTCGCCCAAACCGTCAAGCACGGCGATGAAACGGTGGAGTTGGATCGTATTGTGATTTTTCCTGAGCATGCTGGCAAGGGCTTAGGAACGCAGTTGCTGGCCAAGATTCTCAACGATCAGAGACGCATACACGTGAAGACCGTTGTGGTCAATGCTGGGAAAGACGAGAAGCTTGCTAGGCGGTTTTATGAGAAGAACGGGTTCTCGTTTGTTGAGGAGAAAACTGTAAAGGCGCCTTGGGGCGATTTGGCGCTGCCCTTTACAGGCTGCAGCTCAAACCCTTGCGAACAGCAAAAAGAAAAGTGGATAGTGTTTTGCCTACTCGAGGAGCTTCCACACGAAGGCGGCTATAATCGCGCCTACGATTGGCGCGGCCCAGAATAGCCAGAGCTGGTTTATGGCGGTCGCTGCTCCGTAGACGTTCATGATGATGGCTGGGCCTAGGCTACGTGCGGGATTTACGGACGTGCCTGTTATCGGGATGCCTACCAAGTGGATCAGGACAAGGCTCAGCCCGATGGCGATTCCTGCAAATCCTTTTGGCGCTTTCTCGCTTGTTGAGCCAAGGATGACCATGACGAAGATGAATGTGAGCACCGTTTCGGCTACGAAGGCAGCCATCATGGAATAGCCTCCAAGCGAGGCTTCGCTGTACCCGTTTTGTCCCAAGCTTGGCGTGGCGAGGCTGTACGTTGGGGCTCCGCACGCTATCCAGTAGAGTAGGGCTGAGGCGACTATGGCTCCGAGGCACTGCATCAGCACGTATGCTACTAGGTCTTTCAGTTTCATTTTGCCTGTAGCGAACATGGCTATTGAGACTGCAGGGTTTATGTGGCATCCTGAGATTCCGCCTATCGTGTATGCCATGGCCAGCACGGAAAAGCCGAAAGCAAACGAAATCCCCACATATCCTATTGCATGGCCAGCTATCACGGCGCTTCCGCAGCCCATGAACACAAGCACGAACGTGCCGATGAGTTCTGCACAGTATTTTCTAGCGTTTTCAGTGTTGCTCATGTTTGATCCTCATAATCAGTTTCGGAACAAAGCTGTCTTTTGCTGGGGATGGCATTTATGAATTTCGGTACTCTTGCACCTGTGAATCTGGGGGAACAGGAACGCAGGCAGAAGAATCGAATTTGGAAGGCGGAATTGTTTATATCCGTGGGCAGTTTTGCTCTCGTCAGGGGATTGGCAGTTTATGAGTGAGAAGGTTGGCGTTCGTCGTTTTCGGATTGAGTCTTTGCTTTCTGCTAGGTTGTTGCTTAGCGCGCGCAGTTGGCTAAAGGCAGGATTTACTTTCTTAGTGATATGAACGGCGTGATGAGCCTGTATGCTATGGATGAGAAGGGAAGTCTGCCTGAACCTCTGCTGCCCGCCGGTTTGGCCCTGCAGAACCCTCATTTGATGAACGCGTGCGCGAACGCCCTGACTTCACGTGGTTCAGCATGCCCCTTATCCAGTTTCTGACGTTGAATGGGTTCGCCGTTTTCATGCCTAACGTGCGAGGCAGCACGGGCTATTGCATGCAGTACATGAAGTGTGTGGATCATGACTGGGGCGGCAAAGACGTACTCGACCACGTTGAAGGCCTCAAGATGCTGGAGAAGGATTCCCGCATCGACTCAACGCGGAGGGCGGTGATAGGCAGATCTTACGGTGGTTACATGACGTTGACGTTGGCCTCGAGGAATCTTGATCTTTGGAGGGCAGCGTGCGACATGTTCGGACCATATGACGCGCGCGCGACAAGGATTTTCTCATTGAACGCTCGCCCAAGACGTACATGGAAAACGTCAAATGCCCCATGCTCATCCTCCAAGGCCGAAACGGCCCCGAGTGCTGGCTGGGGAATCGAAGGAAGTGGCTGAAAGCCTCAAGACCAATGGTGTGGACATCGAGTTTCTGGTGTTCGAAGACGAAGGCCACGACGTCATCAAGATCAAAAACAATGTCGCCTGCTACACTAAGATCACGGACTTTTTCACAAAGCATCTCAAACCATGAGAAGACCGATTGCCTGACTCTAGGCTCGATCTGCCGCGACCAGCAAGTCAATCCCGCCAAGCGCACGAAAAGCGACCATCAACGACGTCTTATCGTAAGGTTAAATAGCCTATTTACGGCTTAGGTTACGAAACTGTGCCTTGGCGCGTGGCCCAGTTGAAAGTGAAAGCGTATGCTTGACATTAAGCTGATTCGTAAAGATCCTCAACTTGTGAGGAAGAACTTGGAGAAGAGAGGCAACCCTGAAGCCGCCAGAATGCTCGACGAGCTTATTGACTATGATCAGAAGTGGCGTGAGCTGTTGACGAAGCTGAACGATCTCCGCCATGATAGGAAGCAGATAACGAATCAGATCGCTGGGCTGAAGAAGAGCGGAAAAGACGCCGCCGGCGAGATCTCGAAGGGAAAAGCGAATGACGCGGAGATTACAGCTGCGGAAAAGAAGGTTGCTGAGTGCGAGGAGAAGACGCGTTTTTGTCTTATGCGGTTGCCGAATTTGCTTCATGATTCGGTGCCTACTGGCAAGAACGAGAAGGATAATGAGCAGGTGAGAGTGTGGGGCAAGCTTCCGAAGCTCGATTTTCCTGTGAAAGGTCACATGGATTTGGGTTTGAACTTGGATATTATGGATGTGGAGAGGGCTGGCAAGATTGCAGGCGCACGGTTCTTCTATCTGAAGCGTGAGGGCGTGTTGCTGGACATGGCGTTGCTGAGTTTCGGGCTTGAGGAGATGGTCAAGAAGGGCTATGCGGCTGTTGAGCCGCCTTACGTGATGCGGCGGGAAGCCTACGAGGGCGTCACGGCGCTCAGCGACTTCGAAGACGTGCTCTACAAGATCGAGAATGAGGATCTGTACTTGATTGCAACTTCGGAGCATCCGATGGCTGCGATGTACATGAATGAGGTTCTGTTGGACAAGGATTTGCCTCTCAGGCTGGCTGGAGTGAGCGCGTGTTTTAGGAAGGAGGCAGGCGCGCATGGGAAGGACACGCGAGGCATATTTCGAACGCACCAGTTTAACAAGATTGAACAGTTTATCTTTTGTAGGCCTGAGGAGTCGTGGAAGCTGCATGAGGAGCTTTTGCGCAATGCTGAGGGGCTTGTTCAGAAGCTAGGCTTGCCTTATCGTGTGGTCAACGTGTGCACGGGCGACATAGGCACCGTGGCTGCTAAGAAGTACGACGTTGAGGCGTGGATGCCTGCGCAGAATGCCTACAGAGAGATTATCTCTTGCAGTAACTGCACTGATTATCAGGCGCGCAGGCTGAACGTGAAGTATAGGGAGAGGGAGGGGGAGACGCCGAAGGGGTTTGTGCACACTTTGAATTCGACGGCGCTGGCTACAGGCCGGACTATCGTGGCCATACTTGAGAACGGCCAGCAGCAGGATGGATCAATAGTCATCCCCGAGGTTCTGCGCAAGTACATGGGCGGGATCGAGAGAATACAGGCCAAACGATAGGGGTCGGCACGCACGCTGAAAACAGACAGCGTAGGAGC
>CAYHAK010000090.1:0-3625 GCA_964354625.1 uncultured Candidatus Bathyarchaeia archaeon
ACCGGCATCTCAAATCACTCTGGCTCATGCTAGGCTCGCAACAAAAACTGCACAGTCCATTACAGCCCCTAGACGTCACCAAGACATCAAAATCGGTTGTTCTATCGTTGACTTTGTATGAGTGCTGTCTCAAATGCCGCGCTGGAAATGGCAGGCTATCCAAATCCTCAATCTTAGGCCTGTCTCCATTATGAATTATCTTTCCATCTTTTTTGTGGGAGACTCCGAGCACGCCTTCTGGGCTGCCCTTCTCCAAGAGCTCCTTCACAGTGCGCTCTCCTTCTCCACGGACAACCAAGTCCACCTGCGGGTAGGAGAGCATCAAGTCGGGGATTCCTGTTGGATGATATCCGCCGACCACTGTGGTGATTCCATTTTTCTTGGCGATTTCCGCGAGGTGTAGCCCTTCGTTGTGTTCCGTTGCGGAGAGGGTGATGCCAACTAGGTCCGGGCGATAGAGATCTAGTAAGCGCTGGAAGCTTCTCCGCTCCTTCTCCATATCGACGATATGGACGTCTTCAACTGCATCCTCAATGTACGCGGCAATATACTCTAGACCGATAGGTATTAGGTCGATAGCATAGCTTAGGCCTCTTCTCCCTGAAGGCTTCACTAGGAGGATTCTTTTGAATGGCATGTGAAACTCCAAAGGCTGATGCGAAACTAAGGCTTTTGCATCATGGGTTGATTTAATTCTTCCGGTATCCAGTTCGCGCGCGCGAGGAATGGCTCTTTCAGCACGCTTCTCAGTCGTGGGTAGATGGAACTGTAGATCTGTTGTACATATATACAAAACATTATTGGGAATCCGGAACACTTAATTTTCGATTCCTCGTATAGGATGAGCGTTTCAGGTGAAGAACACAGAAATGAAGCCAACATCGTCATTTAGGATCATTCTCAAGGGAAATGGGAATTCTGACAATGCGGTCAAGGAGATTTGGAAGTGGTATGATTTTTCGGAAAGAAAAGGAGTCGCCAGTTACTAGCATCACAGCGCGCGACACCCCAACGCACACTGACTTCAATTGTCTTCATTGTAGCTCAGCTATAGAAGCTTCTATCACAAACGTTATCTGCCCGGTTGAACGAAAGTCTGTTAGCGCGCGCGGAGAATAGAGAATTGAAGAGAACGTCATCGGTGCTGATGTTGACGCTTTTGTTAGCGAGCATGTTGGCATTGGCGTTCAGCGTTCAACCAGTCAAGGCAGAAGGAACCGTATACATATTGCCAGATGGAAGCGTATACCCACCAACAGCACGAATCCAGCGAAACGGAAGCATCTACACGTTAACTGGCAACATCGTGAGTGACGGCGACGGAATCGTAGTTCAGAAGAACAATGTGACAGTCGACGGGGCAGGTTACACGCTTCATGGGAGTGGTTGGCCGCCAGCCACGAAGGGACATGGTTTTGACTTGACTGAGATCGACCTTGTGACAATCAAGAAAACGAAGATAACGAGCTTCCTTACTGGCGTCTGTCTCCTCTCGTCCTCCAATAGTAATGTTTCATGCATCAGCATAGCAAACACCAGGTATGGCATCTATTTCGACTCGTCTTCCGGCAACACTGTTTCAGGCAACAACATAACGTCAAGCTACTACGAGGGCATCGGCCTCAGCTCGTCTTCCAACAACACTATCTTACGCAACGACATAATAGACGGCGAAGTCGGCGTCGTGATCCTCTCGTCTTCCAATAGCATTATCTCAGGCAACAACCTGTCACACAACGTGCATGGCATCGTGTCCAGCTCTTCCTCCAGTAGCATTGTTTCAGGCAACAACATAACATCAAACAACTACTACGGCGTGAGGCTCCGCTCGTCTTCCAATAGCATTATCTCAGGCAACAATATAACACGCAACGACTTTGGCATCGGATTCGACTCGTCCTCCAACTGTAACACTGTTTCAGGCAACGACATTACAGTAAACGTGGGGTATGGCATCGTGCTCAGCTCATCTTCCACTAACCGTATTTTGGGCAATAACGTAGCGAACAACGGGGAAGCTGACGTTGTGCTTAACTCGTCTTCCGGCAACACTGTTTCAGGCAACAACATAACGTCAAGCTACTACGAGGGCATCGGCCTCAGCTCGTCTTCCAACAACACTATTCTTGGCAATAACATAACAGACAACTACTATGGCATCCATCTCAGGTTATCCATCAATAACACTGTTTCAGGCAACAACATTGCAGCAAACAACAGGGATGGCATATGGCTCAATTCGTCTTCCAACAACAAAATCCACCATAACAGCTTCAGCAACACTTATCAAGTCTATTCCACCGGCTCAGTGAATGTGTGGGATGATGACCATCCTTCTGGCGGCAACTATTGGAGTGATTATCTGGGTGTTGATGTTAAGAGCGGACCGGGGCGCGACTTGCCTGGTAGTGATGGTATAGGTGACGTGCCGTATGTTATAGACGCCAACAATACTGATGATTACCCGTTGATGTATCCACCTGGTGCTCCTCCGCATCCAACACACTCCTTGGCAATTACCCCAACGGTCGGTGGAATGACTGACCCAGCCTTTGGAACATACAGCTACGTAGCCAACTCGACAGTTCAGATTGCTGCACTTCCTGAAGCAGACTATCGTTTTGGGTATTGGGAGCTTGATGGCGTCAACATAGGCTCAGCTAACCCGTGCTCAGTCTTAACGGATAAGGACCACACGTTGAAGGCTGTTTTCTCACCTGTTGTGGCGGCAACCGTAGACATTCCTGACCAAGCGCTGAACTTGGAAAGCAGGGGAGAATGGATTGTTTGTTACATCGAGTTTCCAGAAGGCCACAACGTTAGTGACATTGATGTTTCTGCTGTTCTCTTGAACGGCACCATTCCAGTGGACCTTGATGCTTCTGCGGCAATTGGAGATTATGATGGCGATGGCATTGCAGATTTGGCGCTGAGGTTTAGCAGAACAGAAGTCGTAGAATACATGCTTTCCAGAGGTATTCAATTTGACAACGTGATTATGGCCCTGACCGGAAAACCCTATGATGACACACTGTTTGAGGCAAGAAGTGTCATAAGAGTGTCAGCTTTGGCTGCAGACGTAAACTGTGATGGGAAAGTTGGCATTTACGATATTGTCGTAACTTGTGCAAGCTACGGTTCCAGAGAAGATGAGCCAAACTGGAATCCAAATGCAAACTTCGCCCTGTCATGGAACCGAATAGACATATTCGACCTAGTAACGATAATACGCCACTACGGACGAGAGTGGCCCTAACACATTCGACGAGGGCATGGAGCCTTCTTAGCGCGCGCGTACAGGCGAGACACTGCCAAGCTACATGATAGCGCGCGCTACCCAAGTACATGTGACAGAAAAATGGGGATTGCGCGGCAGACACCTCCATAGTCACCTGAGGTGATTACGACATGTGCGTCGCCTTTTATACCCACCTTCGCGATCCTCTTCTGGAGGATCAAAGGATGTCATCCTTGATCGAAGAAGAAACATTACTTGCTAGCACCCTTGACGAGGTGACTGGACACGCGGTCAACAGCCTGATCACTTTTTCTCAGAAAGCAGAAATAGTGTGTCCAGTCATTCGATTCAAGAAGAAGGGGAGAGCATGACCTTTCTCGGAACTCT
>CAYHAK010000091.1:0-3521 GCA_964354625.1 uncultured Candidatus Bathyarchaeia archaeon
CCAAGTGCGAGATCTGAGAGTCTCATTTCCGCAATTGCGAAATACGCTGAGTCGGTGCCGTTGAAGTACCAGATCGGCCTTATGTCGTATTCAAACCATATTTGAGTGTCCGTCAGATAGAGGCGACTGCTCTCTGTTGGGAGGGTCACCTCGATCTTTCTGAGATCTTCCTGGTTTGGCTCAACTGAGATTGAGAAGTACCATTTGAGACGCCAAAGTTCCATGTGGTAGACAGCTGTTAGGTTCGAGTCTTGAGTCTGCATCTCCCATTCGTACGTGTCTACGGGATTGCGGATTGCTGTTGCTTGAACCAGCCAATCGGAAGGAATCCAAGCAGGCTGTTGAGCAACACTTTCAGAGGGAATGAATACGGAGGTCATTTCTCCTGCAAAAGCTGGGCCTCCACCATGAATGAAAGTCGTGTCCCACAATGGTTCTGACTGTTTCTTCCACTGTGTGCCTTTCACGTCTAGAGTGGTTGCCCAACCTGCAAAGCGAGCATGAACACCTTCATATCCTGTTGTGTAGGAAGGCCCAAACGTTGTCAGGAAGTGAAATGCTCCTACAGCTGAGTCTGCGACCAAGAAGAGAATGCCCACTAAGATAACGACTCGAACGAGCTGTGAGCGATTCTGAGTCACCTGTCACACTTCCCTGACGTATCGTTCTCTGAGCTGAGCTTTGTTCCAAACAAAAAAGATGGAAGATGATTGGCTACCTGTTGAATGGCGTCGTTCGAACCTCAGCATAGATGGCCAGTGTCCCGCCTTTCTGAACCTTCACTGTCATGGACGAGTTTGGCGCATCGTTCCCAGTCAGATTGATCGTTTTCGTTGAAGCGTCAGAGTATGCTGCCGTGAAAGTACACGGATCTGCCTGTGTCACCAATTGGTGATCTCCATCTGTCAGAGAATAGGAGATGTCATCACCGGTAAGCGAGAACTTCCAGACTTCGAACCAAGTGTCCTGCTGCAAACTGGCATAGTTCTTAAGCATTCCTTCAGATCTCAGGAGAACTTCACTTGCCGTTGTTGGGTCAGCTCTCACTTTGAGCGTTCCAGTAACCTTCAGATTCGTCATGGTTCCTGTCCAGGTGGCTTTTGCCCATAACGCGAAGTCGACGTGGTCGACTTCTTTTCCTCCGACGTAGACTGAGAGCGGGAAGATGTAGAAGCTCACTTGGTCAGGTTCCATGTCCTGCGTTGTTCCATCCTTGAAGTAGATCTTGATTCCAATCGATGAGTAGCCGTCGGTCGTGGGGTTCGTTGCATTCTGGTCGTTGTTGTTCTGGTTGCCGTTGGTGTTTGTGTTGTTAGATCCGTTGCCTGATTGGTCGTTGTCCCATCCGTATTTTACCCAGTCGTTGAGTCCTTTGAAAGCGTCTGACATTGAATTGGTCATGTATCCGATGGCGATGGGACCGACTATGAGGACTAGCGCGACTAGAGCGACCATTAGGACTGCGTTGCTCTTCATCTGACCCCTCCAGGTTTGAAATGGAGGGAGCTCAGCGTCTCCCCAGTCGTCCTTTCGACTTGCCGAGTGTTATTGGCGAGTTTGATCCTTTTCCGATGTATCCCCACAGGAACGAAAGCACTACAGCAGTGATGAATAGCCCGATTATGCCTCCACCGAAGCCAGTGTTTGAAGCGATTAGTCCGCTGATTAGCTGTGCGACGTAGACGAGAAGGGCAAAGATTACTCCGCTCATTATGTTGATTTTCTGTCCGCTAATGAGCGTGTAGACGACGTACGTCAGGAGTCCGACGATGACTGCTCCGACTATGCCTCCACCGAACCCGAACACTGAGGCAACGCCAGAGCCGAACATCGAGCCCAGCCATATCGCAGCCATCATGAGGACGATTCCAAGTATGTTGAACTTCATGTCAGGTCACCTTATCCTTCAATGGTCACTGTGTGCTCTGCGATCTGCACTGCAACTGGTCCGAAGGATCCGCCGTGGTTCATTGAGTACTGTGGGTCAGAGTACATTTCGATGGAGATCTGCATTGTCACGCTTGAAGTGCCTCCGGTCAATGCGGTCATGTCCAGAGTGAAGGTAACGTCTTGGGTTCCAGTCGATTTGTAGAGATTTCCGACCTTGTGTTTTGTCAATGCGTACCCATCGAGTTCATTCGCAACGTAGTGGGTCGTTCCCAGGGTGTAGTCATAGTCAAACCCGTACACGGTGATCTTTTCATAATCTGTGCCGGAGAAGGTGACGTACATGACTGGTTCGCACTTCATCTGGTACAAAGGATCGTACGAGGAGACGAGTCCAGTGTTGTCGTTGCCCGTGTTTGCGAGAGAGTAGGTGAAGCTTTGAGACTTGCCCGACGTGGTGAAGTTGTAGCTTCCAGCATCAGAGATCGACGTTGCTGCAAACTTGAGGCTGTCAGACGTGTAAGTTCCGATGCTGAAGGATCTGAGCTCTATTGGGTTTGTGGTGATGGCGTGTGCGTCAGCTTCACTCATTTTGGGCACGGTAATCTTGAACCACTGCTTGTCGTTTGAGGAAGCGTAGTACACGTAGAGTGTGCGATCTGACTTGTATGGAAAAGCCGAGTTCACGGTTCCGTCAGACGCGGTTGTGAGCGTCTCAAGAATTGTAGACCCATCAGAATCATATATCTTCAACGTTTTCGAAGCAAGAGCCGATCCAGCATACTGATCGATCAGTGAGAACGCAAGTTTGCGGTCGACTTCCAATAGTCCAGAGTTGTCTTGGTTTCCGCCGAAGCCTGAGAAAGGATTGAATTTTGTGAGGTCGAATTTTGGTAGGGATATTCCGCCGCCGATGACGAGGATCAGAACGATCGCGATTATGATTATGGTTGTGTCTTTCATTTTTCCTCCTTCTTTATTGTTTGGCGCCACTGCTACCAGCAGAGGCTTGATAAATAGGCATCGAATGACCGTTCTGGCGGCTGATCAGATGATGAGTTCCAAAAAAGAGCCTATTGACGAGGAGAAGACCGAATCAGTTCTTTTAGACGTTGAAGACGCCAATTTGAGGACCACTGCTGGCGTCATAGTACAGACGATTCCGAAGAGGTGGGTAAACAGACGCGATCTGGCTTCTTTCTTCATGTCTGACCTTGAAGTTGTGCTCGTGCGGGTAGATGGAATTCCGCATATTGAAATCAGAATCAAGCAGGAGGAGGTGAAATGAATATGTACAAGAAATTGACAGCTGTGTTCTTGATATTCTTTGCATTCGTCAGTGCTGCCTACGCTGGTTATTGGATCTACTCGAACGTCGTTTCAGTCTCTGTATCCAACTACACCTTGACTCTTGCAGAATCTCACGACGGATATGCCGTAAACCTTCACGGCCGCCTTACAGATCCAGGAGGAGTGGGTGTTCCGAGTGTTTCAATCGAGATCTATCTGACTGACGTTAGCGGCAACATCATAACGCCAATAGGTTCCACAATGACAAACGCGACTGGATACTTCTCGCTTGATCACATGGCTCCCAGCGATGGGACATACTACTTCAAAGGAGGGTACTTCGT
>CAYHAK010000092.1:0-3434 GCA_964354625.1 uncultured Candidatus Bathyarchaeia archaeon
AGACTGAGGCGCAGAAAGCAGATGAACTTGAGCATGAATGGTTAGCGCGGATCGACTCTTTGCTCGGCATCACCCATAACAAAACCCTCACCAAGCAGAGAATCATGGACATTGCCAACAGTCTGAAGCTGAGAGAGTTGGAGGTCTTCGACTCTACTCATCCCATCGATTGCCTGTTCTGTAAGAGGAAACATGAGTGTGAAGATCCAAAGAATCAGGCAACCTTTCACAAGTTGACTCAGGAGATTGATGATGCTGTCAGAAGGATAGAGAACTACTCTGATCTGGAAATCCGAAATCGCCTGAAGGAAGAGGGAGAGAGAATCAAGGAAACAATAGCAAAATCTGGTTCGGCGTCAGCGTCGTATCTGTTCTTTATTGGAAAAACATAGCGTGTTTCTCAGATTCGCAGTGGGGGGATGAGGTTTGAATCCTGGTTCAGATGGCGATACCACTGCTGTCCAACTATCTCCCGCAAACCCCCATTTTTTCTATTTGACTAAGGCGTTCACTGGAAACAAGATCGCGCCCTTACAGCGTGTCGAGGGTCGGGTTTCAACACGCGACCGGTGGAGATATCGATCGATCATGTGATGCTCCACGATGAGATGGAAAGTAGAGAGCAAGCAACTGCAAATTCAGAAGCAAAATGGAGCGGTCTTTGGGCTCTCTATTCTTTCTTCTTGCCTTCCCTACCGATTAGCTCCAGCCAGATTCCGTTCAGGTCCTTTACAAAGGCAAGAACCCACGAACCCTGATTGAATGGCTCCACTGCAGGTTCGCACCCGAATTTGACCAGTCTCTTGTACTGCTCTCTCACATTGCTGACGTACAGTCCGATGTGGTCTAGCTCTGAACCGTTCACGTAGTCTTCATAGAACTTGCTGGTCTTCGGATAGTGGTTCAGTTCAAGTATCTGCTTGCCTGTCGGCGTCCGCATCTGGACGTACGTCCCTTCGTGAGCTTTCATCTTGCCCCTCAGAAAAACATGGAATCCGAGCGCTTCCTTGTAGAACCTGATCGATTCCTCGAGATCCTTCACGCGGATGCCAGTGTACCAAAAGCGGACGCCAAGCACATTAGATCTCCTTGAATCTTTCTTGACTGTCATACGATCTCCTCTGTTAATTTAGATAGATGTTCATATAAAGCTCGCGCGCGCAGTGTTCAGTTGATTTCCTGAAATTCACAGGCGAATCTCTAGCGCATTTTAGTTCTCATGGTCTTGATGAAAGAAACTGCTCGGCTCAAAATCGTTGCCGCAGCAAATCCCGTAATTCCGACCGTAGCAATATCGTAGAAGAATTGTCCCGACAGAATGAATCTTAGACCTATTGCGCCGTAAAGTAGGCTTCCGCAATACTTTCCTACGAGGTCATAAATCTCGTCCAAATAGACGCTCGTTATCACGAACTGCGCGAAAACAAACGTAATAAGAACCAAGACCCAGTCAGGAACAAACCCCTTCGAATTGAATGTCAGGAACATGCAGAAAACAAGAATGAAGTCCGTCGTCACATCAAAGTAAGTCCCAAACTTGGAAGATAACCCGAACCTTCTGGCAAGATAGCCATCCAGCAAGTCCGTGCAAAGCAACGAAAGAAACAGCATGGCACCATAAAACAACATTCCATTGCTGACAAGAAAAACAAGAAGAGGAATGAAGCCAAGGCGTATTGCAGTGACTGCTGAGGGAATGCTGCTATTGATTTCAAAGCTTCCTCCATTCTAGGGAGCGATCTGGCTTCCCGCTTGCCGGATATCCGTTGCTCCGTTGGCCACCAGTGTTTCTATGACTATTCCATTTTCCGCTTGCACCTTCTGTTTCATGATATTCTCGCTTGCAGGGACATCAATTATCACTGTGTGAATTCCATGCAGATTCCCCAACCGGTCGACGTAGCGAACCGCCGCTGCCCCCGGACCCCCGCATAGATCGGAAATGCAAGGACCAAAAGGCTATAATTCGAGAGATCAGATGGAGCCTGGGAACTCGCAGTCGTTATCTCTACTCTCCACTCACTCGATGCAAGTCCATCCGCAAAGGCATACGAATTATCCTTAGGTGAAGAAGTCAAACCAGGCTGGTACACCACCAACGCCGTCTTGCTTCCCCCAGCGTTGATGACATAAATCGGGCTGACTACGTCTTTGTTTATAGACAAAAGGACATAGGCAAGCAAGATCGCACCCACCACAATGATGGTTAAGAAAGTGACGAGCACAATTTTCTTCCATCTTTTTTGCGGCCAAAGCCTCAACCTGACACACCACGATTAAATTGCTTTTTTCAGTTAATAATGTTGCTCGTGATCCCCTACGTATGCCAGCGCGCGCTAAGCTGGTTGTGGCTATAACCGTATCTACTGCGATGAATGGAGAAAAAGGAGGGACTTAGAGATGCCTGGATCCAGGTCTTATCATCTCAGTCCTTCTGATTTCAGCGGACCTATGATGCCCGGTCTGCTGAGCACCAAGAGCAGTGAATAGCCGATCCCTGCAATCACAATCAAGCTGCTTATTGTTAGGCTGACAATCATGGCTGCCATAGCTGGCAGAGCATTCAAAACCTCTGGTGGTGTGAGAAACGGGAAGAATATCGCAAGATAGGCACCGACCATGAGACCGATTGGCAAAGATCCAACAACGCAAGCGATGAACCTACGTTTGCGAAGCGAGAGAATCACAGTTGCAGCGATTAGATTGGCGATGGGTCCTAGGATGACGTCTTGGGCTCCAAGGAAATAGTAGGAATTCGTGAGTAAGCACCCAAAAGTGACCCCTCCAACAACTGGCCACCCGAATAGTGCAGCTAAAGCAATTAGGCAGTCAGCGATGCGCAACTGAATTGGTCCATAGACAGTTGGGTTGCCAATAGACGTCATCTGAAGCACGTTAATCACAACATAGAGAGCGGCAAATACTGCTGTCAGCGTTATGCTCTTGCTGTCAATTTTCATTTTTTCACCTCCAACGCCGGGGTTTGCTATGGCGGAACGGGTGGAGGCCCACTCACCCGCCATTCTATTGTGTACAAACTGACTAGGGCTTAAAAGCTTTAGGGAAGAGCCAGTGTCTCTCGTTTACAGTCAGTTCGCTTCGTCCCTGAAATACTGAAGAAACTCTTCTACAGGAAGCAAACGAAGTCTCGGATCTTTGAACCGCGCGCGCTGAAAGCGTTGCAGACTTCATCGAAGGTAGGACCCCAAAAAGCGTGGGAGCCAGACACTACATGCTACTCAAACGCAAGGCAGTTCAGTTCTATCCGAGATATGCAGAGTATGTGGTACAACTGAGGTCGAAAACTAGCGCGCATGGCTGTTCCGAAAATGGTTAAAAATGGTCTTAATTCGTCTTTTGTGATTTGGGGGCAATTTTAGGCCTCGCGTCGGCTTTCGGTCTTCTTGCAGTGTCCGCCTTTTTCGAACTGTGGA
>CAYHAK010000093.1:0-3350 GCA_964354625.1 uncultured Candidatus Bathyarchaeia archaeon
TGTTTCGTTTCTTTTTTACATACTTTACAGTAGGTCATACCTAACACCTTACTTATAAAAATAGCCAATGCCCCAATAATATTAGTGTTGAACTAATATATAAATATTTCTCCTTTATCGGTCAAGCATTAACACGGTTTTAACTTCATGTTTTTGTGCGAATCAATATTTTGATAATGAGGTTTGGTAATTTGGGAGGAAAGGGAAATGTGGAGGTAATATGAAGCCTCCCCCCCTTTCCTCTATTTCTCATTCTTGATAAGAAAGGGGAAAGGAAAAATATTAGGGAATATATGACAAATAACACCTTTCCTCCATTTCTCCAATAAAACTAATCTACCATGTATATTAATAATTTTCTATACTTTTTTGTAACATTTGTAACCAAATTAATATAACTTTCTACGATATTCCATATAAGTTGTTGTGTAGGGACAGGCCCTTCATTTTGATTGTAATTATTAACCACTTTAAATCTATATATAAAACTGTCATATACCCGTTTTTAGACATACAAAAGAAAAAGAGTGCTCAAATAAAAGGTTACAACTTTTTCTGAATCTTATAGGAGATGAAAGAAAAGTCAACCCTATTTTACACCAATAATAAACGGTCCTAAAACAAACCCGTTGACTGTTTTTGTAGTATCACCAAAAGTCGCAATAATTAAAACACGCCCTAGACCTATGATAAATCCTGATTTTACTGTTTCACTACTTCCAACAGGAAGAGATAGTCTGCCCTCTGTATGCGATCCAGCTAATAAAATGCCACCTGTAATATCTATACTCCAGAACACGTTCTCCGCTGGCCCGTTCCCAATATTAGAAAGAGATACCTTTACACCTAACCCTCCTTTTATTTCATCAATAGTTAACAATGGTGCTAATCCCACTATATCGAAGTAAAGATCATTATTACCATTTCTATTATCTGTCCAGATGCCATAACTTCCTTCTATATCGATATTTTGGTATTCCTCAACAACTGTGTTTGGTACAGTATTTATCTGTTCAGATGTGCTCCAAGTTACTCCTATGTCTTCTGTTGATGTTTTATATAAATTTCCATTTTTCATGAATAAACATGTGGCTTTTTCCCCATTGGCACTTATAACAGGATACATTTCGTTATCTGATGTATCAGCAACCTTATATCTGTTCCATGAATTCCCACTCGTAGTAACTGCAACATATATATCTTGATTTCCATTTACATCACACATGTAAGTACAATAAGCTCTATTCTCACTTACTGATATATCAGGATACGTGCAATTATAAGTTAAACCTCCTGCGACAATTTGAGTTTTCCAATCAGAATAAACAGTATTTTCATCGATTTGACAATACGCAGAATAAATTTTATTATTTTTACCTAATTCTTTACTTTCATAACAGAAAAATATTTTATCACCTGCATCACCACAAAGATGAGATCGAGGGATATCATTCCCAGCATTATCTTTATTTTTCCAGTATACACCACCATCTGCTGCTTGATCATCAAAATTATTTGCATCCCATGAAATCAATAAGGTATCTTGATAATATTCATCACCTTCATAGTCTAGAATTGTAGCTAGAGCAACTCTCCCACTTTTATTTGCTGCAATATCTGTTTCTGAGATGTATGTAGAATATTGAGACCTATCGAAATAATATAAAGCATAGGTTTCAGGATCATCAATATCCACATAGTCATGGAAATATAATAAAGGCTCCTGCCCTTCAAATTCATTGGTACCAAAAGCACGTCCACCGTCAGTAAAATCGACATCTGGTTTTATCGGTGTTAAATCTTCT
Organism: uncultured Candidatus Bathyarchaeia archaeon; assembly: GCA_964354625.1. Taxonomy (GTDB): domain Archaea; phylum Thermoproteota; class Bathyarchaeia; order Bathyarchaeales; family Bathycorpusculaceae; genus DATKKK01. Next base: position 1,806 of record CAYHAK010000093.1, read on the forward strand.
AATTCCCAATACGCCATTAATTCTTCAGGCCATGTAGAACCTCCATCAGATGATCTCTGAATATAAATTTTTGAACTACTTAAATCTTCATATGATTGATAAAGAAGAAATGGATTACCATTATAATCAATATCAAATGCAGGATGACTCTCATCAAATTCACTAGAAGTTATTTGTGTCTCTGTCGATAATTTACTACCGTCTGTCTCTATTTTGCGAAGGTTCATATTATCTTTTATTGCTTTTTCTCCAGAAATTCCAACAGCCTTTTCATATATTAAAAATTCATCACTCACTCTCGGATTTATTGTATGAGAATACCCTGTTGATGGAATTATCATCAGACCTAAAACACTTAAACTCAAAAAAATTAATTTTATTTCTGCCTTTCTTTTTTCCATCATATAACTAGTCCTCCTTTACTATAATATATCTTGTATCCTTTCTTAAATTTATCTAAAAATATTTTTTATAACAAATGTAACAAAAGATCACGAGACTGATTCTATTTCAATGTTACAATAACCTTGTGGTTAATTCTTTGAAAAACTTGTTAGTTGAAAAAATTATCTTGACTCATGATACTTTGGCAATGTAAACATATATCTGTGAGGAAGTCATCATCCATTCTTGAGGTAAGTAAGGTGTCCTATTATATATTAATATGAAATTCAGGATTTCCCTCCTGTAAGAATTCTCTCTGTTCATTTTTAGAGGCTATTTCTCGGAGTAAAAACGTTCACTTTCCAGATCTTCGTGATTTTCTAATATCCTAGCAGGTGTCTTAGTATCGGGAATGCATTGGGGAATCGCTGGAACAATAACTCCAAGAACTGTGGTATCGGTTTGTTATACGAGCATGGCATTGTTACGGTAAGAGTTGCCCAGTCGCTTTCTGCATAATTTTCATCAATAGCCTTGACTTTAATGCTGTAGGTACCTTTTATGCTCCATGTGTGTGCTACGATGATTTCTTCTCCAGATTCATTCAAACCAGAAATGGTAGTAGTGTTATCACCCCAATCGATCTGATATTTTACATCGTCTTGGTCAGGATCGGTTGTTTGAATAGTATAGTCATACGAGGTTTGAATATCTCCGTTGGTTTCTCCAGCGATGGTTGGTATGTTTGGTGGGTTAGTGACATCTCCATTGTTATCGGTTTTAATCAACCAAATATCATAATTCCCAGCACCATATGACTTTGTTTCTCCTGCGATGATGTACCCTCCATCAGTGGTCTGCTGAACAGAAGAACTATAGTCATAAGATGTTCCTCCGAAGGTTTTTGTCCATCCCTTAGATGTTGGTAACGAAACTGGTGTTGTATCAAAAAACTGATGTTTCGCTTGTTGTTCATCCTTTCTGAATGGTGTTAATGCAAGGGTGGTTGTACTTGAAATCAACAGCATACAAATAACGATTCCTACGAATTTGTGTTTCATATTTATTCCTCCCCTGTTAAAACAGGTCAAGGATTGTTATCCTGTAGTTTCATTTAAATGTTTTGATAAAATAAAAATTAGAGACAGAAGCATTGACACG
>CAYHAK010000094.1:0-3348 GCA_964354625.1 uncultured Candidatus Bathyarchaeia archaeon
ATCAAAGGAAGAAGGCGAAACTGTCTCTTTACCTGATGGGCGAAACCTTGGCTATCTAATCGTTGGTGAAGGGAAACCAGTTTTTTATTTTCATGGCCTTCCGGGCAGTCGGCTAGATGTGCTTCTTCAAAAGAGAATGAGTTCCATGCATCTTCAGATGATTGGTGTGGATCGCCCTGGATTTGGATTGTCGACTTTTGCTCCCAATCGGAGAGTTGGTGATTTTGCCGCAGACATCAGTTTCTTGGCTAATCACCTGGGAATTGGCGAGTTTGCACTACTTGGGATTTCAGGAGGCGCTCATTACGTGATTACTTGTGCCGCATTGCTGGCAAAGTTTGTTACCCGAGCAGTTGTTATCAGTGGAGCATCTTTACCTTTGGATACCTCGGAGATGTCTCGTATGAACAAATTGTTCTTCACACTGGGAACAATGCCGATTGTTGGAGCATTTTTACAAAAGAAGCAGAGGGACAGGATCTTCAAGATATCAGAAGATCCAAACGCATACATGGAATCTAAGCAGGTTAGGAAAATGCTCGAAAATGTACCTAAGGATGAGGCAAAGCTATTTCTTGATTCTGAGTTTCAAAACGTGCTTTTTCGATCGAGTGTAGAAGCCTATCGTCAAGGGCCAGATAGTATTAGAGCAATGATTCAAGAAGTGAAGCTCATGAAGAGAGGATGGGAGGTAGATTTGTCCCAAATTCCCTCTGGACTAGTCTATATTTGGCACGGCACCGCAGACAGGAATGCCCCAGTCAGCAATGCATACAAGAATGCAAAAGCCATCCCTGGGGCACATCTGGAAATATTCGAGGGGGGAGGTCATGTGCTTTTCTATGATAATCCAGAAAAACTGGCTGAAATACTTGGTTCATAATAGCGTGCGTATTATCCGTCGAGATTTCTGTAGCGATCGATCGATTCTGGTCAGAAGTCAGATCTAGCGCGCATGCCCGTTCCTAAATTCGCTTGCGAAGCGTCTTGTACTTCCGGATTGGCTGGGCAAATGGCGGTAACGATGGCACTAGCCCAAAAAAAGTGCTGTCAGACACGCGATTAGACCTTATCACACGAGCAAAAGGAATTTAGGAACACACATGCGCGCGAAGTCCTATGTCAAGAATCCTACCATAGAGGAACTAGGAAGAGGGCAGTTCTCCTTGCCTCGATCGATCGCAGAAATGCCACCAGTTCCCATCAGCGCGTTCTCGGAATCACTTTATAGCTTTGCTATATAATGTCAGTCTTTTTGAAGGCGCTCCCAATATCTGGTCAATACATACTGGTTATTCTGTCCAAACGCTGGGAATGGTATGTGTTTATAAGTCCAACCATATTTTGCGACGAAATTACAAGTGCACTGCACAATATTTTATAAGCTGAATCGATATTATGCAAGCCAGTTTCTATAAAGCTGAAGATGTGAAGGAATTTTGCCCCGTGTAAAAGGAGCTAAGACCGGTGTTCGTCACACGCCTCATCCGCTCATTCAGATCCATAAGCAAAAATACGTTAGGACTCTGGAGGATTTTTGCGACTGCATTTTTCCAAGAAACAGCATTGAGGTGGCAAAGGTGCTTGAAGCCGTCAAACAGAGCAAAGTCGGATACGGCAAGATGCAAACAACCGCGGAGGAATTGGGCATAGACTACAACAAGTTCAACGCGATCATAAGGAGACTCAAAGATCTAGGAATCCTAACGCGAAACAACACTTTCAGCGAAGTATTCCAAGACAAGACCACCGCAATAAGCACTTTCTACGGCCAATATATAGGCAAGACAAACCCATTACAAAAGGCCTTGGACGATGCGAACGAATACTTGAAAGGCAAAGGGTACAGCGGAAGGTTCGAACCCCAGTACAAAACAGCAGATGATGAGCTAGAGGAGCCAGAAGAAGCTGGACAATGAGAATAGAACCCGGCCAGGCACGACGGAAGCTGTCAAACTGGATGCAATAACACAGCTGTCTGGCCAGGCAAGCTCTTCGGAGAAATCTGGAAAGGCTTACAGAAGCACACATGTGAGAGTCTGGAGAGACGATCACAAGAAGCTCTTGGCGATCAGGTCAAACATGGGATTCAGCAACCTAGCCTGGGTAGTTCACATGCTACTGAAAGAGCAGGCAGAACACACCGCAAGCCCTGAGGCTTTGATGAAAGGAAACGTGCCCACCGTTCTGATTGGCAAACCGTTAGCGGGAAAAACCTTCTTTATCAAACAGAAACTGCTACCCATCCTTGTAGGAAGCCCTGTCCTGGTAATTGACAGCTGGAACGAGTACGATGAACTGCGCAATATAGGCTATGATATTTACGGTTTGAACTTCAAGGACTTCAACGAACACATACGGTTCGTGCCAAACGCACAAAGCAGAGTTGCCGAGACAGAGGTTGAAAGCATCTTCGCGCACCTTGACATGAAGAGAAACGAAATGGCAAGATGGATAATCATCGTTGAAGAAGCACACACATTCAAAGACGTGCCCGCCTTCGCAAAGTCCCTGTACGGTAGCAGACACGTGGTAAGAAAAATGATTGCCGTAACCCCGCAGACAGACGCCTTCCAAGGACTCGAAACTCTGATGGCATCTCACTAGTACCTGTACAAAGCCCGTCAACAACGACGAACCGGTTATTTGGCAACCAGAAACTGTCTTCGAGAACACGTTAACAGTATTCGTTAACAGCGCGCGCTATGGCGTTAATCTTCCAGATTCTAGAGTTAAAGGTGCAGGGAATGGGATTTGAATCAGTAAGCCGGTGGCGACGTCCCCCAAGTCGTTAAGAGACAATCACAGTTCCAGCGAATCTACAACCTTCTTCACGGTTACGGCTGACTTCTGGAAGGCCGAGATCTCTTCATCATCCAATGGAAGCTTGATGACCTCTTTCACACCTGTTCGATTGAGAATCACTGGCACACTCAAGCAGACATCACTCACGCCATGGTAATCCTCGAGAAAACATGAAACCGTCGAGATAGCATTTTCATCCCGAATTATGCTCTCCACGATCTTAGTTAGTCCCAACGCTACGCCATAGTTAGTCCTGCCTTTTCGCTTTATAATCTCATATCCGGCATTCTTCACTTTCAAGAATAGGTCGTTCAAATCATCAGGACTGTACGGAACTTTGCAAATTGGACAATAGTCCTTCAGTCTGATTCCAGCAACATTCGCAAGACTCCACACAGGCACCTCACTGTCACCGTGTTCTCCAATAATGTAGGCATGAACGTTCCTCGGATCAACCTGCAGATGCTCCCCGAGCAAGTAGCGAAGTCGAGCAGTATCCAAAATCGTTCCTGACCCGATAACCCTGTTTTTCGGAAACCCTGA
>CAYHAK010000095.1:0-3342 GCA_964354625.1 uncultured Candidatus Bathyarchaeia archaeon
CAAGCGGGAACCTTGTTTGCACAGGAGCGAAGAAAGAACAGGACGTTTATGACGCGGTGCATAAGCTTCATAAAAGCTTGGAGGAACAAGATCTCATATTTTACGAATAGGAGCACGCGCACAGAGAAAAAACGGAATCCCTAAGATTAGCGCGTGCGTTAGCACCCGCAGCCAAATGGCGATGGCTCTACAGTCCCCGCGAAACCCCACCTTTCGCGCGCTCTCTTGTATTCAATGTGCAGGAGAAAGAACACGGCTTTGTGCCCGTAGCTTTATAAGGCATGCTGAGAACATAAGGCGCGAGAAAAGCGCGCCGTTGGCTTGCCGCGATTACCGTTTGTGCCGGAAATGGCTTGCTTTTTCTAAGAGGTAGTACAGAGACTTGAGAATGAATAGGGCCTCTTTCGAGAACCACAATGGAATGCAGTAGCGGACGCTAATCAAAAGCGAGGTGATCACATTGTTGAATATTAGGGATGTGAGGAAGTGTAGGAACTCCTTGGAGTTGAATGACTTCATCGAGAAGTACGTTGCTGAAGGGAACTCGTCAAACGAGAGTTTCGGCAGCATCTATTGGAATCTGTTTGAAGAATGGAAGAAGTCTTTGAAGAGCAAGCCTGCACGCGCGCGCTAATGGCGTATTGGGGCGACCACAGGACGGAGAGAACCAGTTGCGAAACCGTCTTGCGGACCCTTGCATTCGCTTGTACTGTTCTGTGTTAGAGCCTTTGTAAGGTTTTCAATCTTTAGCGCGCGCTACGAAAAAACTGAGACAGAAAACAAGGGCCCTGCACAACCATAGCTTGGATAGAATCGACTAATTGGTCGTTTTTATCGTTTAAGAACGTTCTTGTGTGGAGGGTGATTCAGCCAAAAACCCATGTTGGCAACCGTTCAACGCGCGCGAATAGACGCGCACTAAGCAAGAAGCGGCGGAGAAACCCATTTGGTGATGACGAAGCTGCGAGTAGAATCGTAAAGACAATCTCTGAGAAATGCTCAGAAGGTTCTGTTGCTTTTTCTAATCGTGCTCGTCATTGAGTATTGAGCAAGTATTCTCAGGCATTCCAACCCAAACTACTTCGTCATCGCTTCGCAAAGCGACCGGTACATCCATGCATCTTTCAGCATGCACCCCTTTCCTGGAGCCAATCCACATCAGGCTCCATCCTATCGTCCACAAAAACACTCCAACCGGCAGAAACACCATAACCCGCAAAACCCTAAGCAACCTAGACTCCAACATGTCAGACACACAACAGGACATGAACCGTCAGAAACCATCTATAGCACTTATGAACCCACACTCAACACCCAAAATCCACAAAACACCCTAACGTTCCCCGACCGAGACAAATGCTAAACGCGCGCGCTACTGCAGAGCCGATCGACCAAAATGTGCAAGTTGGCGGCGCAGACAGCGTTCGAATCGTTTGGATAGCACTGCTGGGCAATAGCACAAGCCCACATTGGATCATGGAAAAGAACCCGGTGCCTTCGTCCGAGAACCACCACGACGGCCGAGTCCATTTTCTCATGGATCTTCCGATAACTTTTTCCATAGAACGTCCTGTCCAAAAATCGATGACCCCTCCATCCGGGCACGCTACAACCTCCCCGCTCCGACCTCTCTTCTCAAGAACCGCCTTTCCGAACTTTCCTCTAGGGCTCGATCAAAACTCCAAACCCACAGCGTAACAGCACTGCCACTGGGCTCTACAGCAGAACTTGCCTCACAAACTCGGATTCTACGCAGAATATTCTCGATTTGCCTTAGCAGCAAAACGCTTCTTTCACCCTGCCCTGCCATCTCACACACATGTTCCTCTAGATTGGACCAAAAACCTGACCCCGTTGATTTGGGTGTGAAGGGCCGAGTCCTCAGCTTCCAATTATCCGCCTCTATCCTAGAGGCTTTAAAAAGTTAACTGCTCGCGCCAGAGCCTAGTTCATCCTTTTTCTACCTGCTACCTTGTTTCCCAAGACTCTGCAGCATAGAGAAACCCGCTGCCTCTTCTAGGTTTCTCCTTCATGCTGTTTTATGAATGCGTGCGCTGTCTCAATGTTCTACAGTTCTCTAAGAACGTTTATTAAGTCTTAATACGCTCAGCATAGCGCAGCCATGGAAGGGGATAAACAATGAGAACCGAACTCAGATCAAGCATCAACGTCGCCGACGACATCTCTCTTGCTCCAGTATCCAAACGAATGAGAGAAGAGCATATATCGCAAATACTGAATTCAAACTGCTTGAAGAACATGACGATGGAAGAGAAGAAGAAAGAAGCAAACAAGCCAATTTACTTAGTTCGATACGAGTAGCGTGCGCTGTCGGCGTTAACGCGCGCTAAGCAAAAGAAAAAAAGAGAGTGCAGTCCAATTCGACTGCTTAGTTAAGGCGCGCGCTAGAGGCAAACAATCGCTTGCAATAGCATGCGCTAAAAGCATCAGCAGCTGAGCGCGCGCTAATTGAAGTGAATTAGAACGCAGGCGTTCTTGCAAGAGGGCTCAGCGCTTTCTTTCTTGTAGTACGAAGTTTTGCGAATGCGACCGCAATGACAGAGGCTGCCAAGAGGAAGACAAAGATCGGGTGTGGAAACTCTGGTATAGCAGCGAATTCTGCCTCAACTATGCCCGAAATTATTCCTGACGGGGCAAGAGGCAGCTGGAAGTTAACATCTGGAGTCACTTGATTGACAGTAACGCTCACATCAGTCACACTAATCGTTGAGTATCCAGTTGCAGATGCATTCACGGCGTATGTGCCAGTTTCCAAACCAATGGAGATTGAGTAGTCTCCGTTGCTGTCAGTTTGGGCATCTCCAGAGCGCGCGCGTATGTGGCTATTTCTTGTTCTTCCTGTACCTTGCTGGAAGTTCCGTTTTAGAATCTTGATTATGCTTTTGCTTGTTCTTCATTTCGAGTCCTCTCTGTTTCTTAAGCACGCATGCTTAGGCTGGCTGCTATTGACATCGTCGGACGATTATTTAAACAGCATTGATGAGAGGATGCGCGCGCGAACTCGATCCGCCAAACACACACAAGATAAAGCTTTACCCCAACCAACCAAATTTAGCGCGCGCTATCAGTTTTCACCACAGCAAAGCGCGCACAATTTTTATAGACGTAAGAACAAAGTCTAAGCGCGCGCTAGGAGGATGAATTGTGCCCAAAGGCAAGAAGAAGAAAGCTATGGATCATGAACACCACGTGAAATTGCAGAGAGATAAGGAACTGAAAAAGAAAGAGAAACGGAACGTTGGACTCCCTGCAGAATATGATAAACATAAGAAATAGCGCGCGAGAATAGCGCAATAGTCTATCTCTCTTCAGTCTCTTAGT
>CAYHAK010000096.1:0-3320 GCA_964354625.1 uncultured Candidatus Bathyarchaeia archaeon
CGATGGCGGTCGGCTGGTGGGCGGTGCCGGTCCCGGTCGCCGGGATCGCGGTGGGAGTCGCGCTCGGCGTGCTGTCGAGCGCCCCCGCGTCCGTGCCGTCCGTCGCGGCGTTGCGGCCGGAGGAGCCAGCCGTCAAGTAGTAGTCGGTCGTGAAGGACTGGCTCTGGAAGTTATGGTCTTGCGTGAGGCCGATGAAGGTGGGATTACCGTTGGAGAAGAGCCAGTTGGTCCCGCTGTTCGTCGTGGCGCAGTCGCGCAGGAGCATGGTTCCCCTGCCCTCGCGCCGGATGTCGCTGACGTTGTTGATCCACGAGCAATGGACGACGCTCCCCTCCATCCCGCCCGCGCTGTAGCCGCTGTCGTCCCTCCAGAAGAGACCAGCCCACGCACTCGTGAAGCCGACGATGATGCACCGCTGGATGAGGAAGTCGGTGATCGGCGGGGTGTGACTGTCGGGGACTCCGGGGTTGTCCTGCTGCCCGTTGAAATGGAGGGCCAGGTGATAGTAGGTGCCCATCCCCGTCGTGCCGATCACCGCTCCGACGAAGACGCAATCCTCGACCGTGACGTAGCGGGCCCCACCGGCCCCGTAGATCAGATGCCCCTTGCTGCCCGCCATTCCCGCCTTCTGGCGAAAGATGCAGTTGCGGATCGTGATGTGGTGCGTGGTGTAGGTGACGCCATCCGTGCCGACGCCGCCGAGTGTGATATGGCCGCAGTTGTAATAGGGCGGCGCGCTACCGTGATCTTGGAACTGCAAGCCGTCGATGACGAGATAGCAGGTGTCGCCGCAGATCGTCAAGAACGAGGCGGCGGCCGTCGAGGCCGTCGGTCCCGAGAAGACCGGCACCTCGCCGGGATAGTTGCGGATCGTGATGGGTGCCGACTCCGTCCCGATGAGCGGCGGCAGGGGGCCATCGCCGATCATCACCTGGGCCGGATTGAGATAGGTGCCGCCCCGGCAATAGAGCGTCTCGCCGGGAGCAGGGTAGGTCGACACCCAGCGCCCGATGGTGGCCCAGGGGTTCGTGATGCTGCCGTCCCCGGTCGTGTTCGAGCCCGTCGGGGAGATGTAGCGGGCGCCGCCGAGTGACACGGCCGCGTTATGCCCAATCCCGGTTGCGGTGGCGGTGATAGCAGGGGCGTCGATGTTCCCGCCGAGCCTGGCCGCGTTGTGGGCCGCCCCCGTCCCGGTGGCGGTGACGGCAGGTGCCTCGACGGCGGACGCCGCCGGATCGAATTGCCCGCCGGCCGCCGCCCATTGCGCTAGGTCGCTGACGGCGGTTGTCCCTGAGAACGACGAAACGTCGGATGCCCCGGCGATGGCGTAGACGAGCGACAGCGAGTTGCACGCTGCGTTGACGTAGGTTCCCGACACCGAGATCGAGGTCGAGGGCGAGCCCGAAGCCGCGCCCGCGGTGTGGGTGTGGGCGTAATCGGTCGAGACGAAGCCGACCGCGAGCCCACTGGCGGGGACCGTCTTGGAGTTAGTCCATGTCGCTACCGTGCCGCCGGTGCCCGTCAGGCCACCACCGGCCGCATCCAGCGCCCCCAGCCCGGAGAACTCGGCGGCCATGATGCTACGCATGGCCGTCGAGGCATGGCTGACCGTGATGGTGGTGATCGATCCGCCGGTCGTAATGGGGGCCGCCCACAGGTCCGCCGTCGCGGCCGTCCTGCTGGTGCGCTCGATCCGCGTGTAGGTGTTTCCGAGGTTGTCCGTGACCCCGGTCGGCGAAACGTTGTAATAGCAGCCCCAGCCGACGATGATGACGTTGCCGGCCGTGACCGTCTTGGAGGCCGGAGAGAGGACGGTCGTGGTCGCTGCCGACAGGGACCCGATCGAACCGAGGTTCTGGACGTGGGCGGCTGCCATCAGAAGGCCATCCCCTGGCGCTGCGTCTCGCGCTTGAGGGCCTGCATCACCGAGCGTGCCACGGCATCGGGATCGCCGGCGCCGTTCACGACGATGCTCCCGGCGGCCAGCGTGAGGCCACCGGGAGCGCGAAGCTGATTGTTGGGCGTGATGTATTCCGGCCCCCGCTCGCCGACGCGGATGAGCTGTGGCCCGCCAAGGCCGACCCAGCCGCCGGCCGCCTTGCCGGGCACGGTCCCCCACTGGTTGAACGTTCGGCCGACGGCAGAGCCCGACTGCCCCGTGAGGAGGTTGATGATGTCAAGGTTGTCGCGGGCCCACTGCACCATGAACTTGAGCCCCTCGAAGAGGTCGCCAACCCACTCCGCGGCCTGCTTGAACGCGCCCGCGATGCCGTCGACGACGAACTTGAGGCCGGCCATGAGCGGCTCGTTGCCCCTGATCTCGTCGCCCAGCTTGCCGAGGAAGTCGAGGGTGTCATTGATGAAGTCGGCCGCGATCCCGAATGCCGTGCCGATCAGATCGGCCGCCGTCGAGAGGATCGCCATGACCGTTTCGTTCGTGTAGATCCACTTCACGAACTCGCCCAGCACCTCGATCACGGAGCCGATGAGATTGGCCGCGGCGTCCACCGCCTTGTTGAGCCCGCCCTCCCACACCCGCTTCCAGAAGTCCACGATCACGGGAACGACGTCGTTGACGATGATGCCGACGAACTCGCCGAACTTCGCTGCGATGCCGGCCACGGCCGGGATCACCTTCTGGACGATGAACGTGGCGAGGCCGGTCAGCGTCTCGCTGACGAACTTCCCGATCTGGTCGATGAGCGGCTTGTTGTCCGTGACCCACTGGCCGAACTGCGCGCCCGCCGCTTGGAGCATCGGGATCAGGTTCTCGGTGAGGTAGCCGACGACCTGCGAGAGCACCGGCAGAAGCGTGGCCCCGATGTCCTCGACGACGTTGCCGATGGCAAGCTGCACCGACTCCCACGCGCCGGCCGTCGTCTTGCCGTAGGCGTCCGCCTGCCCCGCCGCTGCTGCCTGGACCTGCGCCAGCGCGTCGGTTGCGCTCGTCCCCTTCTCGACGGCGATGCCGTAGCGGGAGAGGATGCCCACGTTGCCGTCGTGGACCTTGCCGATGATGTTGGCGGCGTCCGCCAGCGGGATGCCCTTGAGGCGGGCGAAGTCCATCGCGAGGGCGTTGAGCTTCGTCGCCTCGGTGACGTTCTTCGTCGAGGTGATGAGCCGCGAGATCGACTCCCGCTGGTCGTCGTCGCTGAACGCCTTGCGCTCGCCCGCCGCGATCGCCGCATCGATGGCGTCCTTGTTGCCCTTCCACGCCGGGACGTTCGCCTTCAGCGCAGCGTCGAGGCGGGCGATCCCCTTCTCCTCCTCGGCCGCCTGCTTCGCCGCGTAGGCCAGCCCGGCACCGAGCGCGAGGATGC
>CAYHAK010000097.1:0-3260 GCA_964354625.1 uncultured Candidatus Bathyarchaeia archaeon
GTGATTCATTCGGAAGAGTTAAGCCAACTTTCGCCTCTTGCATAAGCGTATGCAATTGAAACCGATAACTGCGATAGTGCTTGTTATCGTAGCGTCGCTGTCTGTGGCCGGTTGCATAACGTTTCCTGTATCAACGCTGTCACCCTCACCTACCGCGAACACCTCACCGTCGGGTTCAACTCCAGCGGCAAATCCTTCCGTAGAACTCCCTGAGGTCCAACAACCGACAGGCTCGAATCTCACCATGTCAGTCATCGACGTGGGGCAGGGAGTTAACATACTCAGACTGCAGCAGGTGCTAGGACACTCGTCATAGAATACGACGGCGGTTTATCTGCAGTTCAACGATCGGGATATCAAGGAACTGTACGATAAGACGCCGTTTTAGCTATTAGTTGTTCACGATACCGCTGCAGAAGATTGAGCTACCCGCATTAGGTCGTCGCAGAATTCGCCAAAAAAAACGGCTTGACGCTGCCCGATGGCTACAAGCTATAACTGCCTCAGCTCGCCTATGATGTAGTTGACTAGTGGATAGACTTGTTGTTGCGCGGCACAATTAATGATCCAATCGTTACTATCTGGCGCTCCTGTAAGTTCACACCCGTCGGTCTTGGTGAGTATGTCATTTTGCAGTTTGTTGGCCGCTGCGTGGTAATTGCCACTCGCGACGTCCTTTTTCACAGTAGCTAACTTGTTCAATAGCGCGTCTCGCATCTCGGGATTCTTCCACACGGTGTTCGTCGACGGCGTCTTTGCGGCAAATTGTATCGATGCGCTTAGGGGCATCGTCGGCACAAGGTACTCCGCTATGTTCGTGAGGGTGGCAACGTGGTCGACGGTGCCCTCTTGGGTTGGACTCACCATCACGTTCATTGTGCTGGGCGCGCTATCGACAAAGCTGTCATTAACGACAAGTTGCACCTGATACGTGCCACTCCAGTCAGCTGTGAAATTTGCGACGCTGGGATCGTTCGGGTCTGCTGTTATGGTCGCTGAACTAAAATCAGGTTGGGAGATGAAGCTCCACGTATACGTTAAGGGGTCGTTATCAGCATCCGAGCCGCCGCCGCTCAGTTGCACGTTGGTGCCAGCTAAGACCGATTGGTCCGGTCCCGCGTTAGCGACGGGGGGTGTGTTCCCCGTTATGGTGACGAAGTCAACGCTAGACGCACCGATGCTGTTCTGAACAATGAGGAAAAAGACGCCAACACCGTGTTGTGGGATCACGGTAACGGCGACGTGCGACGTATTGGTTCCCGGCGCAAACCAGTCCGCTCCGCTGTTCCACCAGGAAGCGAGTGGGTAATGTCCCTCTGGGTCGCTGCTGCCGCTTCCGTCGAGCACAATCGGCGCATACCCCTGAGGCCCGGGGGCCACAGATTGATCGGGACCGGCCTCTGCGATGGGTGGGGAGCCCTGTCCGCTTACAAGGCTCGGATGAATCCCCAGCACAGCTATGAGGACGAGCGCTGTAAGACCCACAGATAACATCTTCTTAATCATGTCATTACCTTATTATGTGCCGTTCAGTGAAACATTAGCTAATGCGCTCGAGGCAAATAAACGTTTGCTGGAACTAGTGTGTGTCGCGTAGACCTTCTCTGAATGATGGCGGAAATGTCATTGAACAAAATCTCGTAAACTGCACATCAACCTCTGGTTTACCAAAATAAGAGGCTCTTGAAGGGTAAGGTCGACATGAAAAACTAGGGTATAAGCGTTTTTAGTGACCTAAAAAAAGAAGAAAAGGAAGCGTTCATGCTTCCTTTAATTGTACTTTTAAATATTCGATGTATTACATCCCCCCTAGGGATTTCCAGCTGCTCCACGCGGTAAAACCTTTTATCCACCACAGCGCGCCATCGGTGCCTCGAACGAAGACGTAAGCCTTCACGTTCAAGGCGGGAGGATTTTCTGGCGGTTCGATCCCTTGTGTCGAGGTTGGTGACGAGGTCAGGCGCCCTCCGAGGGACTGCCATTGTGACCAACTACCAGTAGCCGTTGGCATCTTGTACCAAAGAGCACTATCACCACCATTGACGAACACAACAAGTGCCCCTACATAACAATCACTTGCAGCAGGGCTCGTGCCAGGAAGTATGTAGCCGCCGAGCTTGATCCACGGAACGATAACCGAGGTGTCATATGGAAACTCGTATTCCCAAAGTGCACCATCGGTGCCGCGGACGAAAGCATAGATTGATTGACCCGTCCCAGCTGCAGATGGTGATGAGGTCGCATATCCGCCAATGCGCTTCCAGCTCCAGACTGAGTCATGAACAAAATACCACCAGAGCGCATGATCACCACCGGTGACAAATGCGGCCGTGTCATAAGTGTAGGTAGGTTCTCCTGGATCCGTCCTAGCGACACACGCGGCAGGCCCCGTACCTTTAGCTATATACCCTCCTATCTTCGTCCACGAACCCCAGTTGAGTCCTCCATTCGTGGTTGATATCTCCCACAGCGCGCCATCGGTGCCTCGGACATAGACGTTAATCCTCTGATCGGGCATTGGTCCAGCGTAAGGCGACGCTGCAGCCGGATCTGATGTTAGACGTCCGCCAAGGGACTTCCAGTCCGACCAAGTATTAGTCGACGGAGTTCCACTCTTCCAGTAAAGTGCGTTGTTAGCACCTTTGGCGAAGATGAATAATTTATCCTCACCGCATGCGACCACAGCAGCTCCTGAAGGCATCTGAGCGCCGACGAGTGATGGCGCTTGCGATGGTGCCTTACTATTATCAGTAGCTGCTACGCCCGTAGTGGCGCATACAGCACATAAAGAACTAAGCATAATGGCGACTATGACCATAGGCACGATTATTCGTTTCATTTTTTAACATCTCCTTGAGTAGCTGGCAACCCGCATGTCGCAGCCCCTACTAGTTTAATATTCTAACATTCATAGCGAATAAAAGATGATAAATTTTTTGAATTGGGCTTGCTTTCTTTATTTTTTCTTAACAAAAGGACGTAAGTAAATATGACTAACCACCAGTCCATGTCAGAAGGGTTCAAAAGGCGCTTTCTGACGCTAGAACGCTTCATGAACGAACTGGAGCGCATACTTGTCTCTGGAGGCACAAATAGCGGCCATACGACTCGGGCGCTCAAGCACGTTTTGAACTATGTTACCGGCCCTGAGGTGGGGGCTAACTATGTCTCTGCTTCTGAGCTAAAAGCAGGGCTGCTGAAGCACACGCTGACTGGCTCCAAACGGACCTCAGACCCTGGAGCTGCTGTGACTGATGACC
>CAYHAK010000098.1:0-3128 GCA_964354625.1 uncultured Candidatus Bathyarchaeia archaeon
AACACTCTACAGATTCGCCCAGTTTCCGAAAAACTTGCTCACATAGCCGAAACAAACGATCAACCTCTTAACATACCCAGACGCCTTGAACAGCGCCAAGTTGGGAACTGTCGTGACTTCACAATGCTTCTCGTTTCCATGTTACGCCATAAAGGCATCCCGGCGAGGGCTCGCTGTGGCTTCAGCACGTATTTCGACCCTGATCAATACGTAGATCATTGGGTTTGCGAGTACTGGAATGCTTTGAAGAAGAGCTGGGTGATGGCAGACTCGCAGCTCGACTCCTTCCAAAAAAGAACACTGAAAATCGAATTCGACCCATTGGACGTTCCATCTGATAAATTCCTCACTGCAGGTAAGGCTTGGAAGACATGTCGCTCGGGAAAAGCGGACCCTAACAAGTTTGGCATTTTTGACATGCACGGACTCAGGTTCATCTGGGGTGACGTTGTCCGGGATTTCCTGGCTCTGAATAAGGTCGAGATCCTGCCTTGGGACGGAGGCTGGGGATTTCTAGACCAAAGACTCTCTGACCCACTCCCTGACAATGAAACTCTCACGTTGTATGACAGAATAACCGCGTTGACTCTCGAAATCAACGAAAAGCTTCCTGAAATCAGAGCTTACTACAAGAGCGAACCCAGATTCCACGTACCGTCTGAATGGAGTTTGCAGGAGGAATAGCGAGCGTTCGCGCGCGGACTTGTACTATGATCGATCGACTGATGCTTCAAGCTAGCGAGCGTCTTCGTAAACTGATTCAGGTATCTCTCTTGACCATGCGTCTGGGTTTTTGTACTTGAATGCTGGTGGTTTCTCTTCTGTCTGCTTTTCTTCTCCAACAAGAATTTTCTTCATTTTTGACAAGAGTCTTCTGTGGGTCTCCTCGTCTTTGATAATGGTTTCAAGAATGTCCTTCAGGTCTTCTAAATCCACATTGTAAATCTCGCGGATTTCTCTTGTCATGTATTGAAGGGTCTTAAGCTGAGTTAGAATATAGTACTCTTCGCCAACAGTGCTCTGCAGAAGCTTCAGCTTCTCAACCAACGAAGATATGTGCTCTCTGGGTATTCCCTCTTTTCTGGCGATCTCTCCTGCAAGGTGCTCAATTATCGTCCAGGTTTTGCCAAAAAAGAGCTTCCTTTCGCAATCTCTGGGTTGCTTTTTTGGCTTAGTGATGCTTTCGCTTATTCCTCTGAGGGTTACTGCGTGTTTCTGGCTGTCGTATGCTATGTGAAGCAGCAGGGAATTGATTAGCGGGAGATTCACTTTGTCGGCGAGGCTCTTGTAAAGTAAATATGTTCTTTCTTCTAGAATGCTGGCGCAGCTCAGAAAGTCTGCAACGCTTTCCTGCTTAATCCTTGCCATTTGTAGGCTTCCTTCTGGTTAAGACGACTGCAAAATGATAAAGGATTCATGAACCCGAGATCCAGTCACGCACGCTAGGAAATTAATTAGCGCGCGCTGATATTCACCTTAGAGCTATTTTGTATTCTTTTCCACGGTTCACGAGCTGGATCCTGTCGCTTATTCTTTTGAACAAACGCGCATTTTCTGTGTGCACAGGATAGATTTTTTTCGGTTCTATTTCACTGATGAGGCTCTTAATCTGCTCTTTGCTCAGATGACCAGAAGCATGCAGCTGGTGAAACTGTATTCCAAAATGGTCAAGCCAGTTGTGCAAAACCGCGTCTTCAATATCCTCCTCGCTGAAAGGTTCACTCATGCTATGTATGAAGCAACTGCCCGGCTCTGGCCTTATGTCTATCAACTCTGCAAACTGGTAGAAATCCAAGTCCATTATGAGCTTGCTCTGGTTCTTGTAAACGAATTCGTATGTCACCATCTTTGTCATGAATTCTCTCTCCCATGCGAAATAGTCGGCGTCGTCGAAAGTTCCGGACTTCTTGCGCTTGAAGTACACGAGTATGTCTTCATCCTTCAAAGGATCGGGTAGGTCAAGACGTTCGTCACCGATGAGCTTGCTCAGTAAACATGCTGTTTTCGGAGAAATGACCATTTTCCTTCCGTTTCTCCTAGCGACGTTGTAGAAGCTTCTGAACCTGTCCATGTCTCGGCTGTAATGTGTCACGAACACGATCTTGTTTGTGGAGACAACAATCCCATTGCTCATATGCTCTACCTGCGCCTCTGAATGGTTCTTCCGTTTTTCTTTCAGAGCCATTCTTGTGCCTTCGCAAATTAGAGCCGCGGGCTCGGATTCCTTTGCTTTCTGCACAAAATCGTCAGTCAAGTCCCTTCTTGTGCCATGCATCCTTAGGTCGCCAGTATAGGCAACGGTTCCTTCAGAAGTATGTACTAAGAAACCGTAAGCTGCTGGAATCGAGTGGTCCACGTGGATGGGTTCCACTTCAATGTCGCCCACTTTGATCTTCTTCCCAGTGCGAAAAGTCCTGTAGTCGTGGTTTCCATAGTCGCAGAAGCTGCTTGTCTCTTCCATCGACTCAAGAAACAGCTTGGCCCCAACACCAAGGTATACCGGAATCTGAGGGTCGGTGAAGCAAATGTGAGTCACATGGTCAAAGTGGGCATGTGACAGAAAAATCGCCTCGATCTCTGGCTCCGCGTATTGAAGATCAGTGAAGGCCAGTTTCTCCTTGGCATATAGTCCTCGAACCTTTGGCAGCATACCAAATTCGAAGTGGTCTCCCAAACCGTTTATTGCACGCGGGGAAAG
Organism: uncultured Candidatus Bathyarchaeia archaeon; assembly: GCA_964354625.1. GTDB lineage: Archaea > Thermoproteota > Bathyarchaeia > Bathyarchaeales > Bathycorpusculaceae > DATKKK01. Next base: position 2,699 of record CAYHAK010000098.1, read on the forward strand.
CCAGCCCGTAAAGTATCCCGTGCCGAAATTGAAGGACTGGCCGAAATCGAACAACACTTTCGTCCTTCTATCGTGCACAAGGATCTTGTTGCCGCCAATCTCATTGACCCCACCATAAAAAGCAAGCCTGACCATCTGATTCACAGAAAAACAAAACACAGATGCTCCTTTTCTAGTTTGGCTTGTGCGCGGTGCGCGCGCTATATACAGAGGTGACGATGACTCGCAGTCAACCTTCTGTTGGGGTTATGCACGAGTGATGCTCTGAAAACCCACCAGCCATAAAACATACTATCCCCTTTTCTTTTCTGCCGCGCGCGCTATTCGAGTTATGTACTCTATCGGCCATTTGTTCGTAGTTGTTGCAGCATGTATCTTCAGTTCTCGCTCAAGTGAACTCTTTTCTCTCGAAGAGCACCAATCCCAAAAT
>CAYHAK010000099.1:0-3115 GCA_964354625.1 uncultured Candidatus Bathyarchaeia archaeon
TGCGTGATAGGTGGATGCTCCAGAACCTCCCACCCCGGGAAGGTGACACTATGATGCGTTAGTGTGCGGGGAAGTCAAGGAGAATCCCGGAGGAGAAGCGATACCAGGAATCGGCTCTGGGCGCGCAGTCGCGAGCGCTCCGACCGGCGGTCAACATCACCCGGGCCCGATGACCGACTCATCTAACTACTGGAGACGCGTCTTGGTCAAACGGGTTGGTCCTAATAGCGAGAGAGAAAAGGTACGGATACTCGTCCCTGAGATGGCGCATGTAACTCAACCATTCACCCACGAGCAGCACATATGACCGCCCGATGTCGTTTGCAAGGTGCTCAAGGTCCCGAGGAGGAAAGTCTGCCATTCTTTCTCGGGTAGCCAGTTCTTCGGCCAGATGGAATACAGCACGGAGGAGCTCCGTAAACGACTCATGCTCCAGCAAGTTCGGGTTTTGCATGAGCTGCAACAAGAACTCCCTCTTTGAGGCAAGAAGAATCCGTAGCCCGTCCAAGTTCGCTCTGTGAATCTCGATGCGGTAGTCGTATCCCTTCATTCTTCGGCTGACGCCGGCGAACTCCTCCGCCGACTACTCGCCAGTGATGACCAGGTCTTTCCTAATGTTTCCTAGCTTGGGATCGACGTCAGAGAAGAAGGCCAGGAGCGCGGTGCCAACCTCGCTGAAAAAAGCTCCTATGATCATGTTCAGCTTTTGAAGCCTTGCCCGCTTTTCCCTTTCGCTCAGGAGTTCATGTATCACTAGGGTCACCAACAGAACCTGAATTGGAACAAAGGCGATATCCGCGAGCAAGTACACGAAGAGCTGGTGCGTATCTCGGAAGATGGCGTATTGAACCGCGTAGAGTATGATTGACGCCAGGAGCAGCAACAAGCCTAGGCGAACCTGCCAGCGAAAATGCTTCATGCTTTTCAGAGCCTCCTGCGGGATGTTAGTCCCTCGCCCGTGCCCGTTGCGTTTCTCACTATGGGTCACTTCCCGATCGCGGTCAAGAGTGGAGACTGTGGACGGGGTTGGAGGATCGCCGAGTCCGCCTTCTTACAGGCGAAGCGCTCGCGGCATACCAAACGCCCGGCACCCCGGCGAGCAGAATGAGGCACACTATGCCCTCATGATGCCGCCGTCCCCGAAAAGGGCAGGCGCCCTAGAGTAGCACAGGGTTCTGATCCCCAAACAGGGTGTGCCACGCTTGGTAGCCTTCGGCGACTTCGAATACCGCTCCCGGCTCCAATCCTCTCCCGAAAACTGAATCCCCGGGAGAATCCTCCATTCCTGCCGCCGGTGGGCATGCCTGTTCAACGTCCACCCGGCCAACTTGACAAACCCCACCTCGTGCAATAGATTCCTAACACTCAGCGAACACGGGGGTGCGGGCTATGCGAGGGAGATTGCCTTTCGGACTGCTCGTCGCGTGTACACTGTTCGTCGGTCCGTTGCTCCTGAGCTGCGGCGGGAAAGGGGACGAGGGGGCAACGCCGGGGGACAACAGCGCAGGCCCCGAGAAAGTGCCTGGCGTGACGGACACAGAGATCGTCCTCGGCACACATTTCGCTATGAGCCAGTCGCCGGCCGCAGCCTACGCGCCCGTCGCCGATGGGATGCGGGCCTACTTCGAGTACATCAACTCCCAGGGGGGTGTCTACGGCCGCAAGATCAAGTTCCTGGTGGGCGATGACCACTTCAACCCACCGGACACGGTGGAGGTGGTGCGCAAGCTGGTGGAGCAGGACGGCGTCTTCGCCCTGGTGTCCGGCCTAGGCGATGCCCCGCACGCCGCAGTGTGGAAATACCTGGAGGAAAACGGCGTCCCTGACATGTGGGTATCCGGCGGCCTCGTCAAGTGGACCGATCCGGTGGTGAAGACCCGCTTCCAGGGCAACCCCGACTATGATACAGAGGGCAGGATGCTCGGCGAGTATATCGCTGAGAACTACAACGGGAAGAAGCTGGGCCTGCTGCTGGAGAACGACGAGTTCGGGCAGGACGGCAGGGCGGGGATCCTCAAGGGCCTCGAGGGCAGCGACGTCCAGATCGTGTCCGAGGAGACCTACGAGCCCATCCAGTGGGACGTCACCGCCCAGGCGCAGCGGTTGAAGAGCGCTAACCCTGATGTCGTCGCCATCTACGCCATCCCGCCGCCCGCCGCCAGCATGGTCAAGGTAGCCCGCGAAGTCCTGAACTGGGATGTGCCATTCGTGGTCACCGGAGTCGACGTGACCGACATATTCACCCAGTTGGCGGGTGCAAAGAACGCAGAGGGCGTGGTCAGCGTCGTCTTCGCGACGCAGGTCTACCATACGGAAGACCCTGGGGTGCAGCAGCACATCCGGATCATGGAGCAGTTCGGTCAGGGCGTGGCGGCGAGCAACCTCACCCTGTATGGCCAACTGCTGGCCGAGTTGATGGTAAAGGCGCTGGAGAACGCGGGCCCGAACCTGACCCGGGAGAGCCTGGTGGAGGGCGCCGAGACCATCCGCGACTGGTGTTGCTCCGTGTGCATGGTGCCCGTGAACCTCAGCCCCAACGACCACCGTCCCTTCGAGATGGAGGTCTACAACAGGGTGGAGAACGGTAAGTGGGTGGAGTTTGGCGAGCCGGTCAATTTCGAGTCCACGCCCGGTAAGGTCATCGGCTGCAAGGCCGGGGGCGCGCCGGTATACGCCGACGGAGGGGGATGATGCTGCCCGTGTGTCCGCCCAACTGAGTTGTGGGTGGCAAATGCCATCCGCATCGGTAGGGCTCACTTTGAGTCACCTCAGCTCCCCATGAAGAGCACAGGCCGTTGATCCCGGACGGCGCCCCGACCATCTTCGTGACAGTCAAAGGGTCACGGGTTCGAGTCCCGTTTCCCGCTCCAGGACACATATACATCAAGGAAGGCTGGGCGAAATGCCCAGCCTGTTTCGTTTTGAGCCAGCGACCATCTGCTTTCCAGGCAGAGGGTTTGCACTGCTCTGCCGGCATTCGGCGGTCCTGGTTTGCCACTCGCCGCTCTCCCAGATACAGATGGAATATTGGCACCTCACAGCATCACCTGGGGACGCGGCAGCGACTTCTACTAGGCTTTGGCCATCATATTCTGCATCTCTTCCGCTGTGAAGG
>CAYHAK010000100.1:0-3055 GCA_964354625.1 uncultured Candidatus Bathyarchaeia archaeon
AATAATACTCCCATCATGAATTGTATCGAAATTCTAAAAGTCCTCATAACAAAGGGATTACCTTATCATTTTCTCGTATAATATCGCCGAAAATATCAAAGAAATTTTGCTAAAAACTCTCTTTTTTTCTTTTATATCAAAAAAATGTATGGACTCGGCAGGATTTGAACCTGCGATCAATTGATTATGAATCAATTTTTATTCTAGAACATAGATGTTTTTTTTATAGCAGATTTCTTTTAAAATTTTTGGCCAGACTGAAACACTGACTTCTCCTAGATGCGCCTTCCTAAGCAGATACATATAGGTTCTGGATTGCCCAATACCACCACCGATACTTAGCGGAATCTTATTATTTAGTATAGCTTGATGGTAAGGAAGTTTAAGGAAATCTGTTTGACCTGAAAATTCTAGTTGTTTCTTAAGTGTCTCTGGAGTGACACGTATGCCCATCGAAGATAGTTCATGTCGACGTTGTGTCACCGGGTTCCAGACAAGAATATCTCCATTCAGACCGTGTGTTTCTTTTCCAGTATCTTTTGACGTATCAGTAGTCCAATCATCATAATCAGCAGCACGCATTTCATGTGGGTACCCATCCTTTAACACAGAGCCAATTCCAATGATGAAGATTGCAGGGTGGTCTTTGAGTATAGTGGTTTCTCGTTGTTTTCGCGGGAGATCTGGATACATATCTAGAATTTCCTCAGCGTGGAAGAATTCAAGTTTATTTGGTAGATCCAGATACTCATTGGTACCAAGTTGCGGAAATTCGTTTAACACTAGATTTTCTGCGCCTTTCATCACTTTCCAAATCTTGTTGACCGTGTCTTTTAGATATGCGATATTTCTTTGATCTTTTGTAATTACTAGTTCCCAGTCCCATTGATCTACATAGGCGCTGTGGTCATGATCAAGGAAGTAATCTTTACGTACTGCATGCATATCGGTGTTAATACCTTCGCCAACTTTGCAATCAAACTCTCTAAGTGCCATTCGCTTCCATTTTGTAGCTGCCTGTACGACTTGTGCATGAATGCGTGGATTAATTCCAAGCCCGCATGGAAATTCTACTGGTGTTCGTGAACCATCACGGTCGAGATAATCATTTACACCACTATCCTTATCTACAATAAGAGGAACAGTAACCATTATCAAATTTAGTTCTTTACATAAGTTGTCTTCTATATACCGTTTGGCAGCAAAAATTGCTTTTTGAGTATCTTTCTGGCTCAATAAAGATTTATAGTCCTTCGGTAGTATCTTCTCTACATCATAATAATTACCAATACCAGGTCCTGCTAAATCAGCTTTTTTGCTCGTCATCATATAAATCAAACCTTTTCCCCTGGAGAATAGTAAAGGGTATTTAAACTTTTATTTCTAAAATAGATAAAATAAGTATATGAGCGCGGCAGGTTCTAAATTACTTATATTGAGAGAATTCAATAGATTGATTGCTAAAAATCAAACAATTTAAATCTAAGAATCAGTTCTTTCTTATTAAAAACCACTTTTTTCTTTTTTTAACTGATCTTTTATAAATCAATAAGGCTGTTGAAAAATTCTAATTTATGTAGAATTTTTCTGAATGATTGATTAATAGATGGAGTATTTGAAGAAATTTTATCGTTGTTGTCTGTTGCTTAGAGCAGAAAAATAACTGAAAGGGATCTTTTTTAATGAATGTTAATCTGGCTATTCCTATGGAGAATGAGTATTAATCGCATTTGAGTTGATGTTGGTGTTTAGGTATATATTCTGATGAAGGTTTTGATACTACGAGGTGAATGACCTAGCTGGTGATTCATATATCCAATTAAGAGCATTCCTATGCAAAAGAGATAGGTGTAGAGTTGTACAGTTCCTTTTCCGTAGATGTTTAATTTTTTAAGATCGAGGAACTTTTTAAGTCGAGAGAAGAATCGTTCCACCGCAGTTCGTTTCTTGTAGGTCTTTTTGAATAATGGTGGATATCGGGGTTTTATCCTGGTTTTCGATGCTTTGATCACAGGTGTTACCAGGTCTTTGAGCAGTGTAGTTCTGATTGTGGTTGAATCGAATGCTTTGTCCCCAAGATAGTACTTGGTGGGAAATCTGGTGGTGTAGGATTTTACTGTGGTGTAGAGTAATTGGAATTGAGTGGAGTCATGGGTGTTTGCACCAGTGATTGTAAATGCAACAGGGAGTTCTGTATTAACATCTAAAGCGACATGGATTTTATATCCTAGGATGTATTGTTCGTTGATGTGATCCCATCCTATTTTTGCTTCTGGGTCATCTGATTTACTCGGTAGGATGGAGCCATCCTGGGCAATCATGTGGATGTTGAGGAATTCTTTATCAAGAAGTTGTTGTACGACATCTGCAAATATTTGTTCGAAGGTGTTGATGCCGATTCGTTTGAGGAAGTTGGTGTAACTTCCGATGTCCGGAGGTTGTTTGAAGTTTAGTTGTCGTCTCCAGAATTGGTCTTTTTCTAGGAATGCTTGGTAATCTCTATATGATTCCATTCGAAGAAACATTAGAAGAAAGGAGATGAACATTCCTTTTGCTGAGAGCGGCGGTCGACCTGGTTTATGTGGGGAATATTTGTAGCAGGTTTTCAGTATCGTTTCTGTTTCCGAAAAATCTATACTTGAAATTATCTTTCTGAGTCTTGCCCTCCTATTGTTTTTCATTTGTGCATCCAAAACAAATGAATCGTAGGGGGGCTCAATTAATTTTTCAACAGCCTAAAATAATAATAACTTAAAGAAAAATATAAATAGCATTTAAAGTATAACAAAAACTAATTGGATGAGATGTGCATAAAAATTGTTTATCAATAACAATATCTAAATAAAAACTTTTAATGATAAACAAAAAATAAGTTGAATATTAAATTTAGAAAAGGGATGTGGATGCAGGAAAGAAACAAATTGGAACGTAAATATTTTTTAAAAAATCTAGGAGGGAGTTATATTGAGTAAAGATAATAAAAAAATAAAATACTACAATAACTCCAATATTGATAAAATTGTTGATGAACTAATTCTAAAAAACAAAACAAAAC
>CAYHAK010000101.1:0-3047 GCA_964354625.1 uncultured Candidatus Bathyarchaeia archaeon
TGGAAAAATCCCAAGTAGAGGGAATTGAAAGATTGTTACCTCAAACATAATACTATCAATAACATGACTGATGCATGGAAAAATCCCAAGTAGAGGGAATTGAAAGTCAGCCGCCAGATGCACACGCAGCCCAGCGCAGTCACGATGCATGGAAAAATCCCAAGTAGAGGGAATTGAAAGCCACCAACAACCCAACCAGAAGGCCGATCATAGAGACGATGCATGGAAAAATCCCAAGTAGAGGGAATTGAAAGAGAAAGCTCTGATATAGGTCGTCCTCATCGTATATGCGATGCATGGAAAAATCCCAAGTAGAGGGAATTGAAAGAGCATGGTCAATGTATTGCACGGTAGCACTGTATCAAAAAGATGCATGGAAAAATCCCAAGTAGAGGGAATTGAAAGGCGCACCGCCATACCTCAGTCGACTCCTGCCTGAGCGATGCATGGAAAAATCCCAAGTAGAGGGAATTGAAAGTCAGGAGAGATAACAGGTGCAGTAGCAACAGCGTAATGAGATGCATGGAAAAATCCCAAGTAGAGGGAACTGAAAGAAGTACATTCATCCTTGTTGTAAATCACGTCTGTTCCAGATATGCCGCCGGGAAGGCAACTCTACGGCATGCTTAACGTGCCAACGACAGACTATCAAGTGCTAGGCATTCCAGCCACCACGTTTGTCATCGCAGTATTCAACGGCGCCGTCTACGGCATAATCGCGTGGCTCATCTTCACCATAGTAGAAAAAACAAGACATTAGGGCCTATTCGGCGCGTTCAATATACATAAGCCCACCACGTTTTTCTTCCCTATCCAAAACCACACGCCCATTCTTAACCACTTTATCAACTAGGTTAGCGCCGAAACAGTAGCCCAGATTCTTGTGGCCCGGTGCATCCAAAATCAACACGTCGGCTTTCTTCCCCACCTCAAGGCTGCCTATCTCGCTGGCTCGGCCTACTGCGTGCGCCGCGTTAATCGTCGCCGCCGCTATGGCTTCAGCAGGCGTCAAACGCATAGAATGACACGCAAAGCCAATCACAAGCTGCATGTTCAAGGCCCAGCAGCTCGGGTTGAAATCTGAACCCAAAGCCACAGGCACGCCTAAGTCAATCATACTTCGCGCGTCCGCGAATTTGCCAGTCATCAAACTGAAGGCCGCTGCAGGCAACAGCACCGCCACTACGCCTTTCGTGGCCATGGCCTTGATGCCTTCGTCCGAGCTGAAAAGCATGTGGTCAGCCGAGACCGCACCTACGTCAGCTGCCAGCTCGGCGCCTCCACAGGTGCTCATCTCGTCCGCATGCACTTTAGGCTTCAGCCCGTGACCTTTGCCTGCGAGCAAGATGCGCCTCGTCTGTTCTAGGCCGAACACGCCTTTCTCGCAGAACACATCGCAAAACTCAGCCAGACCCTGTTCAGCCACCTTTGGGATCATTTCTTCGCACACTTGGCTCACGTAGCCCTGCGTGTTGCCCTTGAACTCAGGCGGAACTGCATGGGCACCCAGAAACGTAGGCACAATATCAACAGTGTGGATCTGGTTCAGCCTCTTCATGACCTCGAGGATCTTGACCTCGTCTTTGGGTTCAAGGCCGTAACCGCTCTTCGCCTCCGCCGTCGTGGTCCCGCACTCCAGCATCGCATCAAGCGTCTTCAACCCGCCTTCAACGAGCTTGTCCACGCTGGCCCTCCGCGTGTCCCGCACCGTCCTCAAGATCCCTCCGCCTGCGCTCAGAATCTCCAGATAGTACGCGCCCTCCACGCGCATCTGAAACTCGTCCTCACGCGAACCCGCAAAAACCAAATGTGTGTGCGCATCCACAAACCCGGGCAACACGGTTTTTCCATTTGCGCTGATCACGTTTTCGGCCTTGACGTTGTTACGGACGTCGGCGCTTTTGCCCACGGCGACTATTCTGCCATCGCGGATGGCTAGGCCTCCGTCGCGGATTATGCCCAGCTCGCGCATCTGCTTGCCTATACGAGGCTTCGCGCTGCTGCCCTCAAGCGTCAATAGCTCGTCAGCGTTCACTATGAGCAAATCGGCCTTTTCGCGGCTCGCCTGCTTGCTGCGCTTCTGACCTGTGGCCATCGCTCAGACCACTTTGTACTCTTCGCCTTTCTTTGGTGCCACGACTTTGATGCTTGAGCTCGCTTCGACTCTCTTCTTGAACTCGTCGGGCTTTGTGTCCCAGCGGTGCATCGGAATAGCGACGGTAGGTTTTATGGCCAGGGCGGCCTCAGCCGCCTCAGGATTATCCATAGTATACGTTCCGCCGGTGGGCAGCAAGGCCACATCAACATGCCCAAGCCTCTTCATCTCGGGGATGAAATCCGTGTCGCCTGCATGATACACCGTCTTGCCCAAGGCAGTTATCAGGTAGCCTACGCCGAAGCCTTTCGGGTGGAACGGGTTGCCTGGCGACCTGAAGCGCCTGACGTTGTAGGCTTCAACCGCCTTGACCTTGATGTTGCCCACCGTCGCCTCCTCGCCAACCTTCAACGTTCTAACCGAACCCTTGGCCTTCTTAGCGCAGTCCTCAGGAGCAAACACCACGGTGTCTGCGCGGCGAGCGCTCTTGATCTTGGCCACGCTGTAGTGGTCGCCGTGAGAATGCGAGACCAGAATCAAGTCTGCCTTTTCCGTGTACTTGCCTCGGTACGGGTCGAGGTAGATGATCTTTCCATCCACTTCAAGCTGAAAACTGGCGTGGTCAAGCCACTTGATCGTGAAGCTCATTCAGGAACACATCCTTTCTCCATAGCGTTGTTGACCGCGATTTCCAACACGCGGTCCTCAGTCAGGTTGTCAATCTTCAAGTAATACGCTGCCACATCTATTATAGCTTTCAACGGCGCCATCCCGCAGAACTCTGCACCCACGATAGGCACGTTGTAGCGTGCGCACTCAACCTTGATGACCTCGAACACGCGGTACAGCGGCGTCTTCTCAAACTCGTGGATGCTCATACCGATCTGCGTGATGTTCTGCTCAGGGATGAAGGCAGCCATGGCCTTCACGTTTTTGAACCCGCCCTTGTCAG
>CAYHAK010000102.1:0-3028 GCA_964354625.1 uncultured Candidatus Bathyarchaeia archaeon
GCGGTGGAAGGTGGGATCTACTGCTTACGACAAGCGCGGCCACTAAAATCCGCCTTTTACAGGGTTCGGTTACCATTGCGGGCGAGGTGACCGAATAATGCCTATCACCGCCACAGTCTGCGGGCCTGCGAGCATAACGGTGGCCGTGGGTACGCCCATCGTAACAGGTGGAGCCGGAGCGGGTGGCGTGACTACCGGCACGGCCGTGGCGTTGGCAATCGCTCTAGGATGACAAGGAATAACACAATATGAAGCAGATCTGGCCTAATTACAGCTACTCGCCCACGACTAACGTCCTGACGCTCACCGGGCTGAACATCGATCGCGACCAGCTCCTGCTCGTAACCGCCGCCGATCGCGGGCGGATCATGTACAACTTTGCGGATAGCTCCGTCACCGCTTCCGCCTTTACGTCGGGCGCAAATACCGCACTTACCCTGGTGGCGACAACGGCCGGGCTAACGACTACGGCCGCGCTTGTTATTTATTACGACGACCAGCTTCAGAGCACGTCAGTATCCATCTCCAACCTCCCAGCCACTCAGACGATTGAGGGCACGGTGACGGCGAACACTCGCAACAACGGCATATCAAACGATCCTTGGGTCTATATACCAAGGCTCACGATGAGTCATCCAGACTTAGGCAATTTTGTTTTTGATGGGTATTATAGATTTGATGGAGCTAATCAATGGGGAAATGCAAACTTTAATTCTGGGAATGTTCCCTATCTCACAAGAGTTCAGCAGAGCGATGATTACTTTTTTAGGTTAATGGTTCACGATGAGGGCAATGACGCAGAAATTGAAATGGCCGTAATTGATGCGAGTAGTCCAGATTTTCCAACATCAATGTTTGCTTCTGGCGGCACATTAGTTTCTGGCTCACTAACATTTAATACGGAGCAAAGAGAGAGCTATGGCGTAAGGGTTACAAATTCAGTCACAGTCGGAAACACTATCACGATTGCAGGAACAGTCACGGCGAACCCGACAGGCACACAGACGATTGCTGGTTCAGTAACCCTCGGAGCAGGCACGGCGCAAATCGGTAGCGTGACGGCCTCTCTTTCCAACAACTCAACGGTTGATCTCGTAGGCCAGCTTTCAAGCATTTATGGAGTTCGCGGCGTGGTTATTGCCGCTGGAAACGACTCAGATATAGCGGCTCCTCTTAAAATAGACAGCAACAGAAATTTGAAAGTCGTAGTAAATGCTGGTTCTGTCACAATCGGCTCTGCCCTCCCCGCTGGCACAAACAGCATCGGCGTAGTGACGATTGGAGCAGGGACAGCACAGATCGGCTCTGTCACCGCATCCATATCCAACAGCGTCACGATTGCGTCGCTCCCTGCGATTAGTGGGACGGTCACGGCCAACACCTTCGCCCTACAGGGCACGGCAGTAACCACCTCTAACTTCACTAGCACCACCGCCTCTACCGTGCTCGCTAATTTCAACGCGACAAGGGAAGTGCTGACAATTTTTAACGAGGGAGCTGGCAACCTTCATATCTGTGCAGGGGCAACTTGCACGACCATCGCTTACCAAGTTCGCTTATCGGCGGGCGATTACTACGAAGTGCCCAATCACCAAACGACCATCACTCACTCGGCTGTATTCGCTACTGCGGGCACGGCTCGTGTGACGGAAGTTAGTTAAGGAGTAGGCGATGCCTCTCGTTAAGAATCCTAGTAACATCGATAACTTTATTTTTGCCTCTGGGCGAATGAAAATGTATCGAGTTGGATTGGCTGGCTCATACACAAAAACTACTGGTACTGGTGGCGTTGCTTCTATTGGAAATACTGGCGGGTTTAATATGAATTTGAACGCTGGCTCCTCGGCAAGCGGAACTTCTAAAGCTGGTTACTTTGACCCGACTGCGGCACTAATGACGGCAAGTGCAGGGAAAATTGACTATTCAAAGAGAATCAGATTTTCAATGGGCGGGATGATGTATCTTAACAGCACTAACTCAGTCATCCGAATGGTATTTGGTGGTACTGGAAATTCTACTGACGCTCCTTTGGCTGGGGTTAACGGACTTACAATTAAAGGATTTGGTGCTGAATTTGCCCTGCAATCTGGCGTGATTCAGGCTAGGTTGATTGGATATAATGCTTCTTATCTAACACCAACTTCCTACACAACATTAACAAATGGATTTGGGCTTGCCGCATCTGACAACCGCTTTTTTGGTGTTGTGATTGAGTCTGACGGAGCGGGAAATATAAATCTCTACGGAGCAGATTCATCCATAAATCCAAATATAAACATAGGACAAGTTCCACTTCTTACACTTACTGGTGGCCCGACAAACGACACTAGCACAAACAGATTCGGGCCAGAAATTCATTGTTCAAACTCCTCCTCCCTACCAACCGCAAGCCCTTCCGCAATCCTTCAATCAACACATTGGCTATTGGATGTCCAATAATGCCCCTCCTCCTCCTCACCCTCTTGCTCTGCTCATGTTCGCCAAAGCAGGCGGACAATAACGCCGTGCGTTATAGCGATATGAGTGCCGCCGAGGACGCGGGAAAGACACCGAGCAAATGAGCAAGGACGACCAAGCCTGCCAAGCGTTGCAATACCTCCTAGACGAAGGCTTCATTGCGTTAGGCTACATCGACGGCCAGCCATCGGTATTCCTCACCACAAGCCTTGGGGATGCACAAAAAGCGATTCTAGGACTAGCTAAAGATTCAGCCGATTGGTGGAAATGAGTGCCGATCAGGTTGCGGAACTTAATGAGCGTATATCCGAGGTAAGGATCTCTATAGCCCGGATCGAAACTCGCCAATCGGTCATTCTGGATCTGTTAGAACGCTCGCAGGCCAGCCTGGGCGAGTATCACGGCCGCTTGACTAACATGGAGCGGGACGCTCACACGATTAAGACAAAGCTATGGCTAGTGGCACTCGTATCCGGGGCAGTGTTTAGCACTGTTTGGGAATTGATTAAGCGTCGAATCAGCTTTTAACCCAGCTTTGACACCCCGCCAGCTGGTATGGACATACTCAATA
>CAYHAK010000103.1:0-2881 GCA_964354625.1 uncultured Candidatus Bathyarchaeia archaeon
CCACAAATCCCCTTTTTCCATCATACAAGCTTTTCAAAAGCCTTATCGATCGATAGACATGCACTTCGTGCACCCTACTGCCTCTCTCAAGCCTCACTGTTGTAGTAACACTAAGATCATCGTTTGTCTATAATGATTCATCTGTTTGCGTTTCAAGGCAACGTTTAGATTTCGCGCGCGCTACGGACGAGATTTTTAGAGCCTGCGAGGGGAGTTCCAGAAACTCTCTATTCTTTCGCCGCAATCAGATGGATTTCGGACGGCTATCATCTCTCTTTGGTAGTAGCCCGGAAGTTGTCGTTTGATGTAGGGCTCGGTGACGCGTTCGTCCAGCATTACTATGCAACCTGTGTCTTCTGCCGATCTATGAACGCGTCCGCAAGCCTGAATGAGTCGCAGTATGGCTGGGGTGTAATAGGCGTAGGTTCTCCCTTTCCCCGGAAACTGCTGTTCGAGATAATCGATGAGCGATTCTTCATAGGCATTCCATGTTGCCAACGGTAGTCCCACAGCCACGACGCATTTGAGGATGTTTCCGGGGTAGTCCATTCCTTCACTCAGTTTGGCCCCCATGACTCCGTAAAGAATGTTGTTCGACGAGCTTCTCAGCTTCTCAATCACCTCATTTCTTCTCGTGTCCTGTTCTTCCATAATCGTCCTTCTGTCTGTCTTAATCAACCTTGCAACTTCATGCATCAGCCCGTAGCTTGTGAAGAAAACCGCCAAATTGCCTTGAGTAACCCATGAAATGGCTTCAATGTAACTCTTCCATTTTTCAAGCATCACGTCCGTTCTCTTCTTAAACTCTGACGACACGTCCTCAGCTGCCAGTATGAGCCTGTTCTCCCGCGGAAAGGGAGAGTCAAACTCCTTCAGACAAACATTGTCCGAGCTGCAGAGCATCAGGTCTCTGTAGACGGTTAGCGGAGACAGAAAACCGCTCATGACAACCGCTCCTTTTGCTTCTCTCAGAACTGGATCAACTATTTCTCTTCCGTCAAGGCTTCTGACCTCCAACGCAACCCGACCATGCCGGTCTCTTTCAATCAGATGCACATGTTTTGACCCAACATTGCTGAAAAAGCTCTCTATGAACGTGCCGATTCGATAGTTGTAGCTCGAAATTCTCTCGGAACCAGACTCAAGCCGCTTCTTCTTCACATACTCCCCATATTCTCGAAGGACACTCGCAACGTCGGAACCCGACGCACCGTTGTCGGCTACAAACAAATCCCCGAGTTCTTGAGGGTTAAGCAGCTTCAGATCTTCAGCCTTCAAAATGGATTGCGCACGTTGAAAAACCTCTTTCATGAGAACCTGCAGATGCGCTTTGGCTGATACAGACGATTCATGTTCGAAAATCTCAGTTTCCTTCAAGGCTCTTTCAACCGTGCCCTCCGTCAACTGGTCCGAAAGCAATTGTCTGGCGAAGGCTGGCAGGTTGTGAGCCTCATCAACGATTAAGAAGACGTTGGAAAGGCCAACTCCCAAACTCTTCAGTATCGATTCCCTAATGGCCGGATCAAAGGCGTAGTGGTACGTTCCGAGAAAAACTTTCGACTTGGGCAGAACCCTCTTCAAGGCTTCGTAGGCGCAGAATCCTCTTCTGAACATGAACTCGACCGACTCTTCTGGCGTAAGTATTCTTCGCGCACAATCCAGAGCCAAATCTTCTGTCTCTCTCCTCCCTCTCAGAATGCTCATATAGAATTTACAGAAGGGCTTAGCGGAAGATTCGCAGTTCTCCTTCAGTCTCTTGCACTCTTCGAAAAAGTCAAAATAAGACAGATCGCCTCTTTTCTTCAACGGACACATATCTTGTTTGCTGAAGAATGAAACGCAGTAAAGATCTCTCGAGAGTGCCCTCAGCTCCTTAAGATATATGTGCAGTTGGCTTCTGGTTCTGAAACAAATCATCAATCTGTTTTCTCCGAGCTCGGGCAAAATCGCAAGCAGCGACGCAAGGGATTTGCCGATTCCACAAGGGGCACTCCCAACAAAAATCTCTTTGCTCATGACGGCTCTTTTGGCCTCTTGAATAAACTCCATCTGACCGTTTCGCATCTCATAGTTTTCAGGAAGCACCGTGCTCTTCGAATCCTTGGGCTTCACACTATAACCACTTCTTCTGAGAAGCCCCGAAACCTTACTCTTGGGCAACAGGAATGCCCCACAGTCGCTACAAAACCGATTGTTCTCATACTCTTCCGAAGAGTATTCCTTACCACAGGTGCGGCAGGCGTAAGACGAAGGCAACTATTTCACGACAACACATGCTTCAGACTGCCAACTTATACTTTGTTGGTATCTCAGACAGCTCTTCTACCCGAGCTCAGCGCGCTATCCTCTACGAAATCGTGTGCCCTAAAAAGCAGTTTCTTTGCTCATCTATTATACAGAAAATCAGCACGCGCGCTTCGAAAGCTAGGGATACTTCTCTCCGTAATGACCTGTGCAAAGAACAACGTCGAAGATGTCAATCTTGCCGAAAGGTTCTGCTACATCTGCGTGAGGGTTCCAATTCGGGCTTAAGGGCGTTGTCCCGTATGCACCTGTAATCTTGACAACGTAGCGCGCGCGCTGATCGAGTTTCCAGCGTTGTCCTGAGAGATTATTACGTATGTTACATTTGTGCCGGCTGGAAACGGTTGTATGATTCCATTCCAGATGTCATCTTCCAAATTGGTCATGTTGACGATACTCGTCCACGTTGCACTGCTGTTAGTATAGGTGCAGTTCAGAATTACTTGCACCAGCGGGTAGACATGCGTAACTGTAGCATTGACTTCCACTGCATCGGTGGGCAACACGTTACCTACTGGCGGGGTCTGAGAAACGTTGCACACACTCACAAACATGAACGGATATCGATCCTTAACAT
>CAYHAK010000104.1:0-2872 GCA_964354625.1 uncultured Candidatus Bathyarchaeia archaeon
ATACCTGTCCCCGCAACTGGAGGCCAACCATCTTCATCCAAGGGCGACTTTGCGCCTTAACCGTCAGGGTTGAGCCGCCGCCGAAAAATTGCGGGGCTATATCAATCGCCAAAACGAAACACAAGGCAGGTTAGTCGATATAAACGTTTCTTTCAAAGGGTTCTGTTACCTCTTCGATTGATTGGCTTGTTTCGTGAAGCTGTTACCTTTCGGTTGATAAATCAGGTAATAGCACTAGCATGGTATGAGTAGCGAGAACGATGTGCAAAACTTTATGTCTAAGGGCACGTCTTAGTTCCGTTGGGTCAAGCTATGGGGAGAAGCATCGGGGAAATCCTCGCTGACCGTCTTTTGCTACTTTGGTTATTGTATGATGCTTTGCGATACAAGACCTTCGGCGATACGAAGGCTCACAAATTAACCTATCTGTCTGAGTGGAGTATGATTGACAGCGCGCGCGAAGTCGTATCCCAGCTTGCATTGTTTGGGCTAAGCGAACGGTCATGTGTGGCTCTTCAAGGCTTTAGCGCGCGCTCGTGATGATCAGCTTCGCGTTTTCATCTTCGGGTTAATGGTCTGGACATACCTGAAGCTCACGGAACAGAACAGCTAGCCTCATTTCTTTGCAGAGTTCCAGTTGCCACGATAGCCGAAGGCATACTTGACTGAGCTTGTCAGCCTGGCAAAGACGTTAATCAGTCTTAGGATTGGGTAGAACGGTGTGTAGAAGAGGAGCGAGCGGTAGTTGTGCTGGTTGTAGGCGTATTTCAGGGCTATCGCTTGGTTTGTGATGCCTATGAACAGCCCGTAGGGCATGAACACGAGTAGGTTAATGGCGAAGTAGATGCGGTCAGGGGCAAACCAGAAAAGAAACGGAAAAGCCGCCAAGCCCAGCAGATCGATGAATGCTCCACCGTACTCGAATATGTAGCAGTACCACAGGAACAGGGCCAGCCTTGACCTTTTTAGCATCATGTCGCGGTGTATGTTGAGAGTGTTGTGAAGCCAGCCTGTGAACCATCTTAGGCGCTGATTCCATAATGCGCCAAAGGAAACAGGGGCAACGGTTGTGCCTGTGGCCGTGTTGACGTAGCCGATTTTCGCGCCTCTTTTGTGCATTTCCAGCGCGATCTCCAAGTCCTCAGTGACGGAGCAGATTCGCTTCTGACTCAGGATGGATCTGAGGGCTTCGGCATCATATAAGCTTAGAGCCCCGGGAATGACAACCACATTGTTGCCCAGGGACTGTGCGTGGCGGGTTATACCTTGTCCTTGGCTATATTCAAGCTGCTGCATGATCACGTAGCTGTCGATTTCCGACACACCGTCTGACGGATGTATGTATCCTGTCACTGCTTTTTTGCCGTTTGAGAGCATGTGGTCTGCAAGCTTTGCCAGCGTGTCTGGGAGCCACCATGAGTCAGCGTCCACGATGGCTATCAAGCCGCCTAAAGCTCTGTCAACGCCGGTTCTTATTGACTCGACCTTGCCCATGTTTGCAGAATGTCTGATCACCCTTCCTCGCACGTTTGGGCGTTTGGCGCGGTTGAATCCAATGGTTGACCATGCTGTCTCGTAGGTGTAGTCTGTGCTGCCGTCGTCAACTACTATTATTTCACATGGGCCATCGTACTTTTCTGCGCACATGAACAGGCTGGTCAAGCAGCGGGAGAGGTATTTTTCCTCGTTGTATGCGGGAACGACGAAGGAAACCATTGGATAGTGAAGTTGCCTCATTCGGTGTGATTGAAGCCTTGCAAAGGTGGCGGCGACTGCGAGAATTCCACCTATGCCAATGGCCAAGAATGTGTACCATGCATAGAAGAACTGTGTGACAGTGACCCATGGCCGGCTTGCCTGCTGCTGGCTAGGATAGTAACCGAATACTGATGTGACTAGATATTGGGCGAGTGCTGGGAAGTATGCCCATGAGGCGTAGGCGAGAATGATTGGGACGACGAAAAGCAGATACTTGGCTCTCGAACCCAGAAGTGCGGGCTTCATGAATGACACTGTCCTCTAGCCGCTTGAATGGGCAAGCCTTCCTTTCTCCCAGCAATCACCTAACGAGCCAGAAGATAAAGCAAGTATTCTCCAAATCAGAATATTCCGAGAAAAACGCGATTGGATTGCCAATCCAACAGTGAGCGAACATCGAATAACTCCTTCTTATCATTCTTCAACTTTTGGTGGCACGTATCGTTTTTCGGAACAAAGGTTTATATTGAGTATTGACACTCGATACATGTTACGCTGGTGCCTTGAACATGAACGTCAACTTGAAAACCGAAGAAATCCGATGGCAAGTGATGCTGGCCATGCTCGAGGAATTCCCCACTTTAAGAGAGAGAATAAAGACTTACTTGAAAAAGCAGGACGTAAGTTAGCAGGCGTATTTTGTTTTTCTGATCATGCAAACGTTCAAAAGGCTAACAGCAGATTCTCCAGAGACGAAGATCTGAAAAAAGAGTGACTGCTCTCCGTTTAGGAGATGGAGTTTCTCTTGAGCAGGTGTGGAGGCGGAATTCTCACATTGTTTCTGCCGTTTCTTTCTTCGTCGGTCTTGAGCAGCTCGGTTATTTCGCGGTAGCGTTGAAGGAAGTCCATACCTTTTTCGGTGGCAACGTAGACGTGCTTGTCGTTGCGGATGATCAGAGCCAGCAGGTTGTTCTTCAACATGAATCCCAAATAGTCGTTGAGCTGCGTGAAGCTCAGATTTGCCCGGTACATTATCTGGGTTTTCAGCGTTCCCTCTCTCGCAATTTCCAAGATCTCTGCGATTATGAACAGTTTGTCTCGCCTTTTTGCTGACGGATTTGAGCCCCAAGGATTCATACTCTATACGCCTCTTTCAGAATTGATTTCTATAACA
>CAYHAK010000105.1:0-2835 GCA_964354625.1 uncultured Candidatus Bathyarchaeia archaeon
GGTCTAGTCAAGTGACACTGAAGCTTATCCTTGTCCTTTCTAATAAATAACTCAAAAGACGTGTTTCTAATAGCCATTATAGATCCCCCAACAGTACTCAGCAAGTAACATTTTCAACCTATGTATTTAGCTTTTGACTATGCAACCTTGATTTATTCCATCATTGATTTCGTCAAACATTCCCTCATTCTTGCTAAATTCCTTAGTCTAGCAATGTTTTATTCACTCTCATGGCAATATATACGGTTCAGAGGCTGAAACATGGAGAATGTGTTGCAAGAAGAGGAAGAACAGATAGAGGTTCCAGAGCTGAAGGTGTTCAAGAACTTACTTCCGAAGTCCTTACTTTTACTCCGCTTTTCGAAGTTATGATATACCGTGAGGGAGCAGGACATCCTTACACATAAAGGTTGCGCACACATTCAAACTACTATAATGTAAACGTGATTTCGCCATTTGCCATTGTATTCCCTGTTGGTCTCAGAATCACGTTTTTTGTCCCCGACAACAAGAATACCTTTTCTTGATCCAGAAGCTCTTAGAAATTCACTTGCCTGTTCGGAACCCTGCCCTATTTTATCACGTATTTTCTCATCTTCCCTCGATAGTTTTACCTCAATAGGGATACTTGGTCTTTTTCCAAATGTAACGTCGATACATGAGTGCCTGAATGGAAATTCATGACTGACTACTTCGTCAGGGAACGTGGCGAGAAGGTAACCCTCAAGCAATCTTTGGAGATCTTTCTCACTGCATTTCGGAAGCAAGTGATGAACTCTGTCTCCAAAGTTCGTGATTTCTTGAACAAGCTTGTCGAATAGGTTTTTTGCGATTATCGTTGGTTTCGGTAGGGGTTCTTCTTTTGAAATTGTCTCAACAGGCTCGGTATCAAACCTTACTGTCTTGCCTGCATTCTTCAAATCCTCCAGACAGCTTCTCCTAAGGTCCTTTGGCTTTTGCCCTATCTCACCGAAATATCTCTCTGTTATACCTTCTATTGACCGTACAGACCTTATTCTTTCAAGCAAATGCCTTGTCTTGCCTGTGTCTGTACTAGGAATATGTCTCTCTAGAGTCCGCCAAGCTTTCTTCGTTGCATAATATGTTTTAGGTTTTGGACTTAGGTGACTTGTAATGATGCGTTTGTCAAAATCAATATCCGAAATCCTCAATTGAAGGATTTCATTGGGGTGCATTTCTGACCATAGCAGATTCATCATGACTAGATGCTCCTCTTTAGCACCCTCTTTCTCTGCTTTATCTATATATTCTTCAAAATCACCCCACGGTATTAAGTTATTATATTTTGGTGGTTTCTCTCCCCTAGGTATGCTGTCGATTTCCTCAAGCATTCCCTTGATCGGCACATATTGGTAATATGCACGGATTGCACTCACATATGAGCCAAATGATTTTAGTTTGCCTCTATATGCGTTGGCCCAACGTCTAACACCTATTCTTGTTGCCTCTTCAAGACTCTTCTTGAGCCATTTCTCAATTTTCTTCGCATGATGGATATAGGCGCGCGCTGTTCCTCGATCCAAATGCCTTCTTTCTAAGTCCTCTCTAAATCCTTCTTCATCCATATTTATCGCCAACAATTCAGTTTAATGATCACATGTGCGTAGCACGGATGCGCTATCCTACAGCAGTTTAATCAGTCTAATCGTTGTATAAATTTTCTGGTGGCGAACCTTTCTACAGCCTGTGCATTGATCCAAGTCTAAGAGGGCGCGCATCCCAGAAAATGAACCTTCGGCGGATTTAGCAATGATGTTCATATTATCATAATCTGACGTTTACTTTTTCTCATCGTTTTGAACGAAAACAAGGGAGCGCGCTAATCTTTTGTGGTTTCCAACATTTTTGAAACATCAGCTTGTTATGTTCCTCATCGATCCTTCTTTTGAATTGTTCAATCTTTTCTTCTATTATTGTCCCGTGCGCCCTGCTAAAAGTTTTTTTTTTGGAGAACTGGTCACATATATATGTGACCACAAATGGGAACAAATGTGGGATTGTGGGAACGATTGCAGAGAAGCAAAATCCAAGAACTGGAAAGACTTGTTTTGGAATATAACATGATCTTGACAAAGAGAATATCCGTGGAAGTGAAGAATGGCGCCTCAATGGAGACTCTGCTGGAATCTTTCCCCAAGATGAAAGAAAGATATCTCAAAGCTTTGGTTGCTTACGGAAGCTTTGGACTGACATCGCAGGAATTGTATGAGAAGAGAATGATTTGGTTGTATTGCCCTAAAGAAAATACAGCATTGTTTAGAGTCAAGACGGTTTCAATGTTTTTGAACAGGCTGTACCGTGGTGGTCTTGCTGAAAGAAAGGCGGAAGGACGAACATATCGTTATTTCATAACGTTAAGCGGCCGCAATCGCTTAAATTACTATTCCCGAACACGAGACTTACTATCTCGAACCTTTGGCAACCCTTAGTCCACTAATGCCCCTTAGTCTGCTAAGTCGGCTTTGAGCCTTGTTGTTTCTCATATTCTTTATGAAGCCATTCATGTTGGAGCTTAGTCAGCACTTCTGGAGTGAGAACCTGCCGGATCGAGCCTAGTGCTACTTGGGTATCCTGTAATTGTTTTTCCAGCTTCTCAACATCCTTCGAAATCTTGATATTCTTCTCCGTAACCGCATCTGTTACAGTCTTCTGCTGAGTCAATTCCTCATGAAGCTTTGCCACAGTACACTTCAAATTCTCAATTACCTCACTGTTTTCAAGCTTGGTTGTCTCCTTTATCATCAGGAACTTCTTCAGTTGGATGAACTTCTGACGCAAGTTAACCACTGTCAAATAGGTGTCGTCAGATTGTGC
>CAYHAK010000106.1:0-2833 GCA_964354625.1 uncultured Candidatus Bathyarchaeia archaeon
CGGCAATAAGTATAATTGAAGCAACTACTGGGCTTAGGGCTTTCTTACTCTTCAAAATCTTCATTTTTGCTTGTATCCCTCCATTTGATTAGTGAAGTTTATAACAGAATACGCGAATTTAAGTCTTACGATTTAAGACACAAGATTAGAAGTATTCTAACACATGTTCTCCACTCACCACAATCTGCACTTCTTGATTCTCAATTCCAAGATAGAAGTATATAGGAAAAGACAAATCCGGATTCTTGTTTAACGAGCTTTATCAACTGAGTCATGATCCACATCAGAACTTTATAAAAAAGAAATTCGCTTCAGCAGAAACCAAACGCATGCTTGACTACACGCAGTAGAACATAATTCGTTTCATTTGCTCGTCAGCTTTTCGCATGAAATCCTCGATTAGTGGATCCATAGCCTCAGGATAACGTATACTGCATGCACGTCCACTGCGTTTCTCAAGGTAACATTGCATTAGCTTCTTTTCCAGAATTTCTTGCTGCACTTGTCTCTTGGCCTTCCAGATTAACTTGGTTCTTTCAGCGTTTTGGACGCCAAGCAAATCCTCTTTTCGCTTCCTCATATTCCCAACCATCCTGTGTTACCAAAGTATACTATCTCAAATCTTAATAAATCAGTTCTTTCCATTTCCGACATATATCGAAATTCGTCTGGGAAATATGTAAAACATGGAGATTGGTTCTGTCTTCCAATCTAACCATCAAGCTTCGAGTGTTAGCGGTCGCGCCAGCATCCTACTTACCTTTAATATTCTAACATGTCAGGTCGACCAGCGTGAAGGTTGCAGTTGGATTCAAAATCCGAATCTCAAAGTTCACTAATTCTTACAGTTGCTTAACAAGGGTTTTAGCTTTCCAGCACAAAGAATAAGCATAGTTTAAGTTTCACTTCGTGCATAAAAAGAAAAGAAGCTGATTTCGATGAACGAATCTACCGTCGAGTCTTCAACTGGAGTTTCTGTAGAGCTCACTGAGAAAAGCGCTATCAGGGTTTTGCACGTTGACGACGACACGGGCTTTCTCAAGATTGCGAAAGAATGCCTAGAGATGCAGGGTGGATTTCAAGCAGAAACTGCAAGCTGCGTTGAAGAGGCAAAGGACAAACTCAGAAGAGAAAAACACGATGTGATCGTATCCGACTACCAAATGCCTGGAAAAGACGGTTTGGAATTTCTAAAGGAACTGAGAGAAGAAGGAAACGAAATTCCGTTCATCATTTTCACTGGAAAAGGTAGGGAAGAAATCGCCGTCAAAGCACTTAACTTGGGCGCTGACGGATACTTCGGCAAACATGGTGAACCAGAAACAGTCTATTGTGAATTGGCACATGGCATACGCCAAGCCGTAGAAAGAAAAACGGCAGAAATGAAGATATGGGA
This sequence comes from uncultured Candidatus Bathyarchaeia archaeon, assembly GCA_964354625.1. Taxonomy (GTDB): domain Archaea; phylum Thermoproteota; class Bathyarchaeia; order Bathyarchaeales; family Bathycorpusculaceae; genus DATKKK01. The sequence continues at coordinate 1,397 of CAYHAK010000106.1, forward strand.
AAGAGAGGAAAGACTAAGAGCAGTATTTGTTTCATCACCTGATATCATAACCGTGAGTGATTTGCATGGAAATATCCTTGATTGCAGCGAAACAGCATGGAAAATGTTTGGATTCTCATCCAAGGAAGAAGTGATTGGCAAAAGCAGTTTCGATTTTTTTGCGGAAAAAGACCGTCAAAAAGCATATGCGAACATGAAGAAAACGTTAGAACAAGGAACAGTAAGGAACCTAGAATATGCTTTGTTGAATAAGGATGGAGAGGAGTTTTGGGGAGAGCTTTCTGCAAGCATCCTCAAAGATTCCTCGGGCAACCCCTTTGGTTTTGTGGGCATAATTAGAGACATCACCGCACGTAAGAAGGCAGAGAGAACGCTTTCGAAGGCTGTGGGGGAGTCAAATGCATTCCGAAAGTCGGGAATTGAAGTGGTTGGCAGCTTTCCTTGGGGAACTCATCTTTGCCAATTCTACAAAACCAAAGACGATTTGCTGGAAACTTTGGTTCCATACTTTTCCGAAGGCTTGAGAAGCAACGAGTATTGTATGTGGGTTACTTCAGAACCCCTTGGTACAGAAGAAGCAAAGGAAGCAATGAGAAAGGCTGTACCCGACTTTGACCGATGTTTAGAAAGAGGACAGATAGAGATACTTCCACACACAGAATGGTATCTCAGACACGGTGCCTTCAATCAAAAAAGGGTTCTTGATGGTTGGATCAATAAACTCGAGGAAGCCCTGGCAAAGGGATATGATGGCTTAAGATTAACAGGCAATACATTTTGGCTTGAAAAGAAAAACTGGAACGATTTTGTCAACTATGAGGAGGCGGTAAACAGTGTCATTGAACAATATAAGATGATAGCGATTTGCACTTACTCTCTTGACAAATGCCAAGCAAGTGAAGTCATTGACGTGGTCAGCAACCATCAATTCGCTCTGATTAAAAGAAGTGGCGAGTGGAAGATTATCGAAAGCTCCAACTTCAAGCATGCTAGGGAAGACGTAAGAAGGTCTAACGAGATCTTGCGTGACGTGTTTGCCTGCTCTCCAGATGCTATTACAGTCATTGACTTGAATGGAAACATTGTTGAATGTAACCAGGAAACATTAGATATGCTCGGTTACTCATCGAGAGATGAATTGATTGGCAGAAATGGTTTTGCCTTAGTTTCGGAGAAAGATCGTGAAAAAGCCAAAGGGAATTTGACAGAAGTCTTAGACCATGGCTCAATGAAAAATATAGAATACATTGGCCTAACCAAAGACGGAACTGAATTCTCTGCGGAACTTTCTGTAAGTGTTGTTAAAGACTCTTCAGGGAACCCGATGGTTTTTGTAGGCATTATCAAAGACATTTCTGAACGCAAGAAAGCAGAGGAAGAGATATGTAACGAATTGTCTCTCATGCAATTGCTCCTTGGAAATCATCCTGACTTCAT
>CAYHAK010000107.1:0-2822 GCA_964354625.1 uncultured Candidatus Bathyarchaeia archaeon
ATGCCCACTTCACCCTTGTCTGTGTTGACATCTGATTCGGCTATAACTTTTCCGCCAAACCCAAAACTGGTTTAGAAGGACTGATAAACGAATCCTCTATTCGACATTAATCAATTTGCTTGCGTCAAATCTAGTCATTTCTTATCTTCTGTGCTTTTTCTGAATTCGTTCTCAAGAATGCTCATCATGATGCCATCGCTGTATGCGTTGTCATAGAAGTAATCACCTCTTTCAACGCCTTCCTTCTTGAAGCCAAGACTTTCCCAGAATCTCAGTGCCCTCTTGTTGAAACCAGCCACTCCTATCGAAATTCTGTGAAACCCCAGTTGATTGAAAGCATAGTGAAGGAGTAGATGACCCACCTCAGTTCCGTATCCTTTTCCCCATTCATCTTTCTCCCCGATTATTATGGTCATGTCCGTACTTCGCCAAGGTTTGAACATTCTCAACAATCCAGCCTCTCCTATCACTCGGTCATCCTTCTTGAGAACAATCGCAAACCAAACCCTGCCCTCGTCAGCCAGCAATTCTCTAAACCATTTTTCAGTGTCCGCTCGACTCATCGGCGCAACTTCGCCTATTAGTTTTCTAAGTTCAGCGTCATTGGACCACTTCTGAATGTAAGGCAAATCATCTCTGCTAAAAGGTCTGAGAAAGACCCTTTCACCGATAAGTGATTTCCTTTCCATAGTCTTCATGGGTTTACCTTCAAGCAATCTGAACACCAATCGCGCGCGCTTTCTGAGGCATTCTCGCCGCTCTGAAGAATATTATGGCGGTCATCAAAGCACCAGCGGCATACAGCCAGCCGAATGACAGTAGCCAAATTTCAAAACCCCAGTACAAGATTGCTTGAAAAGGCAGCATTCCGAACACTCCTGAAACTATGAAAATAGCACCTGTCGCTCGACTCAAGCCTAAGACGCCGATCTTTCCCGCGATGGTGAACAGTGTTGCTCCCCATAGAACTAGCCCCAAGAAGAACAACAAAGGAAAGAGTCGTATTGCATAAGAGAGCTGCGCAGGATAAGGATTAGGATACGTTCCCGACTGAAGCCCAGCGAAAGGCAGCAAGTACACCACCGTGACCACGAATATCGCGACAAAGAGTGCTCCGCTAACAAGTCCCAGCCCCGACACCTGCTCCTTGGACAGAGCAAAACACCCGACAGCACTGAAGAGCAAGGACAGCGATAGAAGACCATAGAAAATCAGCCTAGAAAGGGGTGCTTGAAAGAACACTCCGCTCATCCATCGGAAGTCACCATTATACAGTAATATGCCCTCATAACTGAGAATCACCAAGACAGCCCATGCAATCACTGAAGCAAACCCCAAGAGAAAACCTAAGCCACCGATCTTCAGCAAAACAGAGCCAGAACTCGACAACTTCTCACAACATCAAATAGGGCTGACCAAAGTAAATAGTTTTACGGAACTCAAGTTCCGCGCAGGCGCAAAGTGAAGCTGGCGCGCGCGCAACAGTGTCTCTACAGGAGCTTTGGTTACATGTGGTTTCTGGAATATCGATTGCGTTTTTCTGACTGAACGAGGAAATCCTGTAGCAGTCTTGAGAAGCCTTACAGATGACAGTCACGTGAGAACTAGGGTCTGACAGTATGAGGCTCTGTCAAACGGCAAGGGCTTGAAAGTGGCTAAGCAGTTTGTTCTAGCCAAACTCTGCGGCTACAATGAGATTCTGAAGAAGTATGCTCTCAGACGTTTGGATTCGTTTCGTTATTCGGAACAGATAAAGGCGTTAAAGGAGACAGACCTCAACGCTCTTCAGAACAGGCTGACGAGTATCGAGGGCAAATTCTCAAACCAGTACTTCTCGCAAATTCTGCAATTGTTCAATTATTCTCTCAGACCCGAACAGAGAAGAACGTTCAAAGCCTATGACGGCCTGAACAATGTGTTCAATCTTGCCTACAGAATGCTTTCTTGGAAAGTGCATATAGCTCTGATAAAAGCCAGACTCGAACCGTATCTCGGGTTCCTGCATTCCGTGCAATGGGGAACGCCTTCGCTCGTTTGCGATTTTCAAGAAGTCTACCGCTATTTGATTGACGACTTTGTTATCGAATACTGCAGAAATGTTGGTTCCAAGGATTTTGTTTTAAAAGACGAGGATTACTCTGCCAATCGGAAAGGGAAAAGACAATGTCTTAACGAGGCGAAGAACAGAGACTTGCTCAATCGTTTGAACAAATACTTTGAGAAGAAAGTGACTATTCCTCGAATTCGACGGGGAGAACATCAGGAGATAGAGACTCTAACCGGTGAAGAGGCATTCTTGTTCGCTAAGTACCTGAGAGACGAGAAACCTGCTTGGAGTCCTAGGATAGTCGCCTTATCCTAGGGTGTCCGTATGAGAATCCAGGTTCCTTCTGAGAAGATACGTGAGAGGTTCCTTCTAATCTACGAGCTTGAAGGCTGCCAAAAAGCGGTTGACTTTCCAACAAAGTACTATGGAGTAAGAAGAATGAAAGTAATGCTTGATGGTAGAAGAGTCGGTAACGGAGACATTGCTTGCTACTTCGAGAATAGGGCCTACTTCACCAAAAGGGGATTGACGAAACGAACTGCACTGCATGAGCTGTATCATCACTTAGTCGAAAACAGAGAACTCGACATGCCCATGAGAACAGAAGAAAAGAACGCCAATTCCTATGCGCGTGCGCAGTAGGCATACATGCACTCCTCATTGAGAGAGAGTCCAAAAGCCCAGACAATACCTATGTTCTTGAGAGGATCAGAAGCCTTCAAGAGATCTTCAAGTTCATTGAATAGGTTTGTCCAACTGCAAAGTGAGAAATGGC
>CAYHAK010000108.1:0-2754 GCA_964354625.1 uncultured Candidatus Bathyarchaeia archaeon
GGGACATACATACCCGTATCACCTAAATATTCTGAACTCCCCCCTATGGGGGTTGCGATCACCGGAGTGCCATTCATCATAGCTCGTGCAATAAGACTGCTCCCCCAAACTTCTTCGGTATAGACGGCAAATGTGAAGATGCTCTCCTGCATTTTTTCATCAAATTCTAATTCACTCAAACGGCCATACCACTGGATCTGATCCTCCACGTTATTCCGTCTTGCCTCCTTTTTTGCTATTTGTTCTGCTGCTTCCCCGTAGATACCGTACACTAGTAGGTTGATCATAATCCCTTCATCACGCAAGATTCGAAGCGCTTTGAGAAGGGTAAAGAAACCTTTGAATTCTTCAGGGCTCCCAAAAAAAGTAACTCTGGTCCTTTCTAGTCCCCTGAGATTGACCTGCTGGCCACCAAGGAATACCACATGAATTTTGTCTTCTGGAATTTTTCCAGCACGCATCATGCCTTCCTTTTGTTGCTCGGTATGAACGATAACTGCATCAGCAAGTTGGTACACTCGGGGAAGCAACCAGAGGGGATGCCCTCGCTTATAGCCATGCAAATTATGAATGGTCACCACCTTATGCGGTACTTTCGTTTGTGCGAGAAGAGTAAGAGCGGGTAGCTCCCCAAAAGAGAACATATTACTTTGTTGGTAATGGATAATATCGGAACCGCTACACTGTCTTGCGTAGAGCAATCCCAAAGGAATCCTGCTTGTGCGATAGATTAGGTTTCGAATCCTGGATCGGTAAACATCATCTCCGTAAGAATCAAACGGTGCGGTAACGAGACGGTATTTACCATCAAAAAGGGAAGAAGAGCCACGATAGTTGTTTTTACATACACAATGACTCGTTACAACGTTAACGGAAACGCGTCTTCTCATTAATTCATTAATAAGATTCTCCGAATAATTGGCCATCGAAATATTATGATACCAGCAGGTTACCATGCAAACAGAGAGATCTTTAATTACTATCACCACTTACATCTGCATTTTTTGTTGAACTAAAATAACGGTTGTACGCCATATCTTATGACACGAAAATGAGGAATACAAGGAATGATTGGCATTTAGTAGTGTTTAACGATTCAACTCATAACCTATAACTAAATTCTGTGGGGGCAGTCTTTTCGTTTTTACCAATGTCATCGCAATTTAGGCAGGTCATTAACGAAGCCGATGGGGGCTCCGTTGCGATGCTTATTATCTCCGTTGCGATGTTTATTATCCGTTGATAACAAGTGTGCATTTTTAGAATTCCGATGTTTCAAAATATTTCTCTCAATTAGAAGAGAGATCTGCTCACGAATCCAGGAAACCGGGAAAGTATTTTATATTTCATTGGGACAATCATGCTTTTTCTTATTTCTGCTCGCGCTTCCTGCGTTCTTCCGAGACGGAGGAACTCCCTAATAAGGATCTTGTGAGCCTCGTGATTGATGATCAGATATTCATCACGATGATCTTTCAAATATTCAGTATCCGCCCCCCAAACCCGCTCAAGCAGTTTAATGCGGGCGTTTAGAAAGGTAATGTAATCAACTTTGGTAAGCGCCGGGCTCTCATGCCGATGAGCTATCGAAGTTTCACAATCGAGATAGGCAGCTAATCCTTTTCGTGCCAACTTCCCGACAAACTCCCAATCTTCTCGAGTGGGAAGATCTTCAGGATATTTCAGATCCCCTTCAAGCTTCGATCCGCGCCTGTACATAAGAGTGATGACTGAAACTATCTCTTGCTCCATTTGCTTCCCGTAGAGGTCACCGATATGGACCATAAAATCATTGATACCTTCCGGGAGGGGTGCGATGGATGAAAAAGGAACGCCGGGACCCAAAATATATTCTCCAATCGACTCACCTTTATTACCTTTATTTTTATATGATAAGAGCCGGTGCTGTTCCGAGCCCGATGAAAATCTGTATGCAAGATCAGTGAAACAAAATAAGATATCAGGTCTCGCCCGAAGCAAGGCACGCTGAAGTTCTATTTTTTTCGGCATCCACTCATCGTCAGAATCCAAGAATCCAATGAGGCCGTTATGAGCGATTTCGATTCCTTCATTTCGGGCTCTTCCCGCCCCACTATGAGAAATACGACGGTAAATAATTCGATCTCCAACCTTATTGAGTGATTCTTCAGTCCCATCCGTCGAACCATCGTCAATAACGATGATTTCGTCACCCACTGTAAGCTGGGATATAACCGAATCGATTGCCCGGCAAATCATTCCCGCACGGTTATGAGTTGGTATGATGACGGACAAATTTAAACTATTTGACTCCGTGCTCGCTCTAGCCATTTGGATAAAATCTTTCCCTCTAACGAAAGTTCATGCCATCCAGAAAACGCCCATCATAATCCCTCGATGATGTCTTGAAGAGAACTACAAACAGTGTCAATTTGTTCCATTGTCAAGGTAAGCCCAGACGGCAAATACAGCCCACGCTGGTGAGCCCGATCGGTATTTGGATAATTCTCCCCTTTGAACAGTCCCATGCGGGCAAAAATTGGTTGTGCATGAAGACCTACAAAAAAAGGTCTGGCCCCGATGTGTCTCTCTTTTAGGAGACCGATCATCTTTTCAGCACTCATTTCGCACTCATCATCAAGCTCAATTGCATACATCCAGTGGACAGTTTTGGCATAGGGTTTCTCGACTTGGAAACGTATGTGGGGAATCTTTTGCAGCTTCTCGCGGTAATACTGTCTCTTCGTTCGCTTTATTTTTATAAACTCTTCAATA
>CAYHAK010000109.1:0-2642 GCA_964354625.1 uncultured Candidatus Bathyarchaeia archaeon
TCACATCAATCTGTCAACAGAATGCTATTAGATTCTGCGTTCTTATTGCTTGTGGAAGAACATCTGAATCAACTGTCAGCCACAACCTGCTAGGAATGAACAAACCTCGAGAGCTTCGAAAAACACCTAGAAATCGAAAATACTCCATGCTTTTCCAAAGACTCCCTAGAATGCTAGCATCGAAGTCATGCGTTTGTGCTTCTGTTCTTCCACAGTAATGCTAGCGTGCGCTAGTGAGCAAACGATCGATCGATCATCCAAGAGAACGCTTCACACAACTATTTGATAGTATAGAAAATCAAAAATACCAAGTCTATCAGACTACGCCATTGACTACTTGTCGTTCGAAAGGAGGTGAAAGGATGGCGATGGAAGATACTTTGTTCCTCGTCCTATATTGGACGGGCCCTGTCGGTTTGGGCATATTCTTTTATGGATTAGGACACCTCATCAAATGCGCGGCTATAGCAGCACGGAAGGAAAAAGAACCAAAGTAGACAAAAAGCTAGTTTCTGACGATCGATCAATCTTAAATCCTATTTCTTCTCCCCTGTTTAGAAACTGGAAATTCAATCGTTACCTTGAAACGCAAACACAAGCAAATGAATAGTGACAAGCGCGCCAATGTATGGACTTTGCCTGATAGCTTTTCCAGAGTCTGTGTGACACCGTGTGACAACTGTGTGACAGGCTTAAAATATTTGGATTTTTTATGGTGATACAATTGTCACACAAGTCCGACAGAAACGTCACACAAGCCTGACAGAAACCCTTGTGTAACGTTACACACAGCGTATTAATTAAAAAATAATCTGTTGCACAGAAAAAAAGGGCGCTCACTCAGGCTCTGGCGGACGCGCGCAGATGAACAATGACAAACAAACAAAAGTCATGTTGTTACTACAACAGAGAGGCTTGAGAGAGGCCAGTCGAGCGCACGAAGTGGGCGGAATCCAGATGTTGTCTTGCTGTTACTGATTCTTGCGGAAAAGTTATAGCCGAACCCAACACAGTTGAATTGGCAGCGGTCGCTAATGGATACGGTTCTAGTAGACAATCTTGTTGTCTTCTTTGCACTGGTCTTCTATGCTTTCTTGTTTGTCGTGTACGTTCTACGTGCTCGTGAACTCTCGAAGTTGGAGTGGAAGTTGAGAATTGCATTCAGTGTCCAGCTAATTCCTTTTACCTCACTTTGGTTGTTGAACCTCCTTATTGGCAACGACTCTGGCCGTTTGCTAGCCGGATTGCCTATAGTCATTTACTTGGTCTACGACCTCTGGTATAGACTGATAACTCAGAAGAAGCCCTATCATCATCCTGACCGCTGGCCAGTAGGCCTCGTTGTCTATCTTCTGCTGCTTTTCATCGGAAGCATAGGCTTGAACTGGTATGGATACTTAATGTCGCGATTCTACGGAATTATGCTTGTGATTGCCTTCTTCATCATGATGAGTTCCTATGGCTACTATCAATACACACACAACAAGAGAAAGAAAGCGAATAATAGCCAAAAACAGTAGGCAACAGGAGCGCACACTATCGGCTGTCAGATCCTTTAAGAAATGGGAAGGCTAAAGTAGATATTGCGCGCTAGATATTCTTATGGAACAACGAACTAAGACACTGCTGATTCTGGTAGTGCTTCTCATATGCTCGTTCATCCCTGTCTTTGCGGCATCACCCTTTTCCCAACAAGACAGTTCACTTGTCATCAAAGAAGTTCTGATTAAGACTTCAGTTGCATACTTGTGGCTTAGCCCGATTGTTCATGTTTTTGCTGTGGTGCTGCTTGTTGCTCTGTATCTTTGTGGATCGAGAGTGGGCAGAGTTGCCGATGGTTTTTTTGCGATTCTGTTTTTGTTCATTGCTTTCAGCAATCATATCGCAGTTACTGACACCTATGGACTTGCAGTGATAGCTGGAAACCTAGTCCCAATTTTGATCGTGGGGCTGTTCTGGGTCTGGGAAGTCTACAAACCTCAAAACGAATATGTCTTCGAGAGGCTTCCAGCGTGGAGATACTGGGTTCTGCCCTTTGCTTTCTTAGCTTTCTGGTCTCCGATAAGTGCTCAGTTGAATCCCGATTTTAGTCCGCTGCTATTGCTTACTTCTTCCTTTGGAGTTATGTTCTGTCCCACGACACCAGTCATAATAGCTCTTCTGACTTTGATCTATCCAAGAGTCAACGCATCCGTTCTCAGGGCAACCAGTCTTGTCGGCTTGATGATGGGTCTTTTCAACGCCATGTCATATTTCATGATGCCAGGCTACACTTTTTGGAACCTGTTCCTTCACACACCACTCATCTTCATCTCACTATACGGCTTAGTGATCCCAATCCTAGTGAGGAAGAACCTCTCCTCACAGGAATCACAAGAGAAAAGGACAAGACAGAAAAAGGAAGGGTTGCGCTGAAGGTGTTTCCAATTCTTCATCTCACGCCGTCAAGAAAGCACCAAACATATAACATAGAACTGCCCTCGCATGCGCCCGCGTGCAAACGCAATTGAGCAACAAACGAAATGTCGTCCTCTATATGGATAAGGATTTGGCTGAAAAGACTCGTAGTCTTGGCTTCAACTTGAGCAAGACCTTCGAGAACACGTTGAAACAGCTAGTCAACACCTATTCAAACGTCAATT
>CAYHAK010000110.1:0-2627 GCA_964354625.1 uncultured Candidatus Bathyarchaeia archaeon
ATGTTCCGAAGGTCAAGGCTTCCAGTAGGAAGTTGAGGCTAGAGGATTTCTCTCTTCCATCTCATGGAGAAGCTAGATCCACTTGTGGGAAAACTTGTTTTTTTGTATGTCGAGAACATGACAAGCATGTTAATGCTAGTCTAGACGGTGTTGATGTTGCTGGTAAAGACGTTCTCGAGATGTGTAGGGCTAGCTGTGGGAGAATTCAATGTCCCGTATGCTATGAGAAGGCTATCGCTAAGATGGCTCTCGTTGTCGAGTGGCGATTTGAGCATTTCAGTTTTAAGAAGGGACATCCTAAACCGATCCATGTTGTCGCGTCTGTTCCAGAATCAATGTATAATATTGATGCTAAGACGTTGCGATCGATGGCTGAAGCTTGTCTGAAGAAGGTCGGTGTTCATGGCGGTTGCGTGATCTATCATCCATGGCGTGGACGTTGCGCTAAATGCGGTGGAGAAGTCGAATGGGAAGATGGAGAGAAGGTTTGCGTAGAATGTGGCTCTGTTCACATCGCTTGGGTGTACATGCCTCATTTTCACAGTATTGGTCTAGGCTGGATCAGGGGAAACGATGTCAAACAGTTGTATCGGAATTCGGGGTGGATTGTCGCTAATCTAGGCGTACGAAAGAGTGTCAGAGCTACGGCTCTGTATCAGCTTTCCCATTGCGGTGTCGCAAAGGGCTTCTCAAACATTGTTTGGTTCGGCTCGATGTCTCGGATGAGTTCTCCGAAGATGCCTAAGAAGGAACATAAGTGTCCTTTGTGCGGTGGAAAGATGGAGAAGGTAGTCTTGGACTATCTTACGAAAAGTGACTTGTTAGAAGATGAAGCTGAAGGCTTCTTTTTTGTCGATCCAGCAATGCTAGACGATCCAAACGGGTTTGGAGATGACGGTGGATAGCATTGAAATGTCCATTTTGTATGTGCGAATTCTGCTCAGAAGAGGATTTTGCTAGACATCTTGATGCTTTTGGTAGGAATTCCGCGTCTGCTCATCTTCTGAAGTTTCAGAAGTTGCATGAATCTGTCGAAGAGGACTCTCTTCGGGTTCATGGTGGCGCGGATCGTGTAGTTTGGGATTTGGTGCGGATAATCAATGAAGTGGCAAGGGTATGATTTTCAGTTGTGTAGTGGTTTCTGCCCTAACTGCCGTCAGGTTCGATGTTCTAAACGGAGCATCTAAAGGCTTATATGCGTATTGCCATCTAGATGGCTGTATGGCTAGCTTGTCGGGGGAATTGATGATTCGCCGATTGAGGCGTTATGTATCTTCAGTTCTCTCGACTCTTTCCCCTCTGGGGGGTGTTTCTAATGCTATGAAAGGTGGGTGTTTGCGTGTCGCTTGATCGTGAGTATGATTTGAAGAATCATGTTGTTGAAGCGAGTGAGGTCGTTGTGTATGAGTGCTTGTTTTCTGAGGTTGGTGCGTTGGTGGATCTCGTTCTCGAGGATCCTTCTTATCGGTCTTTGACCGTTCATTTTCATGGGTTGGATCGTAGTTCTCGGCCTATCTGCCGTTTGGAAGTTGTTTTTGACATAGACGTACGTAGTATGGCTATGGCTCGGCGAGATGTTCCATGATTAAGGTCTCTATGATTCGTGAGATGTCTCCGCGTTTGCGGTTGCATCGTCTGAGCTTGTCTTCTGCTTGTTGGCTGAGTGTGATCGTGAGTTTTGCCATGCGTCTGGATTGTTGTTCAATCCTATTTAAGCGTGGGGTTGAGTCTTGAATGTTTCATTCTAGACGTTGGCTGTGGTTTGTGTTTCTTATTGGAACCGCTATTTTTGGCTGTATCGTTATTCTGCTTGTGCTGAATGGTGATTCTCGGTCTAGCTTGTCTAGTTCTGTTGCGAATGTTAATTCGTCTGTTTCTAGAGTTCCTATCGTTGATAGGTCTCGTTTGTTGGTTGTTCCAGAAGTGGGTTTTGGAACGATCTCGATCGTTCTGTTTGCCCTTCTAGCTTTGCTAGTTTGGGCTTGTCGTTGTCGGTTCTGATTTGGTGTTTCTCTCGGGAATAGCTTGCTAGAGTTGTTAAGTTCGTTTTTTCGTCTTGTCTGACGTAGCTTTGCGAGTCTAGGACAAGTTTCTTGACGTATTTGGGCTTTAGCCTGTTTATCTGAGGGATATCATTGTATGATGAACCGTTGTGTTCCATCTTCTGGTCTTTGTTGCGGTTCGTTGGCATTGTTGGGACGCTGCCGAAGGCGCGTCCTAGTCTTTGCTTTAGGCAAGGCATTTATCTTTGAAGGCTCTCATTCTGTTATGTGGAGTTTCTCCATTTGGCCAATAGCCATGGTGGTTTTGACCATCGTATCCATCGCCTCGTGGAGTACTCCCATGATGGCTGGGGTGGCTAACGCTCAGTTTTCTACCCCTTCCATCATGCTCGTCATACTTGGTTTGAGTTGTAAGATGAAAAGCCTTTTATCTGGTTGGGACCTAGTTACTATCGAGCGTTAGCAAATGGAAGTTCTCTTTGTCCGCTTAGGAATTGCGTTGTTCAATGAGTAGCAGCCCCGACAACACAATCCCTAATCATCTATCTGATCCCTCTGCGAGGTCTCGAGGGGGGTCTCGAGACCGCACGTTTTCCCCTTCCCCTTCTCAAGGTATGCTCCCCG
>CAYHAK010000111.1:0-2582 GCA_964354625.1 uncultured Candidatus Bathyarchaeia archaeon
CAACTACAACAGCACGATTGACAGCCTGAATGCTGCAGCGAAAAACACGCAGCAGGGCACGGTCATGGCTGCCCTTAAAGCGTCACGAGACGACTTTTCCACCTTCATCGCGCGCGCAAAGCGCTTCAACGACCTGTACGTGAATGAAACGGTCATATCTCCAGCAGCCGCCCGCAGCAACGCCTCGATCGCAAACGCGCTCGAGATGAAAGCCCTCAGCGCCACCATCAAAGGACTCCAGAGCACCATAGAAGGGCGCAACGCGGACATTTATGGCGTTGCCGTGGACAACGGACTCAATCTCTCGCTATATGGCAACAGGACAGCGCTGTTCAAGGCGTATGCGGCGCAGATCGACAGCCGCTTAGCGAACGTCACTGCAGCAGGTGATGACGTCAGCTTCCCACCGAGGTTTACCCAGGTGGGTGACCACGAGCCATCCCACTTCTTCCAGTACAGGGCGCCGTTCGTTCCCTGCACAAAAACGTCTTCACGACCTACACCCCAAGAACAGGCCGCTGGCCCGGTGTTCGGGGCTAGCTGCCCGCCGAGGCCATACCACGTATGCCACGCCGAGCCGTAGTAGCTATTGCCATAGACGACGCCATTCGTGCCGCCAACATAGACGCTGATAATGTTAGTGTCCTTCCGCGATACGGCAGCTGGTGACGAGGTCAGAATCCCACCGCGGGAGGTCCACGACCCCCAATAATTTTCTATTTGATTGTACGACTTCTGATAGAGGGCGTTGTTGGTGCCCCGGGCAAAGACCGCGAGGCCAATTCCACCTTGTTTTCAAGAGTTTTTGCAACCAGAATAAATCCAAAACCTAAGCTATATTACCGCCCGCATTGCATTTAGGGAAGATCTAACCTGATGTGAGATATTCAAGACAAGGCTTTGTACCGTGCGCTTATCGACTTCTCAAAACTACAGAATTTTGTTCACTAAAAAGCAGTCTCTTATATGGTCGATTATATATTATTGACTGCTGCTTCGTAGCCTCCACCAATAGTCGGAAAAGGTGCACGGGCTGCTGCACGATTAAGCGTCTATGCACTTAGGTGTGTGTGCCTTAATACTGCTTGATTGTGTGCTATAGAGTTACCCGGTACCACGGGCTCCAAGAGGTGCCATCATTCGTCGTCCACCTCGAATAGATACCGCCGGTGCTGCCGAGCGCAAAGACATCAATCGCGTCAGTAGTTTGTGACGCAGCCGCGGGTCCCGAGGTCAGGTAGCCGCCGAGGGATTGCCAGGAAGTGCCGCCAGCAAACGAATAGAGCCGGTGGTTCGTGCCGGTGACGAAACCTGTGCTATAACTCGGGTTCGGAGAGACTAAAGCCGGGCCGGTCCCTTCGAGGAGCTGCCCGCCCCAAGAGTACCAGGAGGCCCAGTTGGTCCCTCCATCTGTGGTATACCTCAAATAAAGAGCGCCGTTGCCGCCGCGCGCAGCTACGTAGATAATATTAAACCTGGGTGATGTCGCACTGGGCGACGAGGTCAGATACCCGCCGAAGGATTTCCAGACAGGAGAACTGTAAAGCCTGTAGAGCTGGTGGTTCGTGCCGGTGACAAAAAAGCCGACTGTATTACCCTGGCTGTACACGGCAGGGCCGGTTCCTTCGAGGAGCTGTCCGCCGAAGGAAAGCCAAGAGGTCCAGGCGCCCCCTCCATCCATGGTTTGTTTCCAATAGAGTGCGCCGTTGGTGCCGCGCACACCTACATAGACAACGTAATTAGACCCTATAATGAACCCCGTGGCAGCGGGCGACGACGTCAGAACCCCGCCGAGGGACGTCCACGCTGACCACACGCCCCCCGCTTCGTGCCTCCACCAGAGGGCGTTATCCGTGCCTCTTACAAACAAGTCGAGGCGGTTTGTGCTCTGTGAGCACACTGCAGGTGCTCCGACAACTCCGGCAGGGGCGCTGGCGAGACCGGCAGAAGTTTGGACGTTCACGCTGCTGCTCTGCGACGTAATCACGCTCGTGCTTGCAGGGTTGGAAGTTGTGACGTTCGCGCTTCTATTCGGTGCGGCACTCACGCTCGTTGTGCTCACAACGGCACACAGCGGTACGAGCATGATGATCGCTAGGCCGATACTTATGATACTGCGTTGGTGTTTCATAACAACGAATCACCTTTTTTCTAAAATCGTCGTTTAAACACGTGAAACTCGACTCGTACAGCTTATATCTTCGCATTCTTGCGCAGGTCCTTGTCTATAAGAGCCAAAGGCCGCTCGTGAAGCAGCATACTTCTGTAGTAACGCTTTTCAAGCTCGTGGACCGACCCACGCCAGTTCTAGAAGAAAACGTAGGCGCGATCCTACAAGCAAAGACTAGATGCGCGATGCAGGAGGCCGATTAGTTGTGCGTGTATCAAGGTGGTCTGACGCAATGAACGAGCAAGGAGAAGGTGTCGCAGGCACTCGTTATCGTTGGTCTACAATTTGGTGAAATATATTCGCTCATAAATGGCGGAATTTCCTGATTCACAGGTAGTAACACTTAAATCGCTCGTAGGCTAACGTAAAGAAAAGGCATAACTGGCAAAAAAAGCCAGGATAAGCCCACCGA
>CAYHAK010000112.1:0-2550 GCA_964354625.1 uncultured Candidatus Bathyarchaeia archaeon
CGCATCGGCCAGACTTGCAAAGACCTTAGACGGCTTTGTATCCACCGAGCTGTAGCGCTCTTCCGGCTGAATGATGTCTATGCGCTGAGAACCCGGGACATCTTCTCCGACAGTGTTTTGAACATGAACGCGAACAGGAACATGAGTGTAGCCAAGACGCCTCGCAGCCTCAAGCCTGTGGTTACCCTCTCCGAGAATGGCCCTCTCATTGTTGCGGCCAACATTAACGATGAGCGGGTTGTTCATCCCGTTCTTTTCGATGTCTGCCATCAAGGCTTCCATCTTGTCGTCAGTGTAACGAAGCTTATTTCCCTTTAGTTCGCTTAGCCAAGATACTGGAACCATCTCTACATGACGCTTGTAGTTGGTCATCAGTCCGCGCCGACCCATGTCTAGCTTAGGCATGTTAGCCCGCTCCTCGCCGAAGCCAGTAGCAGCAACACCGGGTTCCTCCGGCTGAAGTGGCACAACCAACGTAACGCTGGAGTCTTCACGCATAATCCTCAGGTCGTCCTGAAGTGAAGCACTCGGCTCAGATGCAGGACGGAACCCACGCTTATAAAATGCGCGCACGGAAGGCTCACTACTGGCCGCCGCTGAAATTGTTTCGGGTGCATAGATGCTTAGGACTTTATCCAATATGCGGCCGCCTTCACCCTTTCCTCGCGCTCCCTCAGGAACGACAAAGTCGGTGATAGAATTCTGACGAGGCGCGTACTTTGAGTCCTCCATTACAGCAATCCGAGTGCCGCTTGGCTCGACGTAGATTGTCTCTAATCCAGCCTTTTTCTTAACAAGGCCAAGGCTATCAGCCGTTGCACCCTGCTCCTCCTGCGTAATCACTGTCTCAGCCCCCTCCTCAGACGGAAACGTGGGCGCGGCGGTGGTCTCACCAACCCTAACCAGACTTGCGTTGCGCTGCTGCTTCGCTGCGCTTTCTGGAATGACTTCTTCGGTAATTTCAATCAGCTTGCGGAGACCATTGGTATCCTTATCGCTAAAGCCAAGCATCTTACCGATGGATCGAATGAATGCGGTGAAGCCGTTCACTTTCTTCACTTCGATCTGCTTCAGCAAATACTGCATCCGCCAGTCGGTCAGGCCATAGGTCAGCAACTCGTGTTCGTTCGTAAATGCATTCGTGTTTGCTAGAGCGGAAACTATTTCCTTGGTCTTAGGCGAAGCTGCGATGCTTCCATCCATGACACCCTTATAGTATTTCTTGGTCTGCCTTTGGAGAGTAATCAGATCACCGACAGCCTTGCCGACCCGGCTATTCTTATCAATCCGGCCGTCCCTATACTGATAAATCAGACCAGCCGTGACCGCATGGATGAACTCATGCGTGGCTGTGGCTTCATTCGCACCGCTTCGGGCATTGGGATAATTAATGTCGCGAAGAAGAATGTCCCCCATGTTCATCCCAACGGCGTTACCAATGGTTGTCACCTGACCTGCGGCACCTTTCTGGCCCTTAAATTCACTTATGGTCTTCGAAAGCGTCGGAGATGAAACCTTCGTCGTTGGCGAAACCATATTGAAGGTAAACCTGTAGCCCATGCTCTGCAGTGTTTTCATCATCGACGCGATATTCTTATTCAGACCACGGAGATAAGGGGACTTCGCATTGTCAGCTAGATATGTGACAGCACCAACAGGGCTCTGGCCTCTGAGCGCATTTGCGAGATCAGCATTCGGTGTGCGGGCAAGCTCACCCTCTTCCTGCGTGAACGCTTCATCAGTGGCAGCAGGCGGGATCTGTTTGCCGGGTTCGTTCGTAGGCGACGATGTAGGTATAGGGGTTTGTGTTACAGGCTGCGCACCAGCAGGCGGAACCTGTGCCAGAGGTGCTGCTCCAATGGGGGCACTCACATCAATAGGAGTGCTGCCACCCACCGGCGCCGGAGCTGGGACGACGCCGGCAGATGGCATCCCCGCAGGAGGAACCTCAACAGGCTGCGTACCTGCAATAGAAGACCCGCCGGGAAGGGTGGAAACCGGCACATCTCCAATAGGTGACGCAGCCGGAGGCGCTGCCACCGGCGAAGATTCAATAGGCACGTCACTCGCGGAAGGCACGTCATCAGCTGGCGGAGCTGCAACGGGGGCGGCGCTGACAATGCCTTCAAGCGCAGGTGGATTGACAAAGAACTGACCGCCTTTCGGATCGACCAGAATGACATGACCTTCGTCTGACAGACCGCCAAACGTATAAGGCGTGGGCGTTCCATCTTCATTAACCGTAACATCCGTCCCGGGCTGACCAAGAACTGAGATCAAACCTTCTGATGGGGGAGCCGTGATGACAGGCGCTACAAATACAGGGGCCGCAGGCGGCGTCTCTGGCGGAAGCGGCGACGTAGGCTCAGCTCCTCCACCAAATGCCGCAGAAGCACCAGCACCAGACACACCACCAAGAACGGCAGCGATACCAGCCTGTGAGCCGACACCTTCCAAGATGTTCTGTTCAGGGTTGATCTGCTGCATGGCGATGTTGGATGCCAGACGGCCACCACCTTCTTCGCCAGCTTCCTGCACAGCTTCACCCGC
>CAYHAK010000113.1:0-2523 GCA_964354625.1 uncultured Candidatus Bathyarchaeia archaeon
GTACCTTTCGACGTTGCTGAGGCGGAATCGGAGCTCTCTGGGGGTGCTTTGATGGAGTTCAGCGGGGCGCCTCTAGCCACCTTAAAACTCGGTCAATACGTGAGGAGTCTTGCCCTCTTCTCGGCTCTCAAGTTCTACCTTACGCCCCTAATACCGCTCAGCGTCACGGGGATGGGGTTCAGCGTCACAGTTGCAGTCTTGTATGTCATAAGCTTATTCGTTTGTACCCTACTGGTTTCCCTTGCAGAGTCCCTCAACGCAAGATACAGACTCTTGGAGGCTTCAAGGTTCTATGCTTTCGTACTGATTTATGCATCCTTGGTGCTAGTCCTCTCATTTCTTTTTCCAGGTCTGAGGTGAATGAAAAACGATCGACATTACAGTTGAGGAGTTAAAGAAGAGGTTCCCAAACGCCATCCTCGAAGTCAGCGAGGTTCGGAATAAGTTGCTTCTAGTCGAGATTAGGAGGAAGAACCTACCGGAAATAATGGACTTCGTGCACAATACTCTCGAGGGCCAGTTCCTAACGATGGCTGGGACAGACTTTGTGGAGTCCCAGAATCAGTTCGTAATAGATTACGTTTTCGGCTGGTACAACCGGGGGATAACTCTGATTCTGAGGGCGAAGGCACCTAAAGGGGATGAATGCTTCCCCTCTGCTACCCCGCTCGTCCCCTGCGCCGATTGGTATGAGAGAGAGGTGAAAGAGACGCTGGGATTAAACCCAGTGGGGCACCCTAATCCGAGGAAGCTACTCACCTCGGACGACTGGCCAGAGGACCTATTTCCATTTAGGAAAGACTTTAAGCTTGAGACCACCCCGCCATTCAAAGCTGATGCTACGTTCCCATTCGAAGCGCCTAAGGAGATAGGCCCTTTCAACGTCGTACCCTACGGTCCGTATCACTTTGCCATCCACGAACCGATCTACTTCAGGTTCCATGTTGACGGGGAGAGAATAGCAAGTGTCGATCTGAGGGCAGGTTTCAACTATAGGGGTCTTGAGAAAATCGCTGAGACGAGGATGAGTTACGAGACGGTGCCATTCATCGCGGAGAGGATATGCGGTATATGCGGTTCCGTCCACTCGGAGGCATATACTCAGGCACTTGAGAGAGCAGCAGGCTTCGATGCACCTGATAGGGCAAAGTGGATAAGAGTCCTCATGCTTGAGCTGGAGAGGGTGCATAGCCACCTCCTCTGGCTCGGGGTGGCGACCCACATGGTGGGCTTCGACTCGGGCCTCATGCAGTTCTGGAGGGTCAGAGACAGGATAATGTTCCTGGCTGAGCTGCTTACGGGTAACAGGAAGCAGTATGGCATGATCGTCCCCGGTGGTGTTAGGAGAGATATTAGGGATGACAAGAGGCAGAGAGCCCTCAGGGAGGTTTCGGTGGCCCAATCCGAGTATGAGGAGCTGCTAGATGCGGTGCTCAACTTAGACACCTTACAAACCAGGCTCAAGAGCGTTGGTTACTTATCGAAGGGGGACGCGTTGAAGTACTCCGTAATGGGACCTTTAGCTAGGGCCTCTGGCGTCGATATAGATGCGAGGAGAGACTACCCATACGAAGCTTATTCAAACTTCGAGTTCAAGACACCCATTCAATCGGAGGGCGACGTAATGGCTAGAACCATAGTCAGGGCTCAGGACACTCTAGAGTCTTTGAAGATAATCAAGCAAGCCTTAGAGTCGCTCCCCAATGGTCCTGTCCACGTTCCTATAGATTACATTCCATCCGACGTTACCTCAGTGGGTCTAGTTGAGGGACCAAGAGGAACGGACGTTCACTACATGATAACCGGCGGACAGGATACAGTCTATAGATGGCGCGTTAGAGCTCCGACATATGCTAACTTACCTGTAACTCCCCTGATACTAGTTGGAGAAACCTTAGCAGATGCCTCCATAATCATTGGGAGCATCGATCCCTGTATCTCATGCACGGAGAGGATGATTGTAATCGACGATAGGACAGGTATTTCGAAGCTTGTCAAGAACAAGGACCTAATGGAGGGTACTTGTTGAGTGGGATCTTGAAGTTGCTGAGGGTTGCGATAAAGAGGGGACGTGTAACCTTCAATTACCCGGTGGAGATGACACCTACACCCGAGGGACTCCGAGGGAGACCGGTGCTTGACTTCGACGCATGTATAGGATGCGGAGCGTGCGCTAAGACTTGTCCACCTAATGCCTTAACCGTTGAGGAGAAAGAGAAAGTCTGGACCCTCAGGCTTTTCTATGGCAGATGCATTATGTGCGGAGTCTGTGAGGAGGTGTGTCCCGTCGACGCAATCAAGCTCTCGGATGAGTTCGAACTCGCATCGACCACAAAGAAGGACCTAGAAGTCGAGCTGCAGCTGCTCCGAGTCAAGTGTGAGCGCTGTGGTACATACTTCACTACTAGGAGGGTTCTCGAGGAGACGGCCGAAGAGTTCTCTGAACTGGGGGATGTCTACGACGAGGAGCTGAGGGGTATGGCGACGCAGTGTCCGGATTGCAGGCGGAAGGCCTGGAGTGAA
>CAYHAK010000114.1:0-2509 GCA_964354625.1 uncultured Candidatus Bathyarchaeia archaeon
CCACCAACACGCCGGTGACGCCGACGAACACACCGACGGCTACTGACACGGCAACCAGCACGCCGACGCCCACCAACACGCCGGTGACGCCGACGAACACACCGACGGCTACTGACACGGCAACCAGCACGCCGACGCCCACCAACACGCCGGTGACGCCGACGAACACACCGACGGCTACTAACACCGCAACAGCCACCGTCACGGCAACGAGGACGCCTGAAGGTGCGACGGTCACGGCGACAGCTACGGCGACGGTAACAGCAACGCCGGCAGCGACGAAGACGCCCACCAGCACGCCCGATCCTTCACAGTTCAACGGGATGGTGAAGGACGGCAGGCCGGACCTGCCAGGCATTCAGGACCAGGTGAACCTGTGGCTGTGCAAGGCGGGTCTTGACTGCCACGTGACGAACCCGGACACGGGTGCTCAGATCGGCAAGGGCGAACTCGATGTGGCCGACTACATCTTCCTGCGGGAGGATACGGACAGCCCGAACGACTCCGACACCGACCCGGAGGGCCTCGCGGCCTACGAGGAGCAGCTCAAGTACGACCACAAGATCTTTGACGTGAGTGTGGCCGACGCCGGTTCTGACGGGTTGGACAACGACGCTGACACTCTGGTCGACGAGATCGACGAGAGCGTCATCGCTGGCTGGCGCGGGAACATCAACTGCACCATGACCATCATGACCGAGAACTGGATCATGTTCGGTTGTGTCTCCGCCGGTCAGGCATTGGGCAACCCGATGCCGGTGGGCGAGTGGCTGAAGACCATCCACCTGGAGCCTGACCCTGACATGTTCCAGCGGGTGAGGCCGACCAAGGACAACGGTGTGGTGTCGACGATCCTCGACGAGAACTGCGAGGTTGCTGACATCTACGCCAGCGAGCCCTGGCCGGCCACTCTGCCGGGTGGTCTGACTGAGGACTGCACGGACATCACGGTCACGGTGAGGATGCTCGAGGGCGACCTCAACCTTGACTGCGAGGTCAACGTGCTAGACCAGCAGGCTATCGCTTTCCGGTACGGCGCCACCTTCGGGCTGATGCTGTACGACAAGTTCTATGACCTGGAGCCCAAGTTGATTGACAACGACGTCGACATCAAGGACCTCCAGTTCGTCTGGGGTCGCGACGGCAGCACTTGCCAGAACCCCTTACCGAACCAACCGCCCCTGCCCCCTCCTCCCTAGGCAGGCCGAGGATCGTCGAACCTGAAACGACCGACAAAAGGGGCACCGCCGAATCGGCGGTGCCCCTTTCCTGTGTCAACCGTATCGTCGCATGAGCCAAACTGCCCATAATCTGCGGCATTCGTCCTGATACGGCGAAGTCCTCATGGCATGGCGAACGCTCGCGAATCGCGGCAGAACGTCCCGGAAGCTTCTTGCTCGGCGCCCTACGACAGCCCGGCGCAGCTCAAGCCTACCTGAGGCCAGCACCACCAGCTCATCGTTGAAGGTAACTGCGCCGTTGGGCGGGCGGGCACCCGTACGTCCATGGTTGGCCCCAAGAGACGAGAGCCACAATGGCTGGAGATGGCTGGCCGGCGTTCCCTACGGCTCCCGCGTTCCCTCGCCCTCCGGCGCCTTTCTCACGTTCTCGGCTGACATAGGCGTTCAGGGACTTGACAAATCTCGCGAAAGAGTATAATTAGTAGGCTTGGTGGCTATCTTTTCCCCGCCGTAGGTTCGAGCATCACAAGAGAACAGCGCAGGCAGGGATGCCTTGGGGTCGCGGAAGGAAACGCGGCCTGTACGTATTTATACGTATCGTGATTCGGGCACCATGGGGGTGGCCGGGGTATGATGCAACCTCAGCGACGACATCTCGGCCTCGCTCCGTGGCAGTGGGTTGCGCTGCTTGGCAGCTGTCTCATCGTTCTCATCCTCACACTGAATCCCTGGGGCGCCGGCGAGGCGCACGCATACACCATCACCGGGGATCAGAAACTCATCATCAACTCCAGCGCTGTGGACGTTAAGCTCGTCGGTGCGGACGCCGCGTACAACAATACCTTTGGCCTCTACGCAGCACCCGGCTGGAGCCCACCTGTTGACCCAGATATCTTCGACTGCAAGGATCACCTGCATCATCCGCTCGACCTGGGGACTTTTGGCGCGGGCGAATTGGAGTTCATGCTTACCACGCCCGACGTCGGCCCGCCCGACGGAAACAGGATCTACCATACCGGCCCCGCCGACCGGAACCCCGACAACGTCCAGCACGCTCACATCACCTCCATAGACAGCCAGACAGCTCAAATCCAGTGGGAGGACACCTGGGGCGGTGGGGATCAGGACTTCAACGACTGCGTCGTAAACGTCATCATCAGTGAGTTGCCAACCCCGACGGCCACCCGCACGCCGACACGGACCAATACGCCGATAATACCGACGAATACACCGACGCCGACGCGCACGAGCACGGCGACAGCGACCGCCACGGCCACCAACACGCCGGTGACGCCGACGAACACACCGACGGCTACTGACACGGCAAC